>NZ_KV817750.1:153626-166098 GCF_001814765.1 Enterococcus sp. HMSC061C05
TGCAAGCTTTTGAACACCGTTTATTCGCAAAAAAAGGACTGTGACAAAAAACTGTCACAGTCCCCTCTTTTCGAATAATTGTTGTTCTCCTGCCAATTTCTTGATCACAAGACACAATATTCATAAGAATTAAAATTATTTTGCTTCGTTTTTCGTTGAACCATCTTCATTCAACATTGCTTTTCTTGACAGATTTACGCGTCCTTGTTTATCGATTTCAGTTACTTTCACAAGGATCTCATCACCTAGTTTAACAACATCTTCGACTTTATTGACACGATCGTTTGCCAATTGAGAAATATGGACAAGTCCATCTTTTCCTTTGATCAAGTTGACGAATGCACCGAATTTTTCGATACGGACAACTTTCCCTAGATAAACTTCACCGACTTTGACTTCTTTTGTCAGATCTTCGATGATCTTGATGGCTTTTTTGATCATTTCTGCATCAGCAGAAGCAATACTTACTTTTCCATCTTGATCGATATCGATTTTTACACCCGTTTCATCGATGATTCCATTGATCGTGTCTCCGCCTTTACCGATGACGTCTTTGATTTTAGCAGGTTCAATCTGGATCATTTCGATTTTTGGTGCATATTGGCTTAATTCTTCACGTGGAGCAGCAATCGTTGAAGTCAATTCTTCTAAGATTTCCATACGTGCTTGTTTTGCTTGCGTCAATGCTTCAGTTAGGATTTGTTCTGTGATTCCTTGGATCTTGATATCCATCTGCAAAGCAGTGATCCCATCTTTTGTACCGGCAACCTTAAAGTCCATATCGCCAAGATGATCTTCCAACCCTTGGATATCTGTTAAGATCGTATAGTTCTCACCATCAGAAACAAGTCCCATCGCAATACCGGCAACAGGTGCTTTGATTGGTACTCCTGCATCCATCAATGCTAACGTGCCAGCACAGATACTTGCTTGGGAAGAAGAACCATTTGATTCCAATACTTCTGCTACCAAGCGGATCGTATAAGGAAATTCTTCTTCTGAAGGGATTACTTGTGCCAATGCACGTTCTCCTAATGCGCCATGTCCGATTTCCCGACGGCCTGGAGATCCTGCACGTCCTGTAGAACCAACAGAAAATTGAGGGAAATTGTAGTGGTGGATGAATCGTTTGCTGACTTCAACCCCTAAACCGTCAATGATTTGGTGCTCTCCTAAAGGTGCGAGTGTACAAGCAGATAAAGCTTGTGTTTGTCCTCGTGTGAACAATCCTGAACCATGTACACGTGGCAATAAGCTGACTTCTGATGACAATGGACGGATTTCATCCAATTTACGCCCGTCAGGACGGATTTTATCGATGGTAATCAATTCACGTACGACATCTTTTTCCAGATCTTCCGTGATTTGTTTGACTTCTTTCAATAAGTGATCTTCATCTTCGTGACCTGCAAATTTTTCAGCGTAAGCTTCACGAATATCGAGTTTCACTTGCTCGATATTCTCTTCGCGAGCAAGTTTTTCTTCGGTCATTACTGCTGCTTTCATTGTAGCGTAAGAAGCATCAAAGATTTCTTTTTTCAATACTTCATCAACTTGCAGTAAAGTGACTTCCATTTTTTCTTTTCCTACTGCTTGAACGATTTCTTCTTGGAAAGCAACTAATTCTTTGATAGCGTCAAAACCAAACAGTAATGCACCAAGCATGTCTTCTTCTGAAACTTCTTTCGCGCCACTTTCAACCATGTTGATCGCTTGTTTCGTACCAGCAACAGTCAATTCGATATCTGTTTGTTCTGCTTGCTCTACCGTTGGATTCAAGACATACTCACCATTTACACGACCAACTTCTACACCTGCGATTGGACCATCAAATGGAATATCTGAGATCGATAGTGCTAAAGAAGAACCTAACATCGCTGCCATAGCTGGTGAACAGTCAGTTTCTACACTCATCACGATGTTCGTTACTTGGACTTCATTACGGAAGCCTTCCGCAAACATCGGGCGAATCGGACGGTCGATCAAACGAGCAGTCAATGTTGCTTCCGTACTTGGACGACCTTCTCGTTTGATGAAACCTCCAGGGATTTTCCCTGCTGCATACATTTTTTCTTCATAATTGATCGTTAATGGGAAAAAGTCTGTATCTTTTGCTTCTTTAGAGGCCACAGCTGCACTTAAGACCACTGTATCTCCATAACGGACTAAAACGGCTCCGTTTGCTTGTTTTGCTAGCTGACCGACTTCGATTTGTAAGGGACGGCCGCCCCATGTCGTTTTGAATACTTGTTTTTCTGACATAACTTCTCCTTTTCCTTCTCGTGAAAGCAAGACGCTACTAAACAAATGAAAACTGCTGAAAGCCGTTTTTTGAGCAGCTTTCATTTGGTTAGTAGGAGTCCATCTAGCTTGATCACGGAATTTTGCTTAATTGATATACGAGTAAAAAAAGTGAGATTCATGTGAATCCCACTCTTTTTGACTAAAATTAACGACGCAAGCCTAAACGTTTGATCAATTCGCGGTAACGTTGAACGTCAGTTTTACGTAAGTAAGCTAACAAGTTACGACGGTGACCAACTTTTTTCATTAGGCCGCGGTATGAATGATGGTCTTTTTTGTGCACGCGTGCATGTTCATTCAAGTGGTTGATTTCTTCAGTTAATACAGCGATTTGTACTTCTGGAGAACCAGTATCCCCTTCATGGCGAGCATATTCGTTGATGATTTCATTCTTGCGTTCTTTTGAAATTGCCATTTCTTTCACCTCTTTCGATTATTCCCCTGCGACTGAGTAAAACGTTGGTGATTCGCTTAACCAAGTGGCAGGCCGTGCGCCTAGAGCACACAGCTATACTTTACCTGAAACCGGGCTGGAAATCAAGTGGTTAATCATTAAGAAAAAGTAGTTTTCAAACAATCTTACTACTACTTTTCCATTTTTGTGGTAAACTATAATGCGAAAATAGACTTGAATATAGTCTTTTAAGAAAGGGGTACATATTCCATGATTACAATGGATGATATCATTCGTGAAGGAAATCCGACCTTACGCGAAGTAGCAGAAGAAGTTTCTCTTCCATTAAGCGAAGAAGATATCTCTTTAGGAAAAGAGATGCTTGAGTTCTTAAAAAACAGCCAAGATCCAATCAAAGCTGAAGAATTGCACTTACGAGGCGGTGTTGGCTTAGCTGCACCTCAATTAGATATTTCTAAAAGAATCATTGCTGTTCACGTACCAAGTGCAGACCCAGAGGTAGATGAACCTTCTCTAAGTACTGTTATGTATAATCCTAAAATTTTGAGCCATTCTGTTCAAGATGCTTGTTTAGGGGAAGGTGAAGGCTGTTTATCTGTTGACCGAGAAGTACCAGGATATGTCGTTCGCCATGCCAAAATCACTGTGTCTTATTATGATATGAATGGTGAAAAACACAAGATTCGTTTGAAGAATTATGAATCGATCGTCGTTCAACATGAAATCGACCATATCAACGGTGTGATGTTCTATGACCACATCAACGATCAAAATCCATTTGCATTAAAAGAAGGCGTATTGGTGATCGAGTAGAGACTTGGATTGATCCTTCGATTCTATGGCATAAGAAAGCTTTATAAAAGGGAAGTGACAGAAAATCGTCACTTCCCTTTTTATGTTTTGTCACTGACTGAAATCAAAATTACTAAAATCAAAATTCAGCATACGGCTGTGTCTTGGATAGAGATAAATTTTTATTGGGGATTATATGTTTTTTATCTCCTAAAAGATAGCTTTTATGTTTCGTTGCGCCTTCTTGGAGTTGGTTTAACCTCTGTTTTCTTGAATTTAGTGTTGCTATGCCCGTTGTTTGGGTGCGATTGTCTAGAACCTGTCCTGAGTTACTGTCTTGCCGATTTTCCCATGACTTTATTAACTGTCCCACTCGCTTCTTCCCTTGATTTTTATCTGTCTCTTGCTTCAATCCCTCTCTATTTTCCCAAGAATCTACTTTTACCAACGGTTTTTCTGTTCGTGTATTCATACGCACGTTTTGTTTTGTTGGACCATTTTGTTGCCGATTGTTTAATTGATCATCCGCTTTATGTTGTACATTAGCTGCTGTTACGAAATCTGACAGCGGCTTTTGGTGATGGCGAGAAGCTAAATCAGTTAGTTGCGCTGACTTGTTTGGATATAACCCTTTTGACTGAGTCGACTGTCCCACTGGTCTTAGGTCCATGCCAAAGTCGTTGACAGATATTTTCCATAATTCAGGGTTCCTATCCATATACATCTTTTTATCATCTTTCTTGTCTATGCTTTCATCTCTTTCTTTCGAGAAAGGCTTTGTCTGTTCTGATGTAGCAAAATTGATGTTTTCCAGCGGAGTCTCACGTTCTGCCTTTGTATCAGAAGCCTCTTGTTGCCGAGTGATCACTGAATGTTTTTGCTCATTGGATAGGTCTTTTAGTTGTTGGGTGGGTTCCTTCTTAGCTACTTGAGTTGGAGCTAGTGTAAGACACGTTGTTTGACATTCCTCTTGCCACACCGTAGCAAGATCTTCGTCTCTTTCCCAAGGCATCTTTTCAACGAACTCTTTTTGCTCGTTATATAAATAAATCTTCCCCTCTAATCCTTCATTGTTGTGATATACATATCGGAGTACTTGACTAGAGTAGCTTCCTTCCACTCCATTAGCAATGTTACATTCCATCTCGTACACACTTTCTTGCCAATCTTCTACTATCATTATTAATTCAGTAGCATCCACACCACCATCAGCTGCATCCATTGCATGTAAAAATTCTGGATCATAGTAAAGGTTCAACTCAACCACCGGACTTGCTTTCGCTACTTCCACGGCTATTTGTCCTCTAAAGTTGTACAAATAATCATCAAATTTTTTCTTTTCAGAATCAATTGATTCACTATCAAAAGTTATATTCAGATTTTTACAGATATTCTCTAATTTAAGTTCTTCAAACTTTCTGCTAACCTTTTGGAAATCCTCCCATAAAGCCCATTCTTTTGTTTCAGGGGAAAGATATGCCGTAAAGTTTTCAAAGAATTGCTGTTGAATGTTCTTATCAGAAATCTGTGGTGCATGCTTAAACACAGTATCTGTTATAGCAGTTAAATAATTAGTGTAATGTTTTTCTTTGTACTGATCAAATTCCAATCCTTTGTCAATATATAAGCTGATTTTTTGTTCTTTCTGTTTATCAGTGTCCATCTTGAACATCTCCTTTTTTCTGACTTGTTAAAAAGTATAGAACAGTTTACTTAAACAAAAAGAACTGCTTTTTCTTGAAAATAAAAAAACTGGCGTTTAAATTCCGCCAGTTCTTCGGTGTTATTTTTTTATGGAGCTTGTCATCCTTCGTACAAGATACCTGCTTCAGCTAGTTTTTGCTTGATCGTTTTCAGCATATGCTTTTCTGGGTAGCGGATCGTATGCAGATGGATTCCTCCTGTGAGTTCGGATAATAAAGAAGCATTGCTTTTTTGATAACGTCTCATAAATGAATCGATGTCTTGTGGTGTTTTAATGTGCAACGTGCCTGTTAATTCACCATAAAGCGGATGTTCTACGATCACATCAATGATTTCACCGCCATTTTCAACGATGAGTCTCAACTCTTCTTCTGTTTGATCTTTTCCATGCTGGACCGCGATTTTACTGATATGTCCAGTATTGGTTTCTTCTGTTTCAAGGATATAACCTCTTGCTGTTGCCACAATACTTTTACCTGCCGCTCGTAGTAAAGCAATATCACCGACAATAATCTGACGGCTGACTCCAAAAGTTTTCGCAAACTTGCTAGCACTCACTGGTTTTTCTGTATTTGCCAAGGTTTGCATGATTTGTTTTCGCCGTGCCTCTCCTTCGATCACACTTATTCCTCCTTCATTTTGTTTTGGTATTCGCGCGAGTGTTTCATCAAATCAACATATGTGTCTGTTATTGTTTCCTTGTATCCCTTATTTTTCAGCAGTTTAGCCACTTTATCCAATACTTGCTGCTCTCTTTTTTCATCATAAACTGCTTGGTTTCCTTCTTTTTTTACTTGTCCTATTTTAGTTACTGTATCCATTCTTTTTTCTAATAAAGCAACTAATTCTCGATCGATCGTATCGATCTTTTGACGTAATGTTTCAAGAGACTCTTCTAACGGTTCTTCCTCTACTGTCTTGATGATACGAGCAGGATTTCCTGCAATCACTACATTGTCGGGGAAAGATTTGGTCACGACCGAACCTGCGCCGACCACTACATTGTTTCCTAGTGTGACACCCGGCGTGACGATAACGCCTCCGCCTAACCAAACATTATCACCGATTTTTATGGGTTTTGCATACTCCAAACCACTGTTACGTTTCACTGGATGTAATGGATGTGTTGCCGTATACAGCTGGACATTGGGAGCGAACATGCAGTTATCACCGATTTCGATTGTGCTGACATCTAAAAATGTACAGTTGAAATTTGCATAAAAATTCTCACCGACAAATATATTATATCCGTAATCAAAATTGATAACTGGCTCCATATAGATTTTTTTCCCTGTACGACCAAATGTCTCTTTCAACAATTGGGATCGCAGTTCCGCTGATTCGGCCTGGTTGATGATTTGGCTTTGACTTCTTGCAAACATACGGTCGGCAACCAGCTCAGGGTCATTGGCAAAATAAAGCTCGCCTGCAATCATTTTTTCTTTTTCTGTTTTGAATTCAGTCATAGTCTACTCCTAATTCTTGTATTTTTTTGAAAACAACCGCTCCGTCTTCCTGAATAAACGTATAAGGTTCCGCTAAATAAACAGGCGTTTGATTGATTACTAAAATTTTGGCTGACGGTTGGCGAAATTGTACCAGATCACAAAATGGATGAACTTGAAAACTCGTTCCAACAATGACGACCAGCTCTGCTTGGCTGACGGCGTAAGCCGCCTGCTCAATGACTTCATCTTGGAATCCTTCACCATATAACACGATGTTTGGGCGTATTTGTCCGCCGCATGCTTGATGTTTGTCGCTGTGAAGATATTCTTTCCAGTCTACTGTTTGCTTACATTTTCGACAATGACATTGATACAAACTTCCATGAAAATTGACGAGTTGCGGGCTTTTAGCTTTTGCGTGCAACCCGTCAATATTTTGCGAAACGACCCAGACATTTTTTTCTTTCGCTAAACGTGCCATTTCTAAATGAATAATATTTGGTTTTGCTTCAGGATGATAAATCTTTTTGACAAATTGATAGAATTTATCTGGTTCATTTACCATTGCTTGATGACTCAGCAAGTATTCCGGCTGTTCCATTCCGTGGTAGATTCCTGTCAGTGATCGATAATCTGGCACTCCAGAAGGTGTGGATACCCCAGCACCGGTCAAAAACGTGATTTTCTGATGAGTCAATATCTCTTTTGCTGCTTCGTCTACTGTTCCTTGTTTCATGTTTTGTCACCTCACTTTCCATTATAGCCCATACTCAAACAAATTTATTGTTGAAAAGTGTGAAAAATAGGAATAAAAAAGTGCGAGGGACATTTGAACAATTTATCACAATCTTCACTGACAAAAGAATGAAAACGTGTTACAATACTGCTGTATAAAAGTGAGGTGAATCGATATGTTACCATTCTTTATTTACTGGGGCGTTATTCTGGCTTGCATCGCCTGGTTAGCGTTAAGTGTTTATTTCTCTGTTTTTTACCTTGTACGCAAAGAAAACGGAAATCTTTGGGCTTTTGCTTTATTCAACGTGATTGCCGCCATTGTTTTAGCCATTACATTAGCCGTTTATCGAACATGGGGCTGGGGAATCACCCAATACTCAAGTTTGATTTATCTAATATTAGCCATTTACGGTGTCGTTGTTCTTTTGCAAGCGATCCTAGGACGTGAGCCAAAGAAAGCGGCTGCTTAAATAATCGAGGTGGAACTGGATGCAGGAAATTTTCTGTTTCAGTTCTTTTTTTATTGTGTTACATACATTTTTGTGTATAATTATACTATCGTTTGTAATGGATAGATGATTCACATTGTGATTGTTTTTTCGGTAAAAGTAAAGTTTTCTATATTTATCAGTATTTTTTCAAAAAACAGCAGTTATAGATTGACAAAGCCTCTCGAGTATCGTAAACTTTTTTGTATAAATAACTGAATACGAGATGCCTCAATCAATGAGGTAGAGGTCGCGAGAATCATTAACCCTGTGGAGTGAAGCAAACATGGAGAAGCAGGAATAGGGAGGATCGCCGAAATGTACACTTTTTTGCTTGAAGTGTATGTTGGGACGCAAGTTAAGAGCTTGCGGACTGTCTTAGCAGTGATGCTAAGTTGCGCTATGTTTTGTGAGAGGTTTATCACCTTATGGAATTTTAGCGGCCTTTTTATATCTATAAATCGGTCGCTTTTTATTTTTTCAGATAAAGCTTTACCGCATTTCATCTAGACCGCTCGTGTATCATATAATCAGAAAGGGAGAAAAAAATGAAAAAAAATATGGTTTCAGTTGCCGTACTATTTGCTTTTGTCTTCTCACTATTCAGTGTGGGATCTCTGGCAAATGCAGATGAAAAAACACCGAGCGATGAGTTTCGCGTAGGTATGGAGGCTGGGTATGCACCCTTCAACTGGTCTCAACAAACAGATGAGAATAACGCCTTGCCAATCCAAGGCCAAAATAGTTACGCCGGCGGTTATGATGTTCAAATCGCTAAAAAAGTAGCAGATGGTTTAGGGAAAAAATTAGTCATCGTCCAAACAAAATGGGATGGTCTGGCTCCTGCTCTTCAATCAGGCAAGATCGATGCGATCATCGCCGGAATGAGCCCTACTGCTGAACGACGAAAAGAAATTGATTTTACCGATCCTTATTATGAATCCCAATTAGTAGTAGTAGTCCAGAAAGATGGCAAATACGCAAAGGCAAAAAGTTTAGCAGATCTTTCTGGAGCAAAGATCACTGCTCAGTTAAATACATTCCACTATACTGTGATCGATCAGATACCGGATGTGCAGAAACAACAAGCAATGGATAATTTCTCAGCCATGAGAACAGCGTTAGCTTCTGGAATGATCGATGGTTATGTCAGCGAACGTCCGGAAGGTGTAACAGCAACTAGTGTGAACAAAGACTTGGAAATGCTCGAATTCAGCGGTGCAGATGGCTTCCAGACAAACCCGGAAGATGTTCAGATTTCTGTTGGTATGCGTAAAGGCGACCCGGATATCCAAAAAGTAAACCAGATTCTTTCTGGCATTTCTAACGATGAACGAACAAAAATCATGGACCAAGCAGTCAAAGACCAGCCTGCTGCAACTGATAGTGAAGAAAAACCCGGCATCATTTCTGACTTCACTACGATTTGGAAACAATACGGCAATATGTTCTTACGAGGTGCTGGACTTACCTTGTTCATCGCATTGATCGGGACAGTTGTCGGTACCACACTTGGATTACTGATTGGTGTCTTCCGTTCGGTACCTGAATCAGGAAATGCACTGACTCGCTTCTTCCAAAAAATCGGAAATGCACTTCTTTCTATCTATGTCGAAATATTCCGCGGAACACCGATGATGGTACAAGCAATGGTCATCTTCTACGGTCTGGCACTCGCTTTTGGTATTTCGTTGAATCGAACGATTGCCGCTTTGTTTATCGTCTCTCTCAATACTGGAGCTTACATGACAGAGATCGTCCGTGGGGGAATTTTTGCAGTAGATGAAGGACAGTTCGAAGCTGCGCAAGCCATTGGTATGACCCATGGCCAAACGATGAGAAAAGTTGTTATTCCACAAGTTTTACGGAATATCTTGCCGGCAACGGGGAATGAATTTGTTATCAATATCAAAGATACAGCCGTTTTAAGTGTAATCGGCGTAGCTGATTTGTTCTTCCAAGGGAACTCTGCTTCCGGTGCGAATTTCCAATTCTTCCAAACATTTACGATCGTCGGGATCATCTACTTAGTCATGACCTTTACGATCACCAGAATCCTGCGTGCGGTAGAAAAGAAAATCGATGGCCCTTCTGCTTACACAAAGCTTGAAGAAATCGACAATTCAAATTTGCAGGAATAAGGAGGAAGAATCATGAGTGAAAAAATTATTGAAATCAACCATCTAAGAAAAAGCTTCGGTGAAAATGAAGTATTGAAAGATATCAGCGTGACAGTCAACAAAGGCGAAGTTGTGACGATCATCGGTTCTTCTGGTTCTGGTAAATCTACTTTCTTGCGCTGTATCAATTTACTAGAAAAACCAACAGGCGGCGAGATCATTTATAATGGAGAAAATGTATTAGCTCCTAAATATAATTTACCTAAATATCGAACGAATCTAGGTATGGTTTTCCAATCCTTCAATCTCTTCAATAATATGAACGTCTTGGAAAACTGTATGTCTGGACAAACAACTGTCCTGAAACGAGATAAAGAAACTGCCAAAAAAGTAGCAATCGAAAATCTGGAAAAAGTTGGTATGGATCGTTATGTCGAAGCTAAACCAGCACAATTGTCTGGCGGGCAGAAGCAGCGTGTCGCAATTGCTCGAGCATTATCGATGAATCCAGATGTATTGTTATTCGATGAACCTACTTCGGCGTTAGACCCTGAAATGGTTGGTGAAGTGCTTAATACGATCAAAGACTTAGCACATACTGGCTTGACGATGCTTATCGTGACGCATGAGATGGAATTTGCAAAAGATGTATCTGACCGTGTCATTTTTATGGATAAAGGTGTGATTGCAGAAGAAGGTACACCAGAAGATATCTTTGTCCATCCGAAAGAAGAACGTACAAAAGAGTTCCTTTCACGTATTTTAAATGCTTAGGATCAATAGCTGATTGGGACAGAGAGCTGCGGTGTTTACCGCAGTTCTTTTTTTGCGCCTACTCGTAAAAGGTAAATTTCTGAAAATTTTGGAATCTTAGTTGTGTTTTTCAGAAAACTCTCTTAATATGGAAGTAATATAAACTTTTTTAGTTAGGATGATTTAAAAATGAATGAAGAGCAAGAACTGCAGCGTGGACTGAAAAATAGACATGTCCAACTGATTTCTATTGGCGGAGCGATTGGAACGGGGCTGTTTTTAGGTTCCGGAAAGTCTATCCAGCTAGCTGGCCCTTCGATATTGCTCGCCTATCTCATCACTGGATGCATCTGTTTTTTCATTATGCGTGCGTTAGGCGAACTTCTGTTATCAAACACTAATAACCATTCTTTTCTGGATTTTGTTGCAGAATATCTTGGCAAAAAAGCGGCTTTCATTACTGGTTGGACGTATTGGTTCTGCTGGGTATCGATTGCAATGGCAGATTTAACAGCCATCGGGATGTATGTACGCTACTGGGCACCTGGTGTTCCTCAGTGGCTTCCTGAACTGATTGCATTAGGTCTTCTTCTTTGCTTGAATATGGTGGCTGTCTCGTTGTTTGGTGAATTAGAGTTTTGGTTTGCCTTGATCAAGGTTGTAGCGATCATTGCCTTTATCCTCGTAGGTGCTTATATGATCCTCACCCATTATACGACAGATATTGGCACAGCCAGCATCACGAATCTATGGTCTCATGGCGGATTCTTTCCGACTGGTGCCAAAGGATTCATCTTGGCTTTCCAAATGGTGACCTTTGCTTTTGCTGGGATCGAATTAGTTGGATTAGTCGCTGGGGAAACAGAAAATCCTGAAAAAGTATTGCCGGAAGCTATCAATAATATTCCTATCAGGATCATCTTATTTTACTTAGGTTCTCTTTTTGTCATTATGGCCATCTATCCATGGAATAGCTTGAATCCAGATAATAGTCCATTTGTAGAGGTATTTTCGGAAATTGGGATCACGATTGCTGCATCCTTGATCAATCTAGTCGTATTAAGTGCAGCAGCTTCTGCCTGCAACAGCGCCATATACAGTACAGGACGTATGCTTCGTTCTTTAGCACAAGAAGGCAGTGCTCCTAAAAAATTCAAGAAGTTAACAACACATCATGTTCCAGGAAATGCTTTGACATTTTCTACGATCGTTATTTTCATTTCGGTTATCTTGAATTACGTGATGCCTAGTGAAGTATTCACACTCGTAAGCAGTATTGCCACTACTTGTTTCTTGTTTATTTGGAGTATGCTTGTCTACACGCATATGAAATATCGTAAAAGTATCATCGGCAAAAAAGCACATTCATTTAAAATGCCGCTGTATCCATTGAGTAATTATTTGGTCTTTCTTTATATGGCCTTTGTGTGTGTCGTCTTGTTCCTAGGAAAAGATACGAGAATCGCTTTATTACTGACACCTGTGTGGTTCTTGCTTCTATTACTGATCTATCATATGAAATATGAACGTAAGAAGTAAGAAAGAGGTTGTGACAGAAGTGGTCAGCTTCAAGAAATAAGAAGGAATTGACGAAAATTGCTTCTTAAATTTTTGTGAAATTTCAGCTTATTTCAAAGAAGCTACTTCTGGAACACCGTGAACCAGAGGTTGTGAAAAAGACGCTTAGTTTCGAGTAGTAAGAAAAATTTT
>NZ_KV817750.1:166198-170061 GCF_001814765.1 Enterococcus sp. HMSC061C05
CGTTTATTCGGAAAAAGGGCTGTGACAAGATTTTTGTCACAGCCTTTTTATTTCCCCGGAAACAACCGCTGATAATAGGCATCTGCTTTTTTATAGGAAAAAATCCAAATACCAGATACGAAAAAACGTCCGAATAACCCAATCATCGGTACAAAAAAGATACCGGCAATCAAACATAAGTTAATAAACATGGAGATAAAACTTCGATGGTCCTTTGACAAAACTCTCACAACATGGGAATCTGGTTTATTTGCTTTCATGATTTGCCTCATCAATATACCAAAAGAAAAACTCCACATCGTGTATACTAAGACATAAGCCATCTCAGGCCAAAAAGCTTCAGGGTTACGCCCGACCCAACTAGTAACGGAAGGACATAAGGTCAGCCAGAAGAGCCAAAAGATATTCGACCAGACCACTCGGTAATTGATGCGTTCTGCCATCTGGAATATACGATGATGGTTCACCCAGATTACCGCAACAAATATAAAACTTATTGCATAAGCTAATAATGTATTTCGGATGACCCACAAAGAATGAAAACCAGATGGATCAGGAATCTTGATGTCTAATACAAGAACTGTCAAAACGATGGCCACTACTCCATCAGTAAATGCTTCTAATCTCGACTTTGTCACGATGATTCCTCCTCAGATGATTCAGCGCTTTTATTTTATCACTTATGTTATTAAATAACCATCGTTTTATATAGGAAATTTTCTGAAAATTGTTGCATATTTTTCGAAATTTTGTTACTTTTAAAAAAACCGTAAAGGAGTTATGTATGACAAAAAAATTATCATTTAAAGACTATCTTTTTATAGGCTCCATGCTTTTCGGTCTATTTTTTGGTGCTGGAAATCTTATCTTTCCCGTTCATTTGGGTCAAGAAGCAGGCGCTGCTACCTTTTGGGCGAATCTAGGTTTCTTGGTTACCGGTATCGGTCTTCCCTTCTTAGGGGTGATTGCCATTGGTGTATCGAAAAGCTCAGGTGTATATGAATTAGCAAAACGGATAAATCAAACATATGCGATGGTTTTTACCATCTTGCTTTACTTAGTTATCGGACCGTTTTTTGCTTTACCTCGCCTTGCGACCACATCTTTCGAGATTGGTTTAGCACCATTTATCGATCCTAGCAGACAGACGCTATATCTAGCAATTTTCAGTATTGTATTTTTTGTGCTGGCTTGGTGGTTTTCAAGAAAACCGACAAAGATATTAGATTATGTTGGAAAATTCCTGAATCCTGCATTTTTGGTTTTATTAGGGGCATTGCTTCTCCTTGCTTTTTTGAATCCATTAGGCTCTGTCAATCAAGCGCCTATTCAGCCAAATTACCAAGACCATGCTTTTTTCACAGGATTTACTCAAGGATATAACACATTAGATGCGCTTGCTGCTTTAGCATTTGGAATCATCATCGTTACGACGATTCAAAACATGGGTGTAACAAAACCTGCTGAAATTGCTAAAGACACGATCAAATCTGGTGCGATCAGCATTATATTGATGGGAATCATTTATACTTTGCTCGCTTATTTAGGTGCTATGAGCTTAGGTAGCTTTGCTCTAAGTGAAAACGGCGGAATTACGCTGGCTCAGATTGCTGATCATTATTTAGGCACTTATGGAAGTATCTTATTAGCATTCATCGTTATATTAGCTTGTTTGAAGACTGGTATTGGTTTGATTACAGCTTTTGCAGAAACATTCACGGATTTGTTCCCGCAAAGAAATTACGCCTTTTTTGTTGCACTTGCCAGTATCCTTCCCTGTTTAGCGGCAAATGTAGGCTTGACGAATATCATTCAATTTTCGTTGCCTGTTTTGATGTTCATCTATCCATTAGCAATGACATTGATTCTGTTAGTGTTGGTTGGTCCTTTGTTTAAGCAGCGTACAGCTGTTTATCGGATGACTACCTATTTTACATTGATTGCTTCGATTTTTGATGGGTTGAATGCCTGCCCAGAATCTATCAAGCAAACCCCTATCGTTCAAAATCTTTTATATGTTGCGGAAAGCTACTTGCCGTTTTTCAAATTGGGGATGGGATGGATCGTGCCAGCAGTTATCGGTTTTGTTATCGGCCTGATTTGGAGTTTCGCTAAGAAAGAAGAAGTATTGGATTGATAAAAGAGGTTGTCTCTTGAACACTTTTTAAGAAAGAGTTTGCGAAAAAGCTCTCACAAAAATTGCGACGAGTAATCGCAGGATCAATAAAAAGCAAAAGGTCTGTGACAAAAGTCTTGTCACAGACCTTTTTTTCCGAATAAACGGTGTTCAAAAGCCAGTTTCTCGGTATTAAGCCAAATTTATGCAAAAATGTGGAAAGCCATTTTCACAAAATTTTTCTTACTACTCGAAACTAAGCGGCTTTTTCACAACCTCTGATTCATGGTGTTCCAGAAGTAGCTTCTTCGAAAAATAAGCCGAAATTCTACAAAAATTTGAGAAGCAATTTTCGTCAATTCCTTCTTATTTCTTGAAGCTGACCACTTCAGTCACAACCTCTTTTTTATAAATAAAGTTATTTTTACATATTAAAAAAGCAAACATTAAATAACGTTAATTTCAAAACAAATAAATTCCTCCCTTCTTTTTCTTTATCAGTTACGTGAACGATTATGCGTCCAAAACAAACGATTATTTGACATAACTACTGTCTTCCATGAGAATACACGAAGGAAACACCAATAATATAAAAAACTTTTTTTAAATCGATTTTTTCTATTACGCCTTGTACTCTTTCGTTTTTTCAAGAATAATTAAATGTGTAAGCTAATAGGAATGTACGGAGGTATATATTCAATCGTCATAATCATATTGTCTCCGCTAGAGTGATTATTAAAAAAACTGAGACTATCGTTCGAAAAAATAGAAGATACTATATTTTAACCACTTTTCCAGATTTAGAAAGGCAATTACAAAAAACCCGCGTTGCGGGTTTTTTATTTTGATACATTTTATATTCAGTAATATTAGCTAACTCTTACAAATATAAACTAATCCGTCGTTGAAGCACCAATGACAACCATCCTCTTTTCTAACGAGTCATAAATCGTCCACATATGCGCTCCACGGCATCCTCTCCCAGATGTGAAATAACTAGACCAACTGTCATTCCAGCTATAGGCTACTAAGTTCTTTTTATTAGGGAACAAATAATTATTCAGCTCTAAATATTCTTCTTTTGTTACATAAAGTCCATAAGATGTTTCAAAAAAAACCTCTTCATAAAGACTTTCTGGCTGAAGCATTTCTTCAAAATCAATGGGAGATGGAATCATTCGCCCTTTATTCAAATAAATTGGGTAACCAGCCACATGATCAAAAGATGTCCAGTCAGTATGTACTAATCTCATTTTTATCGGCTTCTCCGTTCGCCAATAGTTATCTACAGTTCTTTTTAAACTCCGACGCTCACGAAAAGTCATACCCGATGGTTTACCTTTCATTTTTTGCTGTAACCATTTTTGGAATATGAACTCTACAAACGGCATAGGTTTACGTATAGGTTTTGTCCCTCTAACGCCTTTATACCATTCATTATTTACATATTTCATTAATATGATTGCAGCTTCTTGATGGCTATCTAATCCTTGATAATCTGATACAGATAAAATAACATAATCTAAATCTAGAATATACTTCTTGTATAATTGATCTGTTACCTCCTTCAAAAGTTTCATTTTGTCCTCCTCCGATTTTTACTACCTCTCGTTTCATTACATGATGATTTTAAAGATGTAGATTCTCGCTATCTCACTATTATGAAGTAATTCAATCCAATACCAATATAGCATCAAAAACAGTAAATCGCTTTCTTTTTTCGTCATACACTGACCACACATAAGCA
>NZ_KV817751.1:0-73251 GCF_001814765.1 Enterococcus sp. HMSC061C05
GGAAGCAAACGGTTGGTACTAAGATTCATTATTTGAACGTTTAAACACATTCAAAATAGGAAGAGGCCATGCGAAAGAATACATCGCATGGCCTCTTTTTGAGTTGTTTTGTCACATCAGAGCGAGTTTTTTGCTTATCTATTACTTCTATGCCTTTCTTGCCGAAATCTATTTTATATCAGATTTTATAAAAAAATACCGATGGGATCTCTCTCTCGATATCTTTTCTCAATATATAAAAAAATTATGCGGCTAAGAAGATTCGAACTTCCACGAGGTCGCCCTCACTAGCGCCTGAAGCTAGCGCGTCTGCCAATTCCGCCATAGCCGCATCACATGTTCTAGTTTAGGATTACATTTGTTTTTTGTCAAGAACATATTTTTTGTTCTTTTTTATCTCTACGCGTTTTCCCTCTTGCAACCAATACAAATAGTTCATCCGAGTAACTCCATCATCTATTGAAGGGCGATAAAAAAATTCTGTTTTTTCCATAAGCTCAATTTCACTTTTCAGAAAATTGGTCACATGATGCGGGACGCTATCGATGCAAACATAGACATAGTCAACAGCACGGATTCTTTCAAATAGTGCTTTCTCCCCATACTCATATGCGTCGATTCTTTCGACAGTTTTTACATATTTCTGCAATCCTTTTACGAATCCTTTTATTTGTTTGTTCCCGATCACAGCAATTTTGAGTGATGATGCCCACTTTTCAGCATCTATGCTCAATTGCTTTTTACTTGGCTGTTTAGATTTTTGACTTATTCTCTTTAGATATTTGTCGCTTCTTCTTTTTGACTTATTCTGTTCAACGATAGGATAGCAATACCTTAGATATACTGGACCGTCTACTGTTTTTTGATGTACTCGTACTGCTATCCCATCTGTTAAAAGATCTTTGCGTTTAAAGCTCTCTTCTACTATCAGCGGTCTTCTTTGCTCCGTATTGACCTCGTGGAAATAAATGCTGCCCTCTTCTATTTCTACAAAACCATAAAAAATATTTGTTTCTTGATACTGCAAATCATTCGCTTGTTGTTCAAAGATCCATTGATACCTATTGAACAGCTTGTTCAGCTGATTGAACTTATAAAATGATTGGGTGTCTAACTGCTGAATCAATGCATGGATCAGATCTTGAGGAGCTGCTTGTACGAAGTTTTGTTTTTCCTTTGCTAATTGTTCTGTTTGTCGCTGGTTGACTTTAGACAACTGCTGCAGTTCTTGTTTTTTCTTCTCCATGATTTTCAGATACGTAGCATTTCTATTTGAAAGCTTTTCTAATTTCTTGTTCAGTCGATCATTTCTTTTCTTTAATAAATCTGACGCTTTATGTATTCTCTCTAGATAATGTTGCATTTGGCTATTTTTTTGCAGCAAATAAATGATGATCTGGTTACGTTTTTGGAGTTCCTGAAGTGCGTGATTATCTGTATCCCAGCCCACTTCTTCTAAATTTTGATACAATTGTTCTGTTTTCCTCTGCTGTTCGATGACTTTTTGTCTCATCTCTTCTTTTTCTACTTTTGCTTGCTGTTGCTGTCGTTCGAGTTGCTGTGACAGCTCTCTGATGTGTTTCTTGTCCTCTCTTCTTTTCTTGCTCACAGTAGCTACTTGCTTTTTTGCTTTACTCAATTCTTGCTTCAATTGATTCATTTCATTGTTTAAACGAACGACTCTGGGATCGGTAGCTATTTTATTTTGCTGCTTTTTCTTCGTTTCTTTGTTCTTCTTTTTCTCTCGATTCAGCTGTTTTTGCTGCATTTTCTCCAACAACTGTCTTCTTCTTTCATTTTGATACTGATTATTTTTTATTTCTGCTTGTTGCCATCTTTCTGGAATTCTTTTATAACCGCTAAAGTAGTTCACGAGATCTCCTTTCTAGTGATCATAAGCAACGGACGAAAAAACTTTAAATAACACATTTATTAAAAATTCAATTTAACTTGAACTTTCAATATCGATCAATAAGATCATTTTTTAAAAGATAACGAGCATTCATCTATTATAAAAACAATACAATAAATAACAAAAATCTGCAATCGTTTATTTTGTTAAATTATTCTTAATACGATACATCACAAAAAATAAAAATAAGAATGGCTATTCACCAAAATAGTGCTATAGTAGAAAAAAATATGTTTACTTAGGAAGAGGCGGATTCGATGAAATTGATCAAACTATGGGAAGCAGATTTGGAGAAAGCTTATCGGCTGCAAATTAGCTTCGGACCAAACGAGAATGGATTTATCAACAATGCTTACGGCTATACACTTGCTGAATTTTTAGATTATGTAAAAAAATGCGAAAACACTTCTTTAGGGATCGATCTTCCTGAGAATTACGTTCCCGCAACCGTCTTTATTTTGGAAAATGATGGACATGAGTATGTAGGAATTTTTAATCTGCGCCATAAACTGAACGAATCATTAAGAAACGGCGCTGGCCATATCGGTTACGGCATCTCCCCTGACTATCGTAAAAAAGGATATGCAACACAAGGCTTAGCATTAGTACTGCAAGAGGCAAAAAAACTCGGCATCGATGAGGCACTTTTGTCTGTAAATAAAAAAAATCTTGGCAGTCTTAAGGCGCAGCAAAAAAATGGGGCCACGATTTATCGCGAAGATGAGAAAGAATACTATACGAAAATCAAATTGATGTAAAAAAGATGGATGGCAAAAGAAAAGGGATTTGAATGTCCTTTATCAATAGAACACAATTATTTGATTAACTTCTAATATAGCAGACAAAATTTTATAAACAAAAAACCTTTTATCTCTTTTCTTCAAGAAAGGATAAAAGGTTTTTTGTTTTTACTATTTGCTTCTCATAGCTAGTCAGTCAAGATTCCTATCGAATCCCCAACGCAATCCGTGCATAACGGCTCATCTTATCGGTCGTCCATGCTGGATACCAGACAAGTTTTACTTCTGCTTTCGTTACTTCTGGCACTTCTTTCAATGCGTCATGGATAGATTCTGTTAAAATATCGGCTAGTGGACAGCCCATAGTTGTTAGCGTCATTTTGATGACTGTTTCTCCGTTTTCAGGATTGAATTCTATATCATAAATCAAGCCTAAGTTGACAATATCGATTCCTAATTCAGGATCGATCACCATTTCCAAGGCAGCAAGAATACGTTCTTTGATCAGTTCTATTTCTTGCGCAGACCGTTCTTGGTTTGCTTCGCTCATCGTACGACACTCCTTAACACGATTTTTATTTATCATACTCTTTTTTTAACTACTTGTAAATGAGAATTTAGAAGGAAGATTCTCGTTTAAATTTATAAAATGTCCTTGTTAGATGGAATACATTAAATTCATTCTAAAATAAATCTGATTCCTCATTTTTTTTGTGAACGATTTTTTATTTCTGGCAATACACCTGTTGTTCGATACATTTTTTGTTCGTTTTCATTTGCAAATCGGCCAAATACTGAATGAGTTGGTAAAATATTGATAAATGCATCGTCGTCGATTTCATGAACGATCTGATCAAGATCATACATTTCATAGCGGGTGATGACCATCATGATCATATTTCCTTGTTTTTTTGAATAGCCACCGACAGACGGAAGCAATGTCATTCCACGTACCATCCGTTTCGCTAGTTCTTCTGTTACCTCTTCCGGTTTGACGGTCACGATCATCGCTGTTACTTTTTGATGACTCGTATGGATGGCATCAATCACTTGAGTCATTGCATAAATGGAAATAATCGTATACAAGGCACTTTCCCAGTTAAAGAAGAAGCCTGCGATGACTACAATGATCCCATTTAGAATCAGCATGTAATTTCCGACTGTTTTTCCAGTTGTTTGTGAAAGCACAAGAGAGATGATGTCCATCCCACCAGTTGTAAAGCCCATTTTTAAAGATAACCCTACGCCAAGACCTAATAAAACACCGCCTACTAAGGCATTCATCAAAATATTATCAGTGATCTGTCCGACTGGAAGTAGCATCGTCATCACTGATACGCATACAACGTTCACAAAACTAAGGATCGTTGCTCGTTTTCCTACTTTGAGGAACCCTAATACAAACACAGGGATATTCAAAATAAAAATAAATGTTCCTGTGTCTACCTTGATATGAAACCATTCATATAAAAGCGAGGAAATGATTTGAGCGATCCCATTCATCCCTGCAGAAAAGACATTGGCTGGAATCAAAAAATAATTTAAAGCGACCGCAGCGGTCAATCCGGTTATCAAAATAACCACTATTTTCTTTAATCTTTCATTTTTATGATACGCAGTCATAATTTTGCTCACAAGCACCTCTCCTCTACTTTGTTATTCCAAATGTAAGAATAACAGTTTATCTATTAAAATAAAATACTTCGAACTCAAATGAGAAGAATTTTAGCAAACAAGTAAGAATCTGCCCCATTCCTATGATAAGATAGATATATAGTAAACTTATACGTATATCAGGAGGGTTCTTATGGCAAAAGATGCTAGCTTCGACATTGTATCAGAAGTCAATACAGAAGAAGTAAAAAATGCGATTCAGCAAACAACAAAAGAATTGACTAATCGATTTGACTTCAAGGATTCTACGGTAGAAATCAAATTAGAGAACAGCAATCTAGTTGTCTTGAGCGATGATGATTTCAAAATCGAACAGATCAAAGATGTATTATTTGGTAAGTTGATCAAAAGAAATGTGCCAATCAAAAATATCCATTTTTCCGAATCGGAACACGCGCTAGGTGGCAAAGCTCGTCAAACTGCCGATCTGGTCAACGGAATCGATCGCGAAAACGCGAAAAAAATCACTACAGCTATCAAAAATGAAAAACTGAAAGTAAAAGCACAAATCCAAGAAGATCAGATTAGAGTGACAGGTAAAAACCGTGATGATCTTCAAGCTGTGATTGCTTTATTACGTAAACTTGACTTACCAATCGAGTTGCAATTCACTAACTATCGTTAATGAAAAAAACGAGGCTGACATCTGTCATCCCTCGTTTTTTTCATTTACTGCTTCTTTGGATGACCAAAAACGCTGTATTCCTTCTTCCAATTCTCCAACACTTCGTACTTCTCTTGCTGTTTGCCAATGTTGTGGGAATAAACGTCGATAAGAGAAACGAGCAAATCGTTGATCTGCCAATACCACGATTCCTTGATCCGCCATGCCACGAATCACTCGACCACCAGCTTGCAAGACTTTGTTCATTCCAGGAAGCTGATAAGCGTAAGCAAATCCAAGGTGTTCCTTCTCATCATAATATGATTTGATCAGTTCCTGCTCATGATTCATCTGCGGCAACCCTACACCTACGATCATACTGCCGATCAATCGGTTCCCTCTCAAATCGATTCCTTCTGAAAAAATCCCACCAAGTACACAAAATCCTATCAATGTTTCATCGGGATCTGCTTGGAATTTTGCTAAAAATCGTTCGCGTTCTTCTTCATTCATGTCCGTTTCTTGGATCAGCACATTGCTGTCAGGATATTGCTGTTTGAATGCTTCCGCCGCAAGGTCTAAATATTGATAAGAAGGAAAGAAAACGAAATAATTTCCGACCTTTCCATCAGCAAAAGCATGGATCGTCTCAACTAATTTTGCCAGACTTTGTTCCCTGTTTCGATAAGTCGTCTCTAAGTAATTTGCAATGAAAACTTGCTGGTTTCCTTCTGGGAAAGGACTCGGCAGTTTGTAAGCGAGACTTTTTTGTCCGCCCAGTGTTTCCTGATAATAAGATAGAGGTGAAAAACTCGCAGAAAAAAGGATACTGCTTCTTCCTTTATCCAACGACTGCTCAAGAAACAAGCTTGGATCAATACAAAACTCTTTTACTATCAGATCGTGATACGTTTTTTCGACCGTTGTTTCATAGTGATCATCATAAAATTCACTGACCTTCAAAAAATGAAGCAAATCAAAATAATAAGGAAGCAATTGTTCTTGCGATGGATGCTCAGGAAATTCTGCTAGCCATTCTTTGATTTTTTCGCTTAATTGATAACCTGCCTTTACTAAAGATTCAGCTGGTGCTTTTTGATGATGATAATCCCAATGATCTTCTTTTGCTATTTCTCGGATCGTATCAAATTCTTTCAATAGTTTGTTGAAACGACGATGGAGTTTTTTGAATTCCTTTGGTATAGCTTCCTTACTTCGTTTCGTTTTTTCATAAGATAGTTCTGCCGAATACATCTCTCGAGAACGATTCACCAAATTATGTGCCTCATCAATCAAAAACAGATAATCCTCGTTTTTTTCATCTTCAAAAAAACGCCTTAAATAAACAGTGGGATCAAACAAATAATTGTAATCCCCAATGATCACGTCGCACCAGATACTGACATCTAATGATAGTTCGAAAGGACAAAGTGTATGCTTTCTTGCATAAGTTTCGATGACTTCTCGAGTGATCTGATTCTCATGATTCAAAAGATCCCATAACCCTTCGTTGATACGATTGTAATAACCATTGGCATACGGGCACTGATCTGGATTACAGGTCGTCTCATCTAAAAAGCAGATCTTATCTTTAGCCGTCAAAGTGACACTTTTTACTTCAGCTCCAGTATCTTTTAATGCTATCATGGCATCTTCAGCTACTTGTCTAGTTATTGTTTTGGCCGTTAGATAAAAGATCTTTTCTCCCTCTTCTTCCCCTACAGCTTTCAAAGCGGGGAATAACGTAGAGATTGTTTTTCCTGTTCCGGTAGGTGCTTCTACAAACAATTTCTGTTTCGTACGGATCGTTTTATAAGCAGCTACCGCTAGTTCACGCTGGCCTTTCCTATACTCATCATGGGGGAATTTCAAAGCCATCAAAGAGGCATTGCGTACAGTGCGCCAGTTTTCTTGAAAAACAAGCCATTCTTTATAATCTTCAGTCAGTTTTTTAAAAAAAGTTTCTAACTGCTCTCTTGTCTGATGTTCGACCTTTCTCGTAATCACTTCTTCAGCCGTCTGAAAGTAAGTCAATTGCAGATTTATTTCTTGTAAATCATGTTCTTGACTATAGATATAGGCATACACCCTTGCTTGATGAAAGAAAAGTTCCACTTGTTCTGGTTCTAAATCTTCAAATCGTGGCTCGGAGGTTTTGATTTCATCTATATAATAAATACCATCTCTTTTGAAAATACCGTCTGCACGGCCTTCAACGATCAGGTGATATTCATCTAATGGAACTGTTGTTTTTAAAAAGACTTCTTTTTCATAGTCTTCTCCCGCATCTTTTTGGAGCTTGCGGTGGATTCTTGCTCCTTCTAATGCAGTATGGCTACTTTTTTTACGATTGTCGATACTTCCACGTCGCAAAATAAATTCTACTAAGTGCCGCACAGATATTTTTGACTGTTTGATCATTTCCACCACCTCTTTCTCTCTAAGATTACCTGAAAAAGCCTAGTTTAGCAAAAAGAGCTCTCTTTTCAAGCATAAAAAAACACCCTGCTGATTAGGCAGGGATATAGGATATAGAATTTGGATTTTTGGATGAGTCTAATGTAACAAGGACATATTAAAATGCTATGAAAACTTACTTTCCTTCTCTTTAGAATATCCAAATACTTTTCATATAGTCTGATAATTCAGATAAGTAAAGAGAAATAAGTACCTGTTTTTGTTTCCTAGCAATGAATGCGTTATACTAATGGATGAAAGAAGTTTTGGCTATCAAGGAGGAATGCACATGCATATCGAAAGATTAAAAACAGGAATGATTGAAGAAAACTGTTATTTGGTCTACAACGAAGAAGCACTTTTGATCATTGACCCTGGAGAAGATGCAGAACGAATCAAACAAGAAATCAAAAAAACAAACCAACAGCCGGTAGCGATTTTGCTTACCCATACCCACTACGATCATATCGGTGCAGTAGAACCTTTACGCGCATATTATCAAATCCCAGTGTATGTCAGCCCACTAGAGCAAAAATGGCTAGGTGATCCGATTTTGAACCTTTCTGGACTCGGACGACATGATGATATTGCTGATATTATTGTCTCGCCTGCAGAATATGAATTTGAAATGAAAACTTATACTTTAGGGAACATGTCTTTTCGTGTAGTCCCTACTCCAGGACACTCCATCGGAAGCGTTAGCTTTATTTTTGATGATTTTGTCGTTTCTGGCGACGCCCTATTTAGAGGAAGTATCGGTAGAACCGATCTGTATACAGGGAATTTAGAACAATTACTTCACAGTATTCGGACCCAGCTGTTTGTTTTACCTGATGAATTTGCAGTCTATCCAGGACATGGTGATGCAACAACGATTGAACAGGAAAAAAGGACAAATCCTTTTTTCAATCGTTAAAAATGATTTAGGAGGAGAATAAAATGACAGAAACTACACTTTATATCGTACGGCATGGAAAAACGATGTTCAATACAATCGAACGCGTACAAGGCTGGTGTGATACGCCACTCACAAAACAAGGACAAGAAGGCATCCATTATTTAGGGCGCGGGTTAAAAGATGTCGACTTTTCTTTTGCTTATTCTAGTGACAGTGGTCGGGCGATCGAAACTGCCCGTATTATTCTAGGAGAACATTCTAAGGGAAAAGAAATTCCTTATTTTATCGAGAAACGGATCAGAGAATGGTGCTTCGGATCTCTTGAAGGCGGCTATGACATGGAAATGTGGGGTGTGATTCCTCGCGTATTGAATTTTAAAACCTATGATGAGATGTTTACCACAGAAGTTTCTTTTGAACAAATTGCCAATGCTGTATACAACTTGGATACGGCTGGATGGGCAGAAACTTATGAAACATTACGAGATCGTGTGTGGACAGGATTTGAAGATATCGCCCATCACTGCGAAAAAAACGGCGGCGGAAATGTTTTAGTCGTATCACATGGTTTGACGATTGCCTTCTTGCTTAATCTGATTGATCCTAAACAGCCTGTTCGTGCTGGTCTTTTAAATGGCAGTGTAACAAAGGTTACTTATGCAAACGGTCGATTTTCTATCCATGGTATCAACGATACGTCTTATATCGAAAACGGGAAAGCACATAGTCGAGACTCGTTTTTATGATGGGATATTTTAATTTTTAACAGAGAATCATAAAAGGCAAAGTCTGAACGAGGGCTTTGTCTTCTTTTTTTCTTCGTATACTTATCTGCTTCATTTCTCAAGTTTTTCTTAATATTAAAAAACAGATTGGGTTTATCAAAAAATAACGGTATACTATAAGATGTATCTTAATTGGGAAGGAAGGAATTTATGTTTTTTGCAAATATTATCAAAGCAGTGATTCTCGGTATTATTGAAGGAATAACGGAATGGCTGCCCATCAGTAGTACTGGTCATCTGATCCTAGCAGATGAATTCATCAAACTGGATGCCAGTTCACAATTTATGTCGATGTTCAATGTCGTTATCCAATTAGGGGCGATCTTAGCTGTCGTCGTTCTTTATTTTCACAAATTAAACCCCTTTTCTCCAAGTAAATCAACGATAGAAAAAAAAGATACTTGGACACTTTGGTTTAAAGTGATCGTTGCTTGTATACCAGCCATCATCATTGGTTTGCCTTTGGATGATTGGTTAGAAGCAAATTTCCACAAGTTCTTACCCGTTGCCATTGTTTTGATCGTTTACGGTATTGCCTTTATTATTGTCGAAAAACGCAACAAAAACAAAACACCTCGTTGGACTTCGCTGAATGACTTTACGTACCAAGCAGCTCTTCTTGTTGGATTATTCCAAGTCTTGGCACTTGTTCCCGGAACATCTCGTTCTGGTGCAACGATCCTAGGAGCTATCTTGATTGGCGCTTCGCGTTTTGTCGCTACAGAATTCTCATTTTTCTTAGGGATTCCTGTCATGTTTGGCGCAAGCGGCTTGAAGATCGTCAAATATTTAGCTGAAGGGAATTCATTCAAAATGGAAGAAACTGTTGTTCTTCTTGTAGGAACATTCGTATCTTTTGTGGTTTCTGTCTTAGCTATTAAATTCTTATTAAGTTACTTGAAGAAAAACGACTTTACCGCTTTTGGCTGGTATCGTATTATCCTTGGTATCATTTTAATTGGTTATTGGTTTATCGCAATGTAAGAAAAACCGGAACACTTCTCTTGTATGAGAAATGTTCTGGTTTTTTATTTTATTTAATGATAATTATTATAAATAATAAAAACCGCATCAAGCTCCATAGTCAAATGATAACCATTATCGTTCTCATTTAGCTGTTTTTATTATCAATTACATTTTTATTATGCTATCCTTGTTTTGACAAGGAGGACTGATAACGATGACTAATCAGAAAAAAGCTTTTGCAGCAACAATTGGCTGTCTTTTATTTATGATTGCCGGTTTTATTTTCGACCGCCTCTCTCTCACCATCACCCCGCTTTTTTATATCAGCGCTATTATCATCGGTGGATACAAACAAACATCGGAAGGCTTGAAAGAATTGTGGAATGACCGAACACTGAATGTGGACTTATTGATGGCTTTAGCCGCTATTGGTGCCTGTTTGATTGGTAATTACTTTGAGGGAGCAATGTTGACGTTCATCTTTTGTTTAAGCGGTGCATTAGAGGAATACACGACCAATAAAAGTCAAAAAGAAATTACCGCTTTGATGAATCTTCAGCCACAAAAAGCTCAGTTACTAAAAGAAAACGGACAAATGCAAGAAGTAGATGTTTCGCAATTAAAGGTGGATGACTTGGTGTTCGTCGCTAAAGGAGCGGCTGTTCCGATCGACGGTTGTTTAGAAAGCACACAGGCAACGATCGACGAGTCTGCATTAAGCGGTGAATCTGTACCTGTAGAAAAATATTTAGGAGATGAGATGTTTGCAGGAACGCTGAATCAAGGAAATCCCATTACAATTCGAGTAACAAAAACGAGTACCGAAACTGTCTTTGCTAAGATTATCCAATTAGTGGAAGAAGCGCAGAATACGCCAACTCAAACAGCTTCATTTATCGAACGGATCGAAAACAATTATGTAAAATTGATTTTGCTTGCTGTGCCTCTAATGATCCTTCTCCCCCACTTTTTCTTAGGTTGGAGTTGGGATGAAAGCTTTTATCGAGGAATGGTATTATTAGTCGTGGCTTCTCCTTGTGCGCTTGTCGCATCTGCTACTCCTGCTTCTCTAGCTGCTCTTTCAAATTCTGCAAAAAATGGGATTCTAATCAAAGGCGGGATCCATTTAGAGAAGCTTTCTGAATTAAAAGCGATTGCCTTTGATAAAACTGGAACACTCACTAAAGGAAAACCAGTTGTGACTGACAGCTTTTTCTTTGATGAGAAGGATTTGGCACAACAACTTCTTGTTGCTATGGAACAAAAAACGACACACCCTCTTGCTCATGCGATTTTACAATATTTCGATTGCACAATACCCGAAGCAATCCAATGCCTATCAATAGAAGAAATTACTGGTTTTGGATTACAAACTACCTATTTAGGGGCGCAATGGAAAGTTGGCAAACACGCATATGATCCTGAGACGATGAGAATCAGCAAAGAGATTGAGGAAATGATCGAACGTTTAGAAAATCAAGGAAAAACTGTAATCTATCTTTCTAAAGATCAACAGTTAATCGCTGTTTTAGGTCTGTTGGATATTCCAAAAGCAAATGCCCAACAGGTGATTTCCTACTTTAAATCCCAAAACATCCATACAAGTATGATAACTGGCGACCATTCTGGCACAGCAAAGGCTATTGCTGAACAAGTAGGAATCGAACATTACTATGCCAGCTGTACTCCGGAAGAAAAAACACAACTAGTCAAAAAAGAAAATGAACGTTACCAAGTAAATGCGATGGTTGGTGATGGAGTCAATGATGCGCCTGCTTTAGCAGCTGCTTCATTAGGTATCGCTATGGGACAAGGAACAGACGCCGCAATGGATATCGCAGACATCGTCTTAATGAAAAATGACTTAGATAAATTCGTCTACAGTCATCGGCTATCTTTAAAAATGCGGCGGATCATCAAACAAAATATCATTTTTTCGATTCTTGTTATTCTCTTGTTGATTGCTTCTAACTTCTTGCAATTTTTAAATCTACCTCTTGGAGTAGTAGGACACGAAGGAAGCACGATATTGGTTATTCTGAATGGCTTGCGCTTGCTAAGACCTTTACCTGCTCTTTCTGATTCTTCAAAAAAATGTAAGTCTTGTCCACTATACCAAGCACGGCTGTCTTCTGCCAAATAAGTGAAATTTTTTTATGATTTTGTTTATTTTATGAAAAAATCAGCGTATGAATAGATTTCGAAGGATAAATTCCTGCTTTTGCAACTTTCTAAAAACATGTTATGATTGTTTCGAAGAAAGTGAGGAATTATTTCATGGAAAGTTGGCTTTTTTTAGGTATTATTTTACTTGTAGCAATTTTAGCTAAGAATCAAAGTCTAATGATAGCGGCAGCTTTTGTGCTGATTATGAAGCTCGTACCAGCCTCCCGTTCCTTTTTCCCTTGGCTTCAAGGCAAAGGAATCAATATTGGTGTGACGATCATCACTGCAGCTATTCTGATCCCTATCGCAACAGGGGAAATCGGTCTACGTGATTTATTAGAAGCCTTTAAATCCCCTATCGGCTGGGTAGCTGTTTTTTGCGGTGGGCTAGTGGCTGTTTTATCTTCCAAGGGCGTAGGATTGATTGCTTCTGATCCGCAAATCACTGTTGCGCTTGTTTTTGGCACGATTTTAGGAGTTGTCTTCTTAAGAGGAATCGCCGCCGGACCAGTCATTGCTTCTGGCATTACTTACTGTATCTTACAAGTATTTGCTTTAGGAAAATAGATCAAATTTTGCCTATTTTTAGGAGATTCTTAACACCCCCAATTTACTGATCCGTGATATACTGACAACGAGGTGATACAATGTTCGAAAAATTGAAGTATTTCATAGGAACAATTGGCTGGTTTCTTTTAGCGGTACTTTTGATTCTGGGCTTAGCTTATCTTTTATTTCCTGATTTGATACAAAATGTGTTAGATACTGCTTTTTGATTGACCTATTAGAATGATATAGGGATGCTCCTGCGATGCAGGAGCTTTTTTTAAACAATGACCGAGCGAATGAGACTTCCTATTGAAATCGATGCTCTTTTTTCTTTTTGGCTCTTCTCCTCTTTTTTGTTATACTAGATTACAGTGGACAAAAGAAGGAATGATTGCATCCACTTTAACGAATATCAAAATGGAAGAAATAGTACCTGTTCTCAGGTTACTTTGGAAAGAAAGGAAGACGCTTGTGGAAACTTTTGAAGGTCTTTTAATTGATACGTATGTTTTACAAGAACAGCCAATGATGCTGACTGGAATCAACTTGCAGCTTGAGGACCGTGTGATCAATGGCCTGCTTAAAGATCGCTATTTGGCAAAGTACATCTTACGTTTGCCACTAAATAAATATGTACTGGAAGTAAGTGGCAAATGGAACCGTCGGAATCAGTTAGTCATTAAAAAAATGTTGATAAAAAATATTGATGAATACATTAAAATAATCGGTACACCAGAATAACCTTTACCGATCAAAGGTGACTGGTTATAAAATAACTGCAGTTTCTTAATAGAAAAACAAAGAACAACAGGGAATCGTATCCCTTTTCAAAAAAAACTTTGCAAACGGTTCTCTTTGTTATATAATGACTTAGTACCAAACATTCCCATTCAATCTTTGTTTAAATAGATAAATAAAAATCTAGTTTGGTTTGACGCTATTGCCTCCCACAATAGCGTCTTTTTGATTTTTTCAGCTTGATTTATCTGTTTTTACTGATAAAAAAGTTTAAATAAAAGACTGTTAAGGAAAAAAACTTGTCATGTTCATATTGCAAAGCGCGCTGCCTTTAGGTATAATAATGAATGTTGAATTATGCGGTCACACGCGTAAGAACTTAAGTTATCGGAGGTGAAACTAATGCCAAACATTGAATCTGCAATCAAACGTGTTCGTACAAGCGAAAACGCTAATGTGAAAAATTCATCTCAAACAAGCGCTATGCGTACTGCAATCAAAAAATTTGAAGATGCTGTAGCTTCAGGTGCTGACAACGTAGATGCGTTATATAAAGAAGCTGTTAAAGCTATTGATATGGCTGAATCAAAAGGTCTAATCCACAAAAACAAAGCTAACCGCGACAAATCTCGTTTAAGCAAAAAAATCGCTAAGTAAAAGAATCGGCTTCGGCCGGTTTTTTTATTTGGCAAAAAAAGCCAAAAGCAACCGATATTCTTGCATGCTTTTGGCTTCTTCTTTCTTCCTATCGATTTCTCAACAACTGCCCTGTGCGCAAAACGAAAAGTTGAAAACTTAATTCTTTTTCGATTTGCCCCGTTTTGATTTGATAATCCATTTCGACTAATTGATCAAATAATTGTACCAGCAACTGTTCATCGAATTTCCTTACTTCTTGCATGGCAAGTTTTACACGGTAGGGATGGATTTTTAATGTTTCTGCAATATTGGCCTGCTGATAGCCAATCTTTACAAGAAATTTTGTCTGTAAAAACAAACGTAATTGAGAAAGTAAAATCGCATTGATTTTGATTGTTTCCTCCCCTTGCATGACTAAATCTTCATATAAACGCAAGGCTTGTTCTGTCTTCCCTTTTAAAATATATTGGGTCATGTCAAAAATATTATGTTCCAATGTTTTAGGAACTAATTGTTCTACTTCTCGAACAGTGATTTGCTGTTGATTTTGTCCATAAAGAATTAATTTCTGTAACTCTCTCATCATTTTGGATAAATCTAAGTCGGTCAACCGCAAGAATAAATCAATGGCGTTTCGTTCCATTTTGATTGAAGAGTTCTCTAAGGTATTCATCAGATATTGACGTACTTCTTTTTCATTCAGCTGTTGGACGTTGATGATGGTTGCTGTTTTTTTCAATTGTTTCGTTACTTTTTTCCGTTCATCCAACTTTTCATATGGCGCAAAAAATACTAATACAGTCGATTCTAGTGGTTCTTTCAAATAAGCTGTCAGTAAATCAGTATTTTGTTCGATCCCGTTGTTTACTTTCTCACCTGTTAAAAAATATGGGTTCTCCACAAATACTAATCGTTGATCTCCGAAAAACGGCAATGTCTCTGCTTCAGCCACTACCTCCTCTAAACTTGCATTTTCCATGTCAAAACTTAAAAAATTTAAATCATCTTCGCCCTCTAATTTGATTTTTTTAACTATTTCTGCCCGAACTTGATCTTGGAGAAACTTTTCTGTTCCTAAGATCAAGTAACAAGATGCAAGTTTTTCTTTACGTATTTTTTGTAACTCTGCTTGTATACTCAAATTACTCACCACTTTCAAAATTATCCTACCATGAGAAGATGAGAATTACTAGTCTATCATTGTTTCCACTAGACCGTGAGGATGAAAAACTGGATGCCAGCGATAGGTGATCATTCCTTGCTGATCGGTTCGCCATGTTCTTATCTGATTTTCTTCTAGTGCCTCCAATACTTCGCTGTGAGGGTGACCATAACGATTATTTACTCCGCAGGATATAATTCCATGTTTCGCTTCAATACGGGAAAGAAAATCCGTATTACTTGATGTGCGGCTACCGTGGTGACCTAATTTGACTACGTCGGCTTTCAAATTAGGATAAATAGAAAGCAGCTGTTCTTCCATCGCTTGATTCAAATCGCCTAAAAACAAAAAACGCTGATTATTATAGTCCAGCCATAAACCAACCGAATCTTCATTTCTTCCTTCTCCCTTTTCAAAAGGGGTCAATACATAAAGATCATAATAGCCTTTGATCCTGTCGCCATGTTTGACTTCAATGATTTTAGTGCCATTTTTTTGAGCTTCTGTTAAATGCCTTCGCAACGGCTCATTTCGTCCAGCACCCCAGCCAATATAAATTTTTTTGATGGTGAAATGCTGAGATAATGTGGACAATTCTCCCACATGATCCGTATCGTCGTGTGTCAAGATGAGTTTATCGATCACACTTATTCCCTGTCCTTTTAGGTATGGAACGATATTCCTTTCAGCAGGAGGTCGTACGATACCTTGCGCCCACTTTTCCCTTTCAAAGTGCAACTTACCACCCGTATCAATCAAAATCGTTTCTTTTCGAAAAGGACTTTGCAAAAAGATACTATCTCCTTGACCAACATCGATAAAAGCGATCGTTGAAGAAAAACGTAAAAATGGCAAAGTCAATAGCATCAAAGAAAACAGACCAACATAAAACAAGAGTTTCATCGGCTGCTCGTTCAATCTATCCATACAAATCAGCAATCCGAAAATATATACCCCTGATAGCACAAGAGGTAGACGCCCTATAACAAGAGTCGATCCTGAAAACGAATCGATCATTCGTTCAAACAAGATCAGTCCCTCTTCTATCAGCAAAAGTAAGGTTTTCGGCAACCAGCGATTGAAAAGCGTCAGAAAGAACACACTAGGAAGAAAAAGAAACTTGAATACCGGCGCAACCAGCAATGTAAAAAGACTGCCTAAAAGAGGCCACTCATAAAAATGCCATACAATCAATGGCATCGTGATCATGGTAAATAGGACATGAGAAGCCGTTTTTTTCATCCAATCTCCATCAAAAGAAATCAGGATAAACAAAAAACTCATGAAAAAACTAAGCTGCCCGCCCGCATGAAAAAGAAATCGAGGATCAAATAGCAAAAGAAGCCAAAAGACAACTGCAAATAAGTCCATAGAGGAGTAACGTTTATTCAATAATTTGACTAGCAACCGCAATAAAAACAACAGACTAGCACGCAAGACAGAAATAGAACTGCCTGCAAGAGAAACATAACAGATAGTTAGCAGACTCAACGGAATGATGCTGACGTGCAGTGGCCATCCGATACGTCGAAACAAATAATACAGCCACCCTAAATAAAATTGGATGTGTAATCCCGATAGGCTGAATAGATGCAGCAAACCACTCTCTCTAAAAATTTCTTCTGATTCTCTGAATCCTGAATCTTTATAACCCCATAATAAAGAATTGATATATACACTTGTTTTTTGCGGAAATTCAGATTGGACAAAAGAAATAAAAGCGCCTCTTTTTCTCTGGAGCCAATTTCGCCAATGATTTTGTATGTTGATTTTTTCGACCCTTTGAATTTGGAATCGACCAGAGATTCTATGGTTCCTGAAGTAAGCTTCTTGGTCAAAAGTATAAGGATTTCGCTTTTTTTCGGGAGAAATAAACTCACCTTCAGCTGTCAATTCTATCCCCTTCCCTCGGAACCCAAGCCAAGTTTTCAATTCCTCTTCGGTGTTTGCTTGATAAGAAAGCTGTATCTTCTGTTTACTCTCTGACAACCTTCCTTCCATTGTCAAAAAACTGCCATTTGCACGAATCGTATCTGTAGATAAAGTCACTTGCGCAGAAGTTTCTTTTTCCTCTAAAAATGAATATTCTTGTAGCTTATAAGAAACGGATACCATTATGCTACCAACAATACAGAAGTACGCGATAAAACGTCCTTCTTTTAGCGAAAACCACAAAAAAATTCCGGCAAGAAACAAACGATAAATCCAATTGTCCGTATCATACAACAAACAAATAATCATCGACGTAATTGCCGGAAAAATCAACCGATTTCGAACATGCCTTTCTAAAACGCTAAACATGTTTTCCTGTTAATTCATTTTGAAGTTTTGAAAAATGCTGCGAGTCTAAAGCAACTTGGTGTACAGATACGCCTAATTGTTCAATCAACGCTTGAGCATACGGATCATTTCGATAGTCATGGAGATAATTGATCCCTTTGACACCAGCTTGCAGCAAAGCTTTTGTACAAGCTAAACATGGAAAATGTGTGACATAGATTTCCGAACCTTCCGTTGGGATACCGAGTTTCGCGCACTGTAGCAGCGCATTCATCTCTGCATGGATCGTTCGCAAACAGTGTCCATCCACAACATAGCAGCCTTCATCTATGCAGTGGACATCTCCACTGACTGCTCCATTATAGCCGCCAGCAATGATCCGTTTTTCCCTAACAAGTGTCGCTCCTACTTCTAAACGTGTACATGTGCTGCGTAAAGATAACAATACTGCCTGAGCCATAAAATATTGGTCCCAGGGAATGCGTTTGTTTTGAGTCTTATCAGTAATTTTTTCTTTGTTCGTATCGCATGGTTTTGAAGATTTTTCTAACATGGTTTACATTCCTCCGTTTTTTCAAGTTAGTCAAAAAAGCACTCCATTGCTTAAACAAAATATTCTTTAAATATATCGAATCATCATGTCTGACAAAAGAGCATATCCTTCACTGCCAAAATGAAGTCCGTCATCCATTAGCCTCCATTTATTGCTCTTTTCAGTTGATTCTGAATCATTCTATTTAATTGTAACGAAGTTTTTTAGTTTTTCAACTGTCTTTTCACCGATACCAGAGATCTCCTGCAAGTCTTCCACTTTCTGGAAGGATCCGTTTTCTTCTCTAAATCGAATGATTTCTTGCGCCTTGACTGATCCGATCCCAGGAATCTGCTGGAGTTCTGAGGGACTGGCTGTATTGATATTTATTTTTGAAGGCTCGGAATCTGCTGTAGATTGTTTTCCTTCTGAGGATGCCAACTGATCAAGATGTTCTGGCAGCTCTTCACCTACAGCAGGGATATATAGGACTTGCTGATCTTCTATTTTCGCAGAAAAGTTGATTCGATCGCTATCCGCTTCTTCTAATAATCCTCCTGCGCGCTTTAGTACATCATAGACCCGTTCTTCTGAAGAAAACGAATAGATACCAGGCTCCTTCACACTTCCTTTGATATCGGTGTACATAACCTTTGGACGAGCATCCTCTTCTACAGTATTTCCTTCAGGCAATTGATTTTCTTCACTGGAACTAAATGGAGAAAGCATTTCTTTTGCAGCGATTTCTTCTTGTTCTCTATGAAATAACAGATTTGACAATAAAAAACCACTGGCTATACAAAAAATAAGAACTACCGTAGACATACAAACGATTAACTTAGGGGAGGTGAGTATTTTCTTGCTGATTTTTTCTATCATTATTTCTTTTTACAAAGAATGATCAGTAAAAACCATTCATTACTCCTTTCATTTGAAATCGAAGAAACAGTGTGCTCTGGCAAAATCGTCCCTTCAACATCTAATTACGTCAATTTTTTCTTTTTTTTTAGCAGAAAGATATTTTGACGAAAAAAAAGGATTGTGACAGAAAATATGTCACAATCCCTTATTCAAAATAAATAGTATTCAATTAGCTCAAAAGCTTGCATCTGCGGTAAATAAATCCAAACAAAAGAGGAGAAGCTGTTTTTGCTTAGCTATTCTTATTACTTGATACAGAGCAGCTTTTTCACTTTTTTTTAGTTGCTTCATTTCATTTTCTCTAGATAGTCAAGCGCATCTTGTACTGTTTTTACTGGTACGATTTTCATGGAGGAATTCAATTTTTTGGCGGCGGCTTTTGCTTCTTCGTAGTTGGTTTTTATTTCAGGATATTCTTTCTTAACATCGTCTGAGATCGTATCATCTGGTGCAAAGAAAATCTCTACGCCGGCTTTATCCGCGCTTGCTACTTTTTTATCGATTCCTCCGATTCGGCCGACTTCTCCTTCGCTGTTGATCGTTCCAGTTCCGGCAATTTGCTTACCGTGTCGCAAATTTTTACCAGTGACTTGTTCATAGATCTCTAAAGTGAACATCAATCCTGCTGACGGCCCACCAATAGAGCCAGAATTAATGCGGACGTCTGTATCTGATTCGATCTCTGTATGATCAGTAAGTGTGATGCCTATTCCTGCCTTTTTATCTGTTGGCAACTCAATCAGATCACCAGAAGCTGTTTTTTCTTCACCATTATGCAAATAACTGATTTCGATTGTTTGTCCAACTTTTTGGCTTTTTACATAATCCATAAATGCTTCTGTACTTTGAAAGCTTTTGCCGTCTACTTTTGTTACTGTATCTCCTACTGAAAGCTTGCCAAAGAAGTTCGATGTTTTCTCTACGCTCATGACATATACGCCTTTGAATTCCATTTTATAAGGCTTGCCTGCAAGTTTCAACGCTTGTTCGATTGCTGCGTTTTGGGAAGAATCCATATAATACTGTTGCATTTGATTATATTCTTCATTTGTTGCCCCACCAGTCAATTCTTCTTTACTAATCAATTCTTCAAAGGGGGCTAGTTTAGCCTTTAGAGCCAAAAATCCGGTAGCTTGCCTGATACCGACGGATGTAAGAGAGAAAGAGCCAGAACCTTTGTCTTCTTTGTCATTGACTGTAATTAATTCTTTCAGATCAATCGTTGCTCCTGGTGATTCAACATAATATGGCAGAGGAACTACTACAAATCCGATGACCAACATTCCAAATATGATAATCAGTACTGTTTTCAACCATTGTTTAGCTTTCATTTGATTCACGCTTTCCAGCTAAAGCTTCGTTGATAACTGGCGGTAAATAACTGCTCACGTCTCCACCAAAGTGCAGTACTTCTTTTAAAATACTGGAACTGACATGGCTATATTCTGGTTTTGCCAATAAGAACACCGTTTCCAATTCCTCGTTTAGATGATGGTTCATCTGAGCGATTTCTCGTTCATATTCGAAGTCTTTGATACTCCGTATTCCTCTGACCAAGGCACCCGCGCCGATTTCTTTTGCCGTTTCCACCGTCAATTGATTTTCCTGATGCATGACTTTTACATTAGGAAGATGTGCCACAGCTTTTGCGATCAATGTCATTCTTTCTTCTGGAGGAAACAAACTTTTCTTTGAAGTATTGATAAAAACACCAATTACCACCTCATCGAATAATTTAGCCGCACGCTCCACTGTATCTAAGTGTCCTTTTGTAAAAGGATCAAAACTTCCTGGGAATAATGCACGTTTCATCGATTTCCCTCTTTTCTATAGATAGTCACAGCTGTTATGCCATAAATCTGTTTTCTTATTTGATGAAATCCAGCCACAGATTCTGGCAATTCGACTGTTTTATCCGTTTCGCATACGATAACTGCGGTTTTAGAAAAAAGTCCCAGTTCTTCCATTTTATGGATTTGATCAATGATTTTTTGTTTTGCATACGGCGGATCAAGAAACAAGTAATCAAATTGTTGTTTCTCTGCTGCTAACCGTTCGATTGCTTTGTCTGCATCAAGTTTTATTGTTGTAAACTTCTCTGGTTCTTTCGTAATCTCGATGTTTTCTTTGATGATTTTTAGCGCTTGGTAATTTTTGTCTACGCATACTGCATGACTGCAGCCTCTGGATACGGCTTCGATAGCTAGACCGCCGCTTCCTGCAAACAGATCCAATACTGTCTCTCCATCAAAATAGGGTCCAATCATATTGAATATGGATTCTTTTACTTTATCTGTAGTTGGTCTGGTGTTCGCCCCTGCTAAACTTTTTAAGCGGCGTCCGCCATAATTTCCTGATATTATCCGCATCTACTCACTCCTTAGAAATGGTACTGGTACTAGTATACCAAAAAAAAGACCAAAAAATACTTGGACAATGATCAATTTTTGATAGTTGTCCAAGTTATTTTTTTATTAAAAAACTGCTCATAAGAGATTTTTAAAGATGTTCCGCTAATCTGATTTCTGTATTCAGCTCTTCGATTTCGAAACCTTCTTCTTTTAATACCGTTTTATTACCTATTTTATCAGCAAAATTCATTTCGATATCTGGTCGGTAAGAACGTTCTACGTTTCGAACAAAATGTAATTTACGGATTCGTTCTTCTGTCTCTTCAAATGTCTCTTCATTCAAGTAAAGGACGACATATTTCATTCTTCTTGAGACATAATGCAACAAGCCGAACTTTTTTAGATTCTTTAATTGTTTTAAGCTGTAGACCCATACGATCAGCCCGCGTCGTTTTATTATTTCAAATTCACTATTGTCAACTTGCATGACAATTCCCTCCGCATCCAAAGTGTTTTTTCGTTTCAAAGAACGGACTACCTGCATCTACCTTGATCTCATTAGAAACTTCTTCGGCAAGTGCTTGGACAATTTGATCCAACAGACTTTGTAACTGTGTTTCACTATACCTAAAAGCTGCGACATGCTCATTCAGGTCAAGCTGTCTTTTTGCTTTTCGAAGAGCACGTTTTTTTTCACGATAATCAGGTGCATATTCGCCATATGCCGCTACATTTTCAAACGCCTTTTTCTTCGACAGGAACGCCTCTTTTAATTGGCAGACTTCTGCAGATTCTTTCATTGACTGTTTATGTTTGAAATAAGAAGTCATCGTTTTACTCTTTTTTATCATTTCAGCGACTCGGAGGCATTGATCCTCCAGTTGAAACAGCTCTTCGTTAACGATCACTGCTATCACTACTTTCTCCGTTTTCTTCTTGCAATAAGACTAACATATTTTCTTTAGAAAAAGCAATGCCTAATGAATCCGTTCCCGGATCCATAAAGCGGTCATGATTATATGGATCGCTGTACCAATATAAAAACGAAAAAGTAGCGTCGATTGCTGGATGAATAAACAGTCCACTAGTATTTTCTAATTTCTGTTTACTGATTAACTTCTCCAATTCATCATTCGTCAAGGAGAATTTTATTGTCGTTTGCCCGCTGCCTAGCGATTTTTGCCAATCAGCCATACGTTCGTCTGACAAGATTTCTTCAGGCTTTGTCAAGAAATCATGTAGCAGCAGCCGACTGTGGCTTTGAAAGGCAAGTGGTTGGTTGTATATAGGAAGTTCGTCTTCTCTTCTAAGCATGTTTAGTAAAGTCGTACTTTTTCGTTCTTTACCGCGATTGATCGATTCCCAGTCAGCCGATTTATCTGCTTCATAATGTGGGAGACCTTCACCAAACACTTGATACGGTAAAAGTTTCAAAAGACTATCTTTATCTAAATATACAACTGAAAACAGACCGTTTGTTGTTTGATCAAAAAACAAAATAGCAAAAGTGTCGTTATCAAAAGCAATCAGTGGCCGATAATTCATATCCTCTTCCATCAGTTCGATTCCAACTTCTGTGTCGTGATACTCAAAAGTGAAATTAGTATAGATAGTCGTGAGTTTCGTTAGGTCCTGCATCGTCATCCCTAAATAAAACGGCGTGATATCAGCAGGTCCTGTTTGCAGTACTTTAACAGTTGTGACCATGCTATCTTGGACATTTACTTCAAACGTGAGATGACTGGCTTTGTTTTCATAATATCTTGTTTCAAAACCAAACCCACTAGTTAATCGATCATAGGATTGTCCAAAATCTTTTTCTAGCTGTTCGATCGGTTTTCCAATATAAGTAGAAAAACCAGTTGCTTTAAGCTCCTGGTATTTCCACGTTGTCATTTGATTTGAGATTTGTTGATCAGAGTTTTCCTTCACTTCAAGTTTTGGCGGGAACAAGACTGGTTCCATATAGAATGCCGCAATAACTAATAGCAGAATCAGCCAAAACAAACCCAGTCTTTTCATGTTTCCCCACCTTTCACTTATTATTTTTCAGTCACTTCAATCAAAAGGTCGCCAGACGAAATCGTGTCGCCTGAAGATACATATACATGTGCAACTTCTCCGTCAAAACGTGCTTCGATGGCTGTTTCCATTTTCATTGCTTCAGTAATCATCAACGTGTCGCCTTTTTTGACGTTATCGCCTTTTTTCACTAATACATCAAGCACAGAACCAGACATCGTTGCTCCGATTTGTTCTCGGTTTGTTGGTTCAGCTTTCAATCGAGTTTGAACCGCACTGATGATTGAATTATCTTTGATAGTGATTTCCCGTCTTTGCCCATTCAGATTGAAGAACAGTACGCGATTTCCTTCGATATCGGGTTCTCCGATTTCATCTAAACGAATGATAAGCGTTTTTCCACGTTCGATTTGTACATTGATCGTTTCACCTAAACGTATCCCTTGGAAGAATGTTGGTGTATCCAGTAATGTAACATCGCCAAATTGATTATACGCTTTTTGATAGTCCAAAAAGACTTGCGGATACATCAAATAACTTAATACTTCGTCTTGTTTTGGTTCATAGCCGATTTTTTCTGCCAATTCTTTTTTCACTTCGTTGAAATCGACTGATTTCGCCAACAGTCCTGGACGTTCACTCAACGCGGGTCTGCCCTTAAGAATGATCTTTTGCAGTTTTTCAGGAAATCCGCCGACTGGTTGTCCTAGTTCTCCTTGGAAGAAAGTCACTACAGATTCAGGGAAACTTAGTGTTTCGCCTTTTTCATAGATGTCTTGTTCTGTGAGATCATTTTGGACCATGAATAGTGCCATATCTCCTACGACTTTAGATGATGGAGTTACTTTCACGATATCGCCAAACATCAAATTGACAGTATGGTACATTTGTTTGATTTCATCCCAGCGATGACCTAGTCCGACAGCTTTTGCCTGCTGTTGCAGATTTGAATACTGTCCTCCTGGCATCTCATGCATATACACTTCTGTTTCAGGAGCATTCAAGCCATTTTCAAATGGTTTGTAATACATACGCACATCTTCCCAATAATGGTTTAATTTCTGTGCATTTTCAATTGTGATTTCTGGCAGCCGTGGACCATTGACCAGCGCATAATACAAGCTGCTCATGCTAGGCTGACTCGTGTTCCCACTCATTGCACTCATTGCTACGTCAACGATATCTACTCCTGCTTTTGAAGCAGCGGAATAAGTGATAATCCCGTTTCCACTAGTATCATGAGTATGCAGATGGATTGGCAGATCCGTCGTTTCTTTCAATTCACTAATCAAGCGATAAGCTGCTTGCGGTTTAAGCAACCCAGCCATATCCTTGATTGCAATGATATGCGCACCCAGTTGTTCTAGTTCTTTTGCCATGTCTTTATAATACTGAACATTGTATTTTGCTCGGCTTGGATCGTTGATATCGCCAGTATAGCAGATAGCTGCCTCTGCGATTTTACCAGTATCCCGTACTGCTTGGATACTTTTTTCCATTTGAGGAGTCCAGTTCAAACTATCAAAGATTCGGAAAACATCAATCCCTTGTGCTGCTGCTTCTTTGACAAATTCCACCAGTACATTGTCAGGATAATTAGAATACCCAACGGCATTTGAACCTCTGAAAAGCATTTGCAGCAATGTATTAGGCATTAAAGAACGGATTTTTCTCAATCGTTGCCAAGGATCTTCATTCAAAAAGCGGTAAGCCACATCAAATGTTGCTCCCCCCCACATCTCACTTGAAAAGAGTTCAGGAAGACCTTCTCCCGTTAAGCGTGCAATCTGCTTGAAATCCTTTGTCCGAACACGAGTTGCTAGCAGACTTTGATGAGCGTCTCTAAATGTCGTATCCGTCAACAATAAATTTTCCTGTCCTTTGATCCATTCAACCAAAGCATCGGCACCCTTCGCATCTAATACGTTCTTAGCCGTTACGTAATCAGTTCTTGTGATTAGATCTTTAGGCATACGTGGTTCTTCATAAAATGGTTTTTCGCCACTTTCGATACCTGGAAAACCATTGACAGTAATTTCACCGATATATTTCATCGTTTTATTTCCGCGGTCTCGTAGTCGAGGAAATTCAAATAATGTTGCTGTACTATCGATAAAAGTTGTTTTTGCATTTCCTGATTGGAATTCAGGATGTGTGATGACATTTAGCATAAATGGAATATTTGTTTTTACTCCACGGATCCTGAATTCTTTCAAGCAACGTTCCATTTTCTGAATGGCTGTTTCAAAAGTAGCGCCATGCGTACATACTTTTACTAACAATGAATCAAAATACGGCGTCACCACATAGCCAGCGTAAGCATTCCCTACATCCAGACGTACGCCAAATCCGCCAGGTGAACGATACGTATCGATTTTTCCTGTGTCTGGTAAAAAGTTATTCAACGGGTCTTCCGTAGTAATTCGGCATTGAATAGCTGACCCATTCAATTTGATTTCTTCTTGCTGAGGCAATCCGATTTCTTTATGCAAATCTAACCCTTGGGCAATCAATAGTTGTGTTGTCACGATATCAATATCTGTAATCATTTCTGTGATCGTATGTTCCACTTGGACGCGAGGATTGACTTCGATAAAGTAAAAATCATCTCCTTCAACAAGAAATTCTACCGTACCCGCATTGACATACCCAACATGTTTCATCAATTGGACAGCTGCCTGACAAATTTTTTGACGTTGCTGTTCGTTCATAGAGACACAAGGCGCTACTTCTACTACTTTTTGGTGGCGGCGCTGAACAGAACAGTCTCTTTCGAAAAGATGGATGACGTTTCCATGTGTGTCACCAAGAATCTGTACTTCGATATGCTTAGGGTTGGCGATGTATTTTTCAACATACACTTCATCGCTACCAAAGGCAGCTTTTGCTTCGCTTTTTGCACGTTCGTAACCTTCTCTTGCACTCTTTTCATCATGAGCCACACGCATTCCGCGACCTCCGCCGCCTAGAGCTGCCTTAATCATAATCGGATAACCGAATCGTTCAGCAAATTCCAATGCATCGTCTACAGAAGCGATTGGACCATCTGTGCCTGGAATTGAAGCAATTCCTGCTTCGATGGCTGCAGCTTTTGCTTTGATTTTATCTCCAAAAATATCCAAATGATGCAGTTTGGGTCCAACAAAAGTGATGCCCTCTTCCTCGCACCGTTGCGCAAAATTCAAGTTTTCCGATAAAAGACCATAACCAGGATGAATGGCATCAGCCCCGCATTCTTTCGCGATAGAAATGATCCCTTCAATATCTAGATACGCATCAATCGGTTTTTTCCCTTGTCCTACTAAATATGCTTCATCCGCTTTAAAACGGTGTACGGAATATTCATCTTCTTCTGCATAGATTCCAACAGTTTTAATTCCTAATTCTGTACAAGCACGAAATACACGTACAGCGATTTCACCCCTGTTAGCAACTAAAACTTTTTTCATCGAACCACTCCTACATCTTTTTTTATTATAAACCTAAGCTCTTGCGTTTTTCATCCGCACTAATGTTGAGGACAAAGCCGACACAGATCGAAAGCATCAGCAAACTGGATCCTCCTTGACTTAAGAATGGGAACGTGATCCCTGTCAAAGGAATGACACCAGTGATTCCTCCCAGATTGACAAACACTTGGATCAAAAACATTGCGCCGATCCCAATGCACAAAAGCGAATTGAACGGATCTCTTGAACGAATCCCTACAAGAATAATGCGCACAATCATAAAGAATAGCAACGCTAATATCAAAATCCCCATAATCACTCCGAGCTCTTCCACTACGATCGCATAGATAAAATCGGTTTGTGCTTCTTGTAAAAATCCCTTTTTCTGGATACTGTTACCTAATCCTCTGCCAAATAACCCGCCATTGAACATGGCATAGTAACCATTAACTAATTGATGGCCTTTATTTAATTCATCCGAGAAAGGATTTTGGTAAATAGCAAAGCGATTATAGATATACTGTAAACGTCCAGGCAAGATTTTTCCATTTGTAATATTGATTAGCCAGATCGTAAAAGTACTTAAACAAAAACCGCCTACTCCTACAATCAAAGTATACACATAATTGACTCCGCTGGCTAAAAGCAGAACCAAAATAATCAAAAAGATAACTGCCGCATTCCCAAAATCGGGAAGGATAGCGACCAAAACAGTCAGTCCGATAACCATTGCAAGTGGACGTTTTACAGTCCCTAGGAAATCTTTTTGCACACTGTTTTGTCTTTTTGATAAAGTCAGAGACAGATACCAGATAGAAATGATCTTTAGGTATTCGGCAGGTTGGATCGAAAATCCTGCAATTTGAAGCCAACCTTTTGCACCATTGATTTCTTTACCGAAAAACACAACGATCAGCAGCAAAATCGTCAAAACTGCGATGGCTGCCATAATCAAACGCTGGTTTTTTAAAACATCTGTTTTCATTTTGTAGAGTAGTGCGATAGCAATCAAGCTGAGCACCCAAAAAATACTTTGGTTAATGACTGATGCGGACGGATTTTGTCCGTTTTCTAATAATAGATACGACGTAGAACTATATACCATGATCAAACCCAAAACACATAAAATCAAATAGGGAATCAAGATACTATAGTCTAATAGATGCCTTTTTTTTACTTTCTTAGGCAAGTCTATTCCTCCTTGCCAACTTCTTTTTTATCATAATTTTCTTGGTAAACCTCACTGTATAACTGATTCAATTCTCGTTCCAGCTCACTTAACATCAGCTGTCCCTCGTTTTTTTCGATTACTCCTATACGAACAGCAAACCCGACTTGCTGGGAGAAACCGTACATCTGTGTATCTACCACTTCTTCGAAGGCTTTGCATTGCGAGATACAGAGACTGTTATTTTGGTTTCGGATTAATCGTTTGATCCGTTCTGCTTCATCATTTAATACTTGGATCGCAAGTTTTTTCGACAAAGAATCCATCTGTGCTTACCTCCCGTTCTAATTCCTTAATTATAACATATTTGATTTTCATAGGGAGCAAAAAAACAGATTTAACCAGTTGTTTTTATTCATTTTTACGTAATGGTCCTTCTTACTTGTCCAGAACGTTAGGATCCGTATTTTTTATCCGAGATAAAAAGGCTTCTCCGTATTTATCAAGCTTGCTTTGACCAACTCCCTTTATCTGAAGCATCTCCAGTCTGCTTGATGGACGTATTCGGCTCATTTCTTTCAAGGTGGAATCTGAAAATACGACATACGGGGGAACGCCTGCTTCTGATGCTAGATCCGTTCGAAGTTCCCGCAACACTTCAAATAGTGTATCGGTCTCTTCATCCGACAGCTGCTGGACTTTCTTGGGTTCCTTTCGATAAACAGCTTCTTGTCCTTTTAATACTTGGATCCCTCTTTCTGTTACTTTCAAGATAGGATATTCTCCATTAACGGTCAGAAGATAGCCATTCGATATCAAATATTCAATCAATTGCATCGTTTCTTTTTGCGATTGGTTTTTCATCAGTCCATAGGTAGATAAACGTTCAAACCCCAAGGCTCGCAGCTTTTGTTCTTTCGATCCTGCCAAGACTTTCATTAGCATCTGCTTGCCATAATTCTCCCCCATACGTTTCAAACAAGAAAGGACCATCTGTGCTTGTGTCGTTACTTCTACTATTTCTCTGTCATCTAAACAATTACCACAACGATTGCACGGACTGCTTGTCTCGCCAAAATAGTTTAGGATGTATTGCTGAAGACAGGATTCTATATACGCATATTCTGTCATCGCTTTTAATTTTTCATATTCTTTTTGCTTTTGCTCCTCTTCTCTTTGGGACTGCTGGATAAAAAACTTTTGGACCTGAATATCTTGAGGAGCGAAAAGTAGGATGGCTTCACTGGAAAGACCATCTCTTCCCGCACGACCAGCTTCCTGATAGTATGCTTCTAGAGAGCCAGGAATTTGATAATGGATAACAAAACGGACATTGCTTTTATTTATGCCCATGCCGAATGCATTGGTCGCTACGATTAGCTGTAAGCGATCGTATAAAAAGGCCTCTTGCATTGCCGTTCGTTCATTCTCATTTAGGCCACCATGATATCTGCCTATAGAAAATCCAAATTTTTTAAGCAAATGATAGATTCGGTCTACTTCTTTTCTCGTCGCTGCATAAATAATGCCCGATTGATTTTTGTTGATTTTCAAATACTCGACTAGATATTGTTCTTTTTTTTGGTCTTTCACTACTTGAAAGCGGAGATTTTCCCGTCCAAAACCAGTCTGGATGTGATTGCCGTCAGGGATTTTTAAAAGTCTTTTTATGTCAGCGGCTACTTGTATAGTTGCTGTAGCTGTCAGTGCAACAATAACAGGTCGATTTGGCAGTTGATCTAGCTGTTTCGCCATTTGTAAATAACTTGGACGGAAATCATGCCCCCACTGAGAGATACAATGCGCCTCGTCAATGGCAATCATACAGACGTTCCATCGATTCATCGCTTGAATGAAATCCGGCATGATAAAACGTTCTGGAGCAATATAAAGTAAACGATACTGCTGCCTATCGATTTCTTGGAAGCGTCTAGCTGTTTCGTAACCATCTAACGAGCTATTGATAAAAGTGGCGGGTATACCTAATTGATTCGCTGCATCCACCTGATCCTTCATCAGAGAGATCAAAGGGGATACAACCACAGTAAGCCCATCTAATAGTAAAGATGGAAGCTGGTAACAGATTGATTTCCCACTGCCGGTAGGCATGATCCCTAATACATTTTTCTGATCAATGACTTTCTGAATAATTTCTTTTTGACCAGGTCTAAACTCATCATAACCAAAGTATTGTTTTAATAAGTCGTTCATCTTCCCGCTCCTTTCCCTTGCCATTTTACTTCGGTTTTCTCCGAAGGACAAGTTGATCCCTCTTGTGAAACATACGCACGATATGAAACAAAATCACACCAGAATCAAGTTCTTTAAAAGTCTTTTAAATGTCTTTTGGCGTATTTTCTGAATTTAAGTCCATTGACAAAGATGACTTCTCCACAGAAATAAGTTGGACAAAAAAAGAAACCAGCTATTTTTTATAACAAGCTGGTTTCTCTCTTCATCCTTTTACAGATTATTTTTTCTTTTTAGATGCTTTTTCACGAGCATTTTTCTCTAAAATTTGTTTTCTCAAGCGAATGCTTTCTGGTGTTACTTCGCAATATTCATCATCATTCAAGAATTCCAAAGATTCTTCCAACGTCAATTGTTTTGGTTTTTTGATGACAGATGTTTGGTCTTTAGTAGCAGACCGTACGTTTGTCATTTGTTTTGCTTTTGTGATGTTGACAGTCAAATCATTATCACGGCTGTTTTCTCCGATAATCATTCCTTCATATACTTCTGTACCTGGTTCTACGAAGACTGTACCGCGTTCTTCGATACTCATGATAGAATAGGTCGTTGCTTTTCCTGTATCGATTGAAACAAGCGCACCTTGGTGACGTCCACCGATTTGACCAGGAAGCATTGGCAAGTATTGATCAAAAGTATGGTTCATGATTCCGTAACCGCGTGTCATTGAAAGGAATTCAGTTGAATAACCGATCAAACCGCGAGCAGGTGTCAAGAATGTCAAACGGATTTGTCCGTTTCCTGTATGGACCATATCTTGCATTTCACCTTTACGTAAGCTCAAAGATTCGATGACACTACCCATGTATTCTTCTGGTGTGTCGATTTGTACGCGTTCAAACGGTTCGCATTTTACACCGTCGATTTCTTTTTCAATAACTTCTGGACGAGATACTTGCAATTCGTATCCTTCACGACGCATGTTTTCAATCAAGATAGACAAATGCAATTCTCCACGACCAGAAACAGTCCAAGCATCTGGAGAGTTTGTTGGTTCAACTCGCAAAGATACATCTGTTTGAAGTTCTGCCATCAAACGTTCTTCAATTTTACGAGCAGTTACGTATTTCCCTTCTCGACCGGCAAATGGTGAATTATTAACTAAGAAAGTCATTTGCAATGTTGGTTCGTCAATGTGAAGGATAGGTAACGCATCTTGATGATCCACAGGAGTAACTGTTTCACCGACAAAGATGTCTTCCATACCTGAGACAGCAATCAAGTCTCCAGCTTTTGCTTCTTGAATCTCTAGACGTTTTAGTCCAAAGAAACCAAATAATTTCGTTACACGGAATTTCTTAACTGTTCCGTCTAATTTAATTAATGCTACTTGGTCGCCTACTTTGATTGTTCCTCTAAATACACGTCCGATTCCGATACGACCTACATAATCGTTGTAGTCAAGTAATGAAACTTGGAATTGTAATGGTTCGTCGCTATTATCGACAGGAGCAGGAATTTTTTCAATAATCGTGTCAAAAATAGGTGCCATTGTTGGTTCTTGATCTGCTGGGTCGTCTGATAAGCTTGACGTACCATTCAGTGCAGACGCATAAATCACAGGAAAGTCTAACTGATCATCATCTGCTCCCAATTCGATGAATAGTTCAAGAACTTCATCTACGACATGCTCAGGACGAGCAGAAGGTTTGTCAATCTTGTTTACGACAACGATTGGTGTGATATGTTGTTCCAATGCTTTTTTCAATACAAAACGTGTTTGAGGCATTGTTCCTTCATACGCATCTACGACCAACACAACGCCGTCAACCATTTTCATGATCCGTTCTACTTCGCCACCGAAGTCCGCGTGTCCTGGAGTATCCATGATGTTTACGCGAATTCCTTTATAGTCTACAGCTGTGTTTTTGGCTAAAATCGTGATACCACGTTCTTTTTCTAGCGCATTTGAGTCCATCGCACGTTCTTGCAATTGCGTATGTGCGTCTAATGTATCTGATTGTTTTAATAGTTCATCAACTAATGTTGTTTTTCCGTGGTCAACGTGGGCAATAATTGCGACGTTACGGATATCGTTTCTATAATTCAATGTAACTAACTCCTTTTTTATTGGTTCTTTATGACAGGGCAAATTTTACTCGACTGCTAATTATAGCAGACTTTTTTCATGAAATATAGTAAAATGTTTTCATTTTTTCGAGAAAATTAATCTTTTGCCCGTTTTTATCATTTTTGTGAATGATTTCTACCTTTTTTTAGCCTTCTTTTTTCAAAAGGTCTGCGATTTCTGCATATGCACAAGGAGTACCTGCTAAATAGTATTCCCTTCTATCAAAGGTCAATGGAGTGCCAAAAAGACCGCTTGTTACCATACCAAACTCTTCCAATAAAACATTTCCCGCTGCATAATCCCAAGGGCTGAGGTTCGAAATGTAAGCAATATGGTTTCCTTTCAAGATTGCGGCTAGTTCAAGCCCTGCACACCCGTACATACGTGTTCCCATGCTGCTTTCCGCAATCTCTCGGATTCCATATTTATTATGACCGAAAAGATAGCTATTCACACCAAGTAAGCCTTCTGATAAAGATTTATTTGCTGGTCTAGGCATTGGTTTATCATTTTTATAGACACCTATTCCTTTTCCACCCCAAAAAAGCTCATTTCTCATGACGTCATAAATGAAACCAAGTTTTCCAACACCGGATTCATAAACAGCGAGCATGATACAAAAATTTTCCCCTTCAATCACGAAATTCAATGTGCCATCAATAGGATCAATGATAAAGACTCTTCCATCGAGATCTGCTAGTTGATTACACCCTTCTTCTTCTGCCAATATTTTCGCCTCTGGATCATAGGAATGAATTTTTTCGATTAGAAAATTCTGGATGTTTCGGTCGACATTTGTCACTAGATCCGTTCGATTTGATTTTTGCGAGATCGTTAATGTTTGTTGAGAAGATTTGATTTTCTCACCAGCTTCTTCTAGCCAGGATTTGATATGATCAATCATCTGTTCCATTTATCTCACCCGTTCATTCTCAAAGTTTTGTTTGGATTTTTTTTTGCTTGCTGCACTGTTCGATATAAGGAGTACCCGGAAGCTTTTTCAAATTCCCGTCCCAACCGTTTTTCTTCTCCGATGGATTTGACAACTGTTTTGAACTGCTGATAGGTCTTCAAAAAAGCTTCATTGTTTATCCCTTTTTCATTCGCACGTTCCAGATCTTCCCACATCTTCATTACAATGACCATTTCATCTGTTGTCCAGTCTAAATCAAGTGGATACTGATATTCTTGCATCTTCAACTCTCCTATTTCATATTCTTCTTTAGTGTAGCATAGGAGACGGTAATAAACCAAGAAGTAGTCGTATTATTAAGTTTACATAATTAAATTATTGATAATAAAAAAGAAAAAAACGCAACCGATTTCTCAGTTGCGTTTCGCCTGTATTATTCAAATCAAATATGGATTGGCAAGCCTAATGCTAATTCCGAAGCATCCATGACGATTTCGCCAAGAGATGGATGCGGATGAATCGTCAAGGCGATATCTTCAGCGTTCATTCCTGATTCGATTGCTAAAGCTAATTCAGAAACCATATCGCTTGCACCGACTCCCCCGATTTGTGCACCAATCAGCACGTTATCTTCGATCGTCGTAACTAGACGGATGAATCCTTCTGTTTTACCAAGCGATAATGCCCGACCGTTCCCTGAAAATGGGAATTTGTATGCTTTTGCTTCGATACCAGCATCTTTTGCTTCTTTGATCGTCATACCTACAGAAGCCAATTCAGGATCAGTGAAGGCTACTGCCGGCATTGCTTTATAATCTACAGCTACTTTTTTGCCAGAGATTGCTTCAGCAGCGATTTTTGCTTCATAACTGGCTTTGTGTGCTAATGCCGCCCCTGGAACGATATCACCGATGGCATAGATATTAGGTACGTTCGTACGTCCTTGTTTATCTACCGTAATCAATCCTCGTTCTCCTACTTCGACTCCTGCTTGTTCTAAGCCCATATCATCCGTATTCGGACGACGACCTACAGTGACCATCACATAATCAGCAGTAACGGATTCTTCTTTCCCGTCCACTGCATATTTCACTGTCACGCTGTCACCGTTATCGACTGCTTCTTTCGCCATTGCATTCGTTACGACTGTTACACCTTTTTTCTTGAAATCATCTTCTACTAATTTTACTAGATCTTTTTCGTAAGTTGGTAAAATTTGTGGTGAACCTTCAAGGATCGTTACTTCTGCTCCTAAGTTTGCGTACGCTCCGCCCAATTCGGCACCAATCACACCGCCACCGATGATCACAAATTTCTTAGGTACTTCTTTCAATGCTAATCCGCCAGTAGAATCTAACACACGTCCTCCGAATTTAAATCCTGGAATCTCGATTGGACGGGAACCTGTTGCGATGATTGCGTTATTGAACGAATAAGTTTGAGCTGAATCTGGATGGATGACGCGTAGTGTGTGATCATCTACGAAGAACGCTTCTCCTTCGATTGTTTCAACCTTATGTTTTTTTAATAGGAAACCAACACCAGAAGTCAACGTATGGACAACTTTGTTTTCTTTCCATTCTTGTGTTTTCGCAAAATCTAGTTTGACATTTTCACTAGTTACTCCAAACATTTCAGAATCTAGTGACTCTTGATAATGGTGTCCTGCAGCTATCAGTGCTTTTGAAGGAATACAGCCGACATTCAAACAAACACCGCCAATATACTCTCTTTCAATGATTGCTACTTTTTGTCCCATTTCAGCAGCGCGGATGGCAGCTACATAGCCACCAGGTCCCGCACCGATTACAACTGTATCTAATTCTACAGCAAAATCTCCAACTACCATTTGTTTATCATCCTTCCATCATTAATAGCTCTGGATCAGCTAAAAGACGTTTGATATTATTCATTGCTTGTTGCGCAGTTGCTCCATCTACGATACGGTGATCGAAACTTAATGACAGTTTCATCACACGACCGACAACGATTTCGCCTTCAGCATTTACGATTGGTTGTTGTGCAATCGTTCCTACACCTAAAATAGCTACTTCTGGATAGTTGATGACTGGTGTAAACCAACCGCCACCTACAGATCCGATATTGCTGATCGTAATCGTTCCATTGCGCATATCTTCTGCAGATAGTTTGCCGTCATGAGCTAATTTTGCTTTCTCATTGATTTCGTCTGCAATAGCAAACATTCCTTTGCGGTCTGCATCTTTCACATTTGGTACATATAGTCCGTGATCCGTATCAGTTGCAATACCGATATTGTAGTAATGTTTATAAACGATTTCTTGGTTTGCATCGTCGATAGATGCATTCAATACTGGGTATTTCTTAACAGTCGCTGTTAAAGCTTTCACGACATATGGCAAGAAAGTAAGTTTCGTACCATTTGCAGCAGCAACTTCTTTAAATCGTTTCCGATTATCCCATAGTTTAGACACTTCTACTTCATCATGCAATGTCACGTGTGGAGCTGTATGCTTACTGTTGACCATTGCTTTAGCAATAGCTTTACGTGTTGGTGTCATTGCTACACGTTCTTCCAAGTCTCCTAAGTTGGACTTGAATGGTTTTGCTGGTGCAGATGGTTTGCTTTCTGCTGCAGGAGCTGCTTCTTTCGGCGCTGCCGCTTCTGGCGCTTCTGATTTCGCTGGTGCACTGCTTGGACCACCTGTCAAGAAGTTTTCGATGTCCTCTTTTGTTACTCTGCCACCTTTTCCAGTTGCAGTTACTTGTGAGATATCTACATCTTTTTCGCGGGCAAATTGACGAACAGATGGCATAGCCAATACACGTTTATTTGGATCGGCAGCTTCAACGACACTTGCTGAACCTGATGTTTCTACTTTTTCTTTTGGTGCTTCAGCTGATGGCGCACTAGTTGATGGTGCGCCATTGTGTCCAGGAGCATCGATTTCTACTAACACGTCCCCAACATTTGCTATTGTTCCTTCTGGGACAATCACGTTTTTAACTGTCCCGGTTACAGGTGACGGGATTTCTTCTACTGATTTGTCGTTTTGAACTTCTAATAATGTATCATCTTCATTAATCGTATCTCCTGGTTTGACGAACCATTTGACGATTTCACCTTCTGCAATTCCTTCACCGATATCCGGTAACTTGAATTGGAAGACTCCTTCGCTTGACGATCCAGCTGATCCTGTATCAACGGTTGGTTCAGCAGCTGGGTTAGCTGGAGTTTGGGATTCTGCGGCTACACCACTGTCCCCTTCATTGTCTTCGTGTCCTGGTGCATCGATTTCTACCAATACATCCCCAACATTTGCTACTGTACCTTCTGGAACAATGACATTTTTAACCGTTCCTGTTACAGGTGAGGGGATTTCTTCTACTGATTTGTCGTTTTGAACTTCTAATAATGTATCATCTTCATTAATCGTATCTCCTGGTTTGACGAACCATTTGACGATTTCACCTTCTGCAATTCCTTCACCGATATCCGGCAATTTAAATTGATAAGCCATGACTTTGTTTCGTCCCTTCTTTTCTTAAAATTCCGCGATTTCTTTTACTTTGTCTTCGATATCTTTTGCGTTTGGTAACCAAACATTTTCTGCTTGTCCAAACGGGAAGACTGTATCAGGTGCAGAAACTCGTCCGATTGGGGCTTCTAATGAAAGGATAGCGCGTTCTGAGATCTCAGAAACTACTTGCGCAGCAACACCCGCTTGTCGTTGCGCTTCTTGGACAACGACTACGCGACCTGTTTTTTCCACGGATTGAATGATCGTTTCTACATCTAATGGCGCAACTGTACGAAGATCAATGATTTCAACAGAGATATTTTCTTTTGCAAGATTGTCTGCTGCTTTGATTGCTTCACGCACCATTGCCCCGTATGTGATAACAGATACATCTGTTCCTTCACGAGTAACTGCTGCTTTGTCCAAAGGAACTTCGTAAGCTTCATCCGGCACTTCTTCTCGGAATGAGCGATATAGTTTCATGTGTTCTAGGAAAACAACTGGATCGTTACTTCTAATAGAAGAAATCAATAGTCCTTTTGCATCGTAAGGATTTGATGGGATCACTACTCGAATACCAGGAGACTGGGCAATCAAACCTTCTAAATTATCTGAATGCAGTTCTGGTGTATGAACACCGCCACCAAATGGTGAACGGATCGTGATTGGTAGATTTCTAGTACCGCTCATTCGGTATCTTGTACGAGCCATTTGAGCTACTACTTCATCCATTGCTTCGAAAATAAAACCAAAGAATTGGATTTCAGGAACTGGACGAAATCCTTCCAACGCAAGTCCGAAACTCAACCCTGCGATTCCAGATTCAGCTAAAGGAGTATCGAATACTCGGTCTTCTCCGAATTTTTCCTGCAATCCTTCAGTTGCCCGGAAAACTCCTCCGTTTTTCCCAACATCTTCACCAAAAACAACGACATTCTCGTCATTTTCTAGTTCAAGTGCTAAGGCATCGGTGATTGCTTGGATCATTGTTTTTTGTGCCATGATTATTTCGACTCCTTCGCTTCATAAATTGCAATTTGTTCTTTGATTGATTGTGGAGATACTTCGAACATGTTTTTCAAGAAATCTGAAACCTTTTGTTTTGGAACTTTGTCGGCTTCTGCGATAGCTGCTTTGATTTCTTCTTTAGTTGCTTCAATCACTTGTTCTTCTTTTTCTTCAGACCAAAGTCCTTTTTCCGTCAGATATTTACGGAAGCGGATCAATGGATCTTTTTTCTGCCATTCGTCATCTGTGTCTTTTGTACGGTAGCGGGTTGGATCGTCCCCAGATAGTGTATGTGGTCCGTAACGATAAGTCAGTGTTTCAATTAGGACTGGTCCATTTCCGCTGATTGCCCATTCCCGTGCCATTTTAGATACAGTATATACTGCAAGCGGATCCATTCCATCGACTTGAATTCCTGGAATCCCAGCTGCGACAGCTTTTTGTGCAAGTGTTTTTGCTGCGGTTTGTTTTTCACGAGGTGTAGAGATCGCATACCCATTGTTTTGGATATAAAATACAGCATTTGCATGGTAAGCACCAGCGAAATTGATTGCTTCGTAAAAATCACCTTGTGATGAACCGCCATCACCAGTATAAGTGAAGACAACATTTTTCTTGTTGCGTTTCTTCAAACCTAATGCAACACCGGCTGCTTGTACATATTGTGCACCGATGATGATTTGTGGTGGTAGAGCTTTCAATTCTTCCGGATAAGAATTACCTGCAGCATGTCCTCTAGACCATAAAAATGCTTGTGATAAAGGTAAGCCGTGTTTTACTAATTGAGGGACATCTCGATAACCTGGAAGAAGAACATCTTCTTTATCAAATGCATACGCACTGGCCAGCTGACTTGCCTCTTGTCCGGCAGTTGGTGCAAAAAAGCCTAGGCGTCCTTGGCGGTTCAGCGCTGTGGAACGTTGGTCTAATACACGAGACCATACCATGTGAGTCATTAATTCAACGAGTTCATCATCGGATAAATCAGGTACTAAATCTTTGTTAACTACGTTTCCATCTTGATCAAGTGCTTGATATACTGGGAAATCTGCATTGACTTCATCTAGCAGTGCTTGGAAGTCGATTGGTGCTTTTTTGTTTGCCATTTGTCACACATTCCTCTCTCATCTATAAGAAAATCTCTTCATTCTGCGATTGAAACAGCGAATAAAACTGTATCACTATTTAACCGTCTTCATTAATAAATTATCATGGATTTATGAGAAATACAAGCTAAAAGCACAAATTTTCACGATGAAAGGAAATTATGCCAATCCGCATATTAACAGCATTAGTGAATATAATCACAATAAGGAAAGCGTTTTATATTTAGACTGTGTTTTTTCTATTTTCTAATCAAACTTATAATGATCTGTTTCTATTTAGAAACGCTGGTGTTATACAGTTTTGCTGCAACTATTTATTTTCTTAAGACATCGTGAACGGTTATACAAAAAGTGCTTTTTTCCCTAATACTTTGTCTCGTCTTCTTTTTAAGAAAAAAAAGAAACAGCAGGAAATTTAAATCCCAGCTGTTATATTCTTTAATCTTTTTACCTTGTGAAATTATTCTGTTAACCACTGTTCTAAAATTTTCATCTTTGAATAAAACAACGATATGTTGGCTTCATCTAGACGACTGTAATTGATTCTGATTCCATTTATATCTTGCCCAAAAAGTAGACTTGGTGCGATTCCTAGACCCATATCTACTACTTTTTCTGCTAGTTCGGGGTCCAGCTTTTTTCCATCCCAAGTGATCCAAGCATAATAACCACCTAGAATCGAATGAAGCTTGAAAAACGATTGAGACTCTGCCCAAATACTTATCAGTTGGCTTTTTTCTTTCAATTTTTTTCTTACATCCAACATTTTCAAATCAATTGCTTCATCAAATACATTAGCGGCCGTGATTTGTGTAAGGATGTTCATCGGAAACTCCATCATTTCTTGCGCTTTAGCGAGTTGCAAGATAAAGGTCTCTGGTCCGATCAACCAACCGATTTTCGTTGTTTTTCCTAAAATCCTAGATAACGAACCGACATATAATACATTATCCGGATCAATCGTCCGTATAGGAAGAACTTCATCTTGCTTTAGAAATGAAAGGTCCGTAAATACATCGTCTTCAATAATCGGAAGCCGATACTGCCGACACAATTCTACTAGCTTTTCTCGTCGCTTTTGACTCATCACCTTTCCTGTAGGGTTTTGAAAATTCGGGTTGATAAGCACTGCTTTCAATTTATTTTTATGGATCGATTCTTTCAGTTTTTCTAAGTCGATCCCTTCTTCATCCATCGGTATCCCAAATAAACGCGTTCCTGAAGCTTTGAAAAGAGGTAATCGGTAAAAAAAAGAAGGTGACTCTACAGCTATCCCCTCTCCAGCAGAAAGAATCGTTTGTAAGATCAAAAAGATTGCTTGCTGGCCACCACCAGTCACCAGAAGCTGGTTTAGGGAAAAGGTCAGTTCAAATTTACTTTCCAAATACCGTTTGATTTTGTTACGTAACGGAGTATAGCCTAAAAGATCCATTTCTTTTTCTTCCGCTAAGATTTCTTCAAGAGAATAAGAAGGAAACTCAAAATTCGGCAAAAGCTCATTTGGCATCTCACTCGCATATAAGTCAAGGAACAATGTTTTTTGGCTCTGCTTTGCTTCTTTTATTTTTTGTTCATACCAATCCGTCTGTTCATAGCGAGGTGAGATCATTTGTCGCCAATCGATTCTTGGAACGGCGAATTTCCCCCATTCAGTCTGATTGACGAACCAACCGCTACCACGTTTACTTGTTAATACGCCAAGCTCTCTAAGTTCTTCCAATGCATGAACAACGGTGGAACGATTTACACCAAAAAATTGCCCTAGTTTTCGTTCCGATTCAAGTTGATCTCCAGGATTGATTCTTCCACTTTCGATTTCTCTCATGATCTGTTCCATGATTTGACGATAAATCGGTCCTTGTTTTTTCTCTACTTTTTCCCACATAGTCCTCTCTTTTCTGTTGTCCATTCTTTCTATTGATTTTACCGAATTTACGAGAAAAAAGAAAAGCTTTTTTTGCAAAACATAAAAAACGGAAGGTTCTGTTATGAACCTTCCGCTGATATTTTGCTCATTATTTAGATCGTATCTCCGTTAAAAATCGAATTTTTCACGATGACATAATCAACTTTCCGAATGGCTTCCAGATCTCTTCCTCCAGCATACGAAATAGATGATTGAAGGTCTTGTTGCATTTCCACTAGTGTATCTTTCAAAGATCCTTTATGTTGGATCCAGATTTTCTTTCCTTCAACATTTCGTTTTTCACCTTTTTGGAATTCTGAAGCAGAACCAAAGTATTCTTTATATACAATTCCGTTTTCGACTTTTGTTTCGCCAGGAGATTCCTCGTGACCGGCAAACAATGAGCCAATCATAACCATTGTCGCTCCAAAACGGACAGATTTTGCAATATCGCCATGTGTTCTGATCCCACCGTCAGCGATGATCGGCTTGCGAGCTGCTTTCGCACACCATCTAAGAGCGGCCAGTTGCCAGCCTCCAGTTCCAAAGCCTGTCTTGATTTTTGTAATACATACTTTTCCTGGACCAATCCCGACTTTTGTTGCATCTGCGCCCGCATTTTCCAATTCACGGACGGCTTCCGGTGTACCAACATTACCGGCAATCACAAAAGTTTCAGGCAAATATTTTTTAATATGCTGAATCATATCAATAACTGAGTTAGCATGTCCATGCGCGATGTCGATAGTGATATAATCAGGATTTAGCGATTCTTCTGCCAACTTCTCTATAAAGGAATATTCCTCTTTCTTGACACCAACACTGATCGAGGTAATCAATCCGCGCTTTTTCATTTTTTTGATAAACGGAATTCGAGCTGCTTCATCAAACCGATGCATGATATAGAAATAACCATTTTCCGCTAAGAATTCTGCAATCGTTTCATCAATAATCGTCTGCATGTTGGCAGGCACTACTGGCATTTTGAATGTATGTTTACCTAATGTGACCGTTGTATCACATTCAGAACGGCTATTTACGATACATTTATTAGGAATTAACTGAATATCTTCGTAATCAAATACTTTCATTACATTATCCTCCTGATGTTCACATCCAGCAAAACACGAACATTATTAATTTAATCAAGGCTTTTTTTAGCGCCCTATGTAATTTAACTCAATTAAGCGAAAAAATCAAGAGCAAAAAGAGAATTTATACGAATGGTAAAAAAACATACATTATTTTTTGTCTAAACAAACGAAGCAATGAATGTTCGCTTTTAGCGAAAAAAAGACTGTGACAAATGTCTTGTCACAGTCTTTTTTCTGAATAAACGGTGTTCTCCTACGCTGTCCGTTTTTTCTTGTTATACAAGTCTAATACAACGGCTAAAAGCAAGATCAACCCTTTGATTGCCTGCTGCCAATCTACCCCGACGCCTAAAATCGACATGCCATTGTTCAATACACCCATGACCAAGCCACCGACAATCGCACCCATAATCGTTCCGATGCCGCCGGATGTTGAAGCACCGCCAAAATATACTGCCGCCATCGCATCTAGTTCCATCGAAGTACCCGCTTGAGGTGTCGCCGCATTTAACCGAGCAGCTAAAACTAATCCAGCTAAAGCTGCCATGACTCCCATGTTGACGAAAACCCAGAACGTGATCCGCTTTGTTTTTATCCCTGATAATTCAGCCGCTTTTCGATTTCCGCCCGTCGCATAAATCTGGCGACCTGCTACTGTTTTATTTGTCAAAAACCCATATGCTGCGACGATCAAACCGAGAATGATCAAAATGATCGGATATCCTTGATAAGAGGCAAAGATGTAAGTTATCCCTAGTACAACGACTGCTGTAAATACTGCCTTTACCAAGAAAGCTGCTGGAGATTCCACTTCAAATAAATGATTTTTCCGACGATTTCTTGTTCGCCATTGTCCAACAACTAACACGATGGTGATGATCATTCCTAAAATCAATGTCAAGAAGTGAAGGATGCTTCCTTCGCTTAAGTCTGGTAAATAACCCGTAGACATTTTTTGGAAAACAGCTGGAAAAGGTGCTAGAGATTGACCGCCTAGAACAACTTGTGTCAGTCCACGAAACATCAGCAATCCTGCTAAAGTCACGATAAACGCCGGTATCCCAGCATAAGCTACCCAAAAACCTTGCCATGCGCCGATCAGCCCGCCTACTGCAAGACATGCGATGACTGTCACCCACGGGTTCATTTGGCGATTGACCATCATCATGCCCGCAATTGCACCAACAAACGCCATCACTGACCCTACCGACAAATCCACATGACCTAAGAGCACAACTAATAACATCCCTGCAGCTAGTACTAATATATGACTATTTTGCAAAACAAGGTTAGTTATATTCAACGGACGCCAGAAAATACCATCCGTCATCAATTGAAACGCAATAAGTAGTCCCGCTAAAATGATCACCATGCTGTAGCGACCAAAAAGATCAGCTGCTCTACTTTTCAAATTTAGTTTTTTCTCTTTTTTATCCGTAAGATTTTTTGCTTGTTCCAACTTAACCCACCTCTTCTTTCGTCATTAATTTCATCAAGACTTCTTGATCTGCCTCTTCTCGCGAGACTTCTCCTGTAATACGTCCTTCGTTCATCGTATAGATTCGATCACACATTCCTAAGATTTCAGGAAGTTCAGAAGAGATAAGACAGACAGCTTTGCCATTTGCTGCCATTTCTTCGATAATCGTGTAGATCTCATATTTTGCCCCAACGTCTATCCCTCGGGTTGGCTCATCTAAAAAAAGAATATCGGGTTGTGTCATCAGCCACTTGGATAAAACGACTTTTTGTTGATTCCCACCACTAAGACTACTGACAATTTGATGGATGGAGTTTGTTTTTATACGCATCTTTTTCCGGAAATTTTCTGCCTCAGTTACTTCTTTTTCTTTATCTAATACTCCTTTTTGACTTATTTTATCCAAACTGCTCAGCGTCACGTTTTCCCGAATATCCATCAGCAGATTCAGTCCTAAAGATTTTCGATCCTCCGAGACATAAGCGAGTCCGTTTGCAATGGCTGAAGGAACGGTCTTAACTGATATCTCTGCCCCTTCCTTTAATATACGTCCGGATATCTTGCTTCCATAAGAATGTCCAAATAGACTCATAGCGAATTCAGTTCTGCCCGCTCCCATCAGCCCAGCTATTCCTACAATCTCTCCTTTTTTCAAATGCAAGTTGATATGGTCGTTTATGATTCGCTCATGATCAAGAGGGTGATAGACCGTCCAGTCTTCTACTTTAAAATAAACTTCTCCAATATCCGGTTTTCTTTCAGGATAACGATCAACTAAATCTCTGCCCACCATCCCGCGAATAATATGCTCTTCGCTGATCATTTCATTTTCTAGCGTCTCAATCGTCTGTCCATCCCGTAAAATGGTGATTCGATCTGCGATATCCACGATTTCATTCAGCTTATGTGAAATAATGATGGAGGTTACACCTTGCTCTTTCAATTCTCGGATCAATCTCAGCAAATTCGCGCTTTCTTCTTCATTCAATGCAGCGGTAGGCTCATCCAAAATCAACAGACGGACGGATTTTGATAATGCTTTAGCTATTTCAACTAGTTGCTGTTGCCCTACGCCGATCTGGGATACTAGAAGATTCGGGTCGATAGACAAACCGACTTTATTCAGCAATTCATACGTTTTCTTTTCTGTCAGTTCCCAATCAATCACGCCTCTTTCTGCTTGTTCATTTCCGAGAAAAATATTCTCTTTTATTGAAAGATAAGGACTTAGTGCTAATTCTTGATGAATGATGACGATGCCTTTTTCTTCACTATCTTTCAAATCTTTGAATTGACACAGCTTTCCATCATAAAAGATTTTCCCGTCATAGGAGCCATATGGATACAAGCCGCTCAAGACATTCATCAATGTTGATTTTCCCGCTCCGTTTTCTCCGCACAATGCATGGATTTCCCCACGTTCAATCATCAGATTCACGCAATCTAACGCTCGGATTCCAGAAAATTTTTTGGTGATATCTGCCATTTTTAAAATACAATCCGCCATAATTCTTATCCTCTCTCTGACTTAGATCTCTTTAGTTCCTTGTTTGGTTCCTCTTAATTTTTCAGATCGGATTCTTTATAATAATCTGTGTCGATCAGCTCTGCTTGATAATTATCTTTATCGACAGATACTGTATTTGCTAAATACGTAGGAACAGTTTTCACCCCATTATCATAAGTTTCAGTATCATTGACCGGAACCTCTTCTCCATCACTGATTGCTTTGATCATTTCAATCGTATTTTTTGCTAAGATACGTGTGTCTTTAAAGATCGTTTGTGTTTGTTCCCCGGCAATGATCGATTTGACGCCAGCAACTGTCGCATCTTGTCCAGTAATCACAGGTAAAGGTTTACTTTCACTCCCATACCCCACGCCTTTTAATGACGAAAGGATCCCTAAACTTATTGGGTCATATGGCGACAAAACAGCATCCAATGTTTGGTCAGTATAATTTGCGCTTAACAGATTATCCATCCTTGCTTGCGCCGTAGAACCATCCCAGCGAAGCGTAGCGATTTGACTGAAACTCGTCTGTCCAGATGGCACGACCAACTGACCGTTGTCCATATATGGTTGTAAAACAGACATCACTCCGTTGTAATTAATTAGTGCATTGTTGTCGTCAGGCGAGCCACCAAATAATTCAATCGTGAATGGCCCTTTTCCTTCTTTCAATCCTAAGTGCTCCTCAATATAAGCTGCTTGCGATACACCTACTCCAAAATTATCAAAAGTCGCGTAGTAATCGACATTTTCTGAATTCATCAGTAAACGATCATAGGCAATCACCTTGATATCTGCTTCTTTTGCTTTAGCTAACACATCAGTTAAAGCCGAACCATCGATAGAAGCAATCACAAGTGTATCTACCCCTTTTGTAATCATATTTTCGATTTGTGCTACTTGATTTTCTACTTTATCTTCTCCATATTGAAGATCTGTTTTATAACCCAGTTTTTCTAATTCCGAGACCATGTTGTTCCCATCAGCGATCCATCTTTCTGCTGATTTGGTCGGCATAGCGATTCCTACATACCCCGTACTATCATCTGCAGATCCTGAATTGCCACACGCACTTAATAGAATGCTTGCGGTCAAAATAGCGATACTCCCAAGAATCTTTCTAAATTTGTTTTTCATTTTTTATCCCCCATTCCGATTGATACACCGAGTATAGCTAATAAAGAAAGCGTTAACATTGATTTTTTTATGGGATTTACTTTAAATTTTTTAGGTGTACTTTTTTTGTCTTGGATTTTTTTAAGTTTCTTGGATTTTTTTCGATTGATTCCTTTTGACTTTGATTTTCCCTTTTATCTGATAAGATAGTACTAACAAATCCAGATGGAGTGATCTAAAGTGAAACGTGTTTTATTTTTTTTAGCTCTTATTGTAATCGCTTACCAAATGATAGGGTGTACACCTAGTACAAAGGAAGCACCTGACCCACTAGTCGTTGGTTTTTCGCAATCAGGAACGGAGAGTAGCTGGCGGAAAAAGCATACTGAATCAATTATCACTGCGCTTGAAAAAGAAGATTACCAAGTTCTCTACCGAAATGGTTACATGAATCAGGAACGGCAAATCCAAGATATACGGACGTTCATTGCCTATAAAGTAGATATGATCATTTTTACTCCTTTGCAAGAATCCGGGTGGGACTCTGTATTAAAAGAAGCCAAGCGAGCAGGGATCCCTGTCATACTTGTCGACAGACATATTCAAACGAATGATCCCGAGCTTTTCGTCACCCACATCGGTCCCAGTTTCAAAGCAGAAGGAAATCGGGCGGGTTTATTTGTCAGCAATCACTTCACAAATTCAAAGAAACAGGAAATCAGAATCCTAGAACTTGCTGGTTCAGAGAACTCCACACCGACCAAGCTACGCTCCGAAGGATTTTTGGAATCAATCAATCGTAAACCAACCCTAAAAAAAGATGGAACCATCGACCATAAACCTCCAATGACTATTGTTCACCGAATTGTCGGTGATTTTATTCGGATGAAAGGAAAAGACCAGATGAAACGATATTTAGAAACAAATGATTTATCCAAAATCGATGTATTATACAGCCATAGTGATGAAATGACTCACGGTGCTTTAGCTGCGATAAAAGAAACATCAATCAAACCTGGAGAAGATTTGATCATTGTAACGATTGATGGACAAGAAGATATGATCGAGAAGCTACGCTCAGGAATCGTCAATTGCGTAGTCGAGTGTAAACCTGATGTCGGCTGGTATGTAGCCAATACCGTTACTCGTTATTTTGGAAATCTTCAAACAGGAAAAACATTACCTAAAGATATTTTTATTTCCGAGACTGTCTTTTCCCAGCAGAATATAGCTAACATCCCAACCAGAAATTATTGACTGGAGAAGTATCATGACCAAAAATTTAAGCATAAAACAGATTTTTGCCCAAGCAAACAAAGCCATGCTTCTATTTGCTGTTATCCCTTTGCTACTGAGCATACTGTTATATTCGCAACAGCTTTTGATTTATCAACAGACGATCGCAAATATCCAAAAAGCAGATGCAATTGCTTTGAAGGTTGATCAAAAAGTTTTGGAAAGTATGTGGGACTTGATTTCTGGCCAAGTAACCGTAGATGAGTTCAATGAGGAAAATATCCTAGAAGAACTTAGGAATGATATTCGAGAGATCAAAAATAATACAAATACACTTAAAGAAATTAGTACGTTAGATGTATCGTTACGTACGATCGATACATTGGAAGATTATCAAGCTGAGCTCATTCATCATATCTTGGCAGAAGATTTTATGGATACCAATGAACAGATCATCAATCAGGTCGATTCTGTCACTCAACTACTGTCAGATATTTTACAGGATTTTGTTCGTGTGGAAATCGACTTAGCAAGTCAAAAAAATACGACGCTTGTCCGCTCGCTCATTTTATTAACGATAGTCGAATTGGGGGTTCTTAGTACTATTTTTTTCTATGCGAAAAAGAATCGCCGCTTTTTAGAGCAGAAGGTCCAAGAGCCGATCAATCAGCTGATCACAATGTCCGAACAGCTTTCTTCAGGAAATCTTGGATTTCGTTTAAACATGCCAGAAACACAAGAACTACAGACACTTACCGCTAGTATGAACAAAATGGCGGAAGATCTAAACCAGTCTTTACGGGAGAACGCTTTGAAACAATACCATTTAGCACAAAGTGAAGTTCGTGTATTGCAAGCTCAGATCACTCCTCATTTTATTTATAACAGTTTGGATGCCATCATTTCTTTGATCGAACAAGACTGCTTTGAAGAAGCTCTGACTATGACCCATGCACTTTCCGGCTTTTTTCGTACGTCTTTAAGCAAAGGACAAGACTGGATTCCTCTTGAAAAAGAAATCAGCCATATCAATGATTATCTGGTCATTTTAAAAATAAGATACGGACATATGCTTGACTATAAGATCGATATACCAGAAACACTTTTTCCTGTTTCTATTTTAAAGATGATCTTGCAACCATTGATCGAAAATGCTGTGTACCATGGAACAAAGTACGTTCGTCACAAAGGATTTATTCGTATTACTGCATGCAAAATCGACGAAATGATCCAATTCAAAGTCATAGACAACGGTATTGGCATTCCTGTAGAAAAACTAGCAGAAATACGTAAAGAGTTAGCCAAAGGGATCGATTCAGATTTCAGTATCGGCTACGGGCTTTACAACGTAAACAAGCGTCTCCTTCTCTATTACGGAAATAATCAAAAACCTATCACGATTGACAGCAAATACCGAGAAGGGACAACTGTCACACTGACGATTCCTATATCTCCCAAAACAATTGGAGGAAACAAACATGTATAAAGTTTTTATCATCGAAGACGAATACCTCATTCGCAATAACTTGCGGGAACAAATAACTGCCCTTGGTTCTTATTATCCAATCACTTATGTCGGGGAAGCTGGAGATGGTGAGATGGCACTGTCTTCGATTATCGACTTACAGCCCGATATCATTCTGACTGATATCCAAATGCCATTCATGGACGGTTTGACTTTTTCAAAAGAAGCAAGGAAACTGCTTCCTTGGACTCGCCTCATATTTATTAGCGGATTCGACGATTTCGATTATATGAAAGGAGCAATCCAAGTACAGGCAGATGATTATCTACTTAAACCAATTAAAAGCAACGAATTGAAACAAGCAATAGAAAAAGCAGTGACTGCGTTAGACTTGCAGCAAAAAGAAACGCACCCTTCTTCTGATCTTGTTTTCGAATTGAAAAAAAATCATTTCTTGAACGGTTTGTTCAAAGGCTCACTTACGATCAGTGAAACATTGAAACTTGCTGAATCTTTCAATCGCTCTTTAGCAGGGAAAAAAATGACCGTATTATTAGCAGCAAACCAAGTCAGTACAGACTTTGAAGATTACGCTCATCTCAGTGATTATTTGAAGTTTTTATTTAGGGAGAATCAACAAGTGATTTTTTCTGCTGTTTCCTCTCGATTCATCAAATTTTTAATAGTTGATCCTCTTGAAGAAAATGTGATTGAGACCAGTTATCAGGTAGCCCAAACGTTGATCCATGAATTAGAAAAGGGACAAAAAAATAATTTTTCTGTCGTCATCGGTCCTGTCGCAGAAAGAATCAGCGAATTACCTTCATCTTTTGAGATCACGCAGATGATACTTGAAACCGCCAGTTCCCTTAAAGATCAAATTATCAGCTATGAGGATTTGATTAAAGAAGCAAAACTTCCAGTTGATTCTGTCTTTTACTTTGATCTCTCACTTGATTTGTCTTCATTATCGAAAAACGAAGTATCTAAGTACATCGAACACTTGACGAAACCACAAGGCACACCAATCCGAACACGATTATATCGTTTATTTGTCTTGACTAAGCTACTCCAGCATGTCCGCCTGAAAGAAAAGGAAATCCCGCAAGAAATGGTTCATTGCACATCCACTAGCCAACGCTTAGCAATCAGCGCCGACGACTCGCTTTACCGTTCGACTGTTTATATGTTCATTTCTTTCTTAACTGCTCTGCCCGCACAGCCTTCAAAGAACAAATATCAGCCAATTTTGAACCATGCATTGGATTTTATCAAAGAAAATTTTACCGATCCAGATATGTCCTTAACTTGGGTCGCTCAACAAGTTGCATTAAGCCCCTCTCATTTCAGTACGATTTTTTCTCAATCGTTTAACCAAACATTCATCGATTATCTGACAGAACAAAGAATCGAATTAGCAAAAAAATTATTGCAGCAATCAGACTATCGTATCTCAGATATTGCTTTTGAGATTGGTTATAATGACCCTAACTATTTCAGTTATTTATTTAAGAAAAAACAAGGGATTTCCCCAAAAGAATATCGGACACAGCTTTTCCTTGAAAACAAAAATAAATAATAAATAAAATCCGTATAGCGATACTCTTTCCCGTTGGCAATAAAAAAAGGCGGAATATCTCGAAGCTGAAAATAGCTTTCAAGATATTCCGCCTTTTTAATTGATCGCACCGTTGCTTATGACAACTTTTAAGGTAAAATGTTTCCAGCAGCACGGTACAATTCGTACCAATCTTCCCGAGACATATTAATTTCTGATGCTTGAGCGATTTCCTTGATTCGCCCTACGTTCATCGTACCGGCGATTACTTGCATATTGGCTGGATGGCGCAAAATCCAAGCAGAAGACAAGCCAGTTGGTGTCGTTTGATATTTAGCTGCTAATTCTTCTAATGTTTGGTTTAATTCAGGGAATTTTTCGTTCCCGATAAATACACCTTCAAAAAATCCATACTGGTATGGCGACCACGCTTGGATCGTCATATCATGCAAACGGGAATAATCAAGTACACTACCATCATGGTCGATACTTGCTTCATCTGTCATATTGACATGAATCCCTTGATCGATCATTCCAGTATGTTTCAAGCCAAATTGCAGCTGATTAGCTACTAATGGTTGACGAACATATTTTTTCAGCAATTCGATTTGCATTGGTTTTTGATTGCTGACGCCAAAATAACGGACTTTACCTGATCGTTCCAATTCATCAAACGCTTCAGCTACCTCTTCTGGTTCCACCAATGTATCTGGACGATGAAGAAGTAAAGCATCCACATAATCCATTTTCAGACGGGTCAAACTTTTTTCCACAGATTCAATGATATGTTTTTTAGAAAAATCAAACATCACACCTGGAACGATTCCACATTTTGTTTGAATAAAAAGATCTTCTCGTTTGATTGATGTTTTTGCTAGAGCATCTGCAAAGATTTCTTCACATTCACCGTTCCCATAAATATCTGCATGGTCAAAAAAATCAATGCCGTTTTCATAAGCTGTCTCAATCACTTTTACTGGAGCTTCCGCATTGTTGATACGCATACAGCCTAAGATCACTGCAGCTACTTTCTGATCAGAAGTACCTAATTGAATTTTTTTCATCTGAACTCCTCCTTATTTATATACACAACAAAAGTGTACCACACTCTTTATGAAAAGGCTTCACTAAAATCGGCGCTTCCGACTATATTTGTTGTATTTTTTTATAAATGGAAGCAGCTGATTTACTTCACGACCAGTTCGCTATTGGCAGCTTTTTCTCCAATATCTGTACGATAAAATGTTCCATCTGTCGTTTTATCCATTAACGCGGTGTAGATTTTTTCCTGTGCTTCTTTGATCGTCTCACCGTATGCTTCTACTAGATAAAGGCGTCCTCCTGTTCCAACTAGTTTGCCGTTATTTGAGGAAACTCCAGCATAGTAAACAGAAAGCTCTTCTTCCAGAAAATCTGGTAGAACCATTCCTGTCTCATATTCTTCGGGGTAACCGGCAGCTGCCACCACAACGCCTACATTGTATCCTTCTTGCTGCCACTTTAACTCTACTGCACGATTCTCTAATAAATCATCGATTACTTGTGCAAAGTCACTCTTCAACCGAGAAAGAACGACTTGCGTTTCAGGATCACCGAAACGCGCATTGAATTCGATCACTTTTGGTCCTTCCTTCGTAGCAATCAAACCCGCATATAAAACACCCGTGAAAGAGCGTCCTAGTTCTTTCATTCCCAAAGCCGCTGGTTTTAAAACTTCTTCCACAGCTTTTTCAATCATCTTTTTTGGAATTTGCGGTACTGGTGAATAAGCACCCATCCCGCCTGTATTTGGCCCTTTATCGTTATCGAATGCCCGCTTATGATCTTGCGAAATGACCATCGGATACACCTTGGTATCACGGACAAACGCCAAAAGGGAGAATTCTTCTCCTGCCAAAAACTCTTCTACGACGATTTTTTTGCTGCTGTTCCCAAATCGATGCTGGTTCAACATTTGTTCTGCCGCATCCAGCGCTTCTTTCACTGTTGTAGCCACGACTACACCTTTTCCAGCTGCTAAGCCATCCGCTTTCACTACGATTGGCGCACCGTTTTCTTTGATATACGCTGCTGCTTTTTCGTAACATTCAAAACTTCTGGATTTAGCTGTCGGGATCTGATACGTCTCCATCAATTGTTTAGCAAAACTTTTCGAACCTTCGATCAGAGCTGCTGCTTTTGTCGGACCGAAGATTTTCAATCCTTCCGCCATGAAATCATCGACGATCCCATTTAATAAAGGAACTTCAGGACCAACGATACTCCAATCAATCGCCTCGTTCTTAACAAAATGAATTAATGCTGAATGATCTTGTTCACTGATAGCGACACAATTGATGCCATCCTTTGTCATTCCAGGATTTCCTGGCGCACAATACACCGTATCCACCTTCGGACTGGCTAAAAGTTTTTTACTTATTGCATGTTCACGACCACCTGCACCGATCACCAAAATGTTCATTTATCCGACTCCTCTCTAATGTCTAAAATGCCGAACATCAGTAAAGACCATTGCTAGATCGTATTTATTCGCCATATCAATAGAATCTTGGTCTTTGATACTTCCACCTGGCTGAATGATTGCTTTTATACCATGTTTGGCTGCATATTCAACTGAATCATCCATTGGGAAATAAGCATCGCTAGCTAAAACTGTACCTTCCATTTTCTCTTGCGCTTGTTCAATCGCAATTTTTACTGAACCGACTCGATTCATCTGCCCGGCTCCGATTCCTACTGTCTGACGTTCGTTTGCCAGTACGATCGCATTAGATTTCACATGTTTGACAGCTTTCCAAGCAAACGCTAATGCTTTTGCTTCTGCTGGAGTCGGCTTACGTTTTGTCACGACTTTCCATTCTTCTTCGTTTTCCATTGCCAGATCTTGATCTTGTACAAGAAGTCCACCTAAGACTGAGACCGTTTCTTCTCGATTTTGATTTTCTTCTTGCGCAAAGTCTACTGTCAGTAATCGGATGTTTTTCTTTTTTTGCAGTAATTCCAAAGCTTCTTTTGTATAAGAAGGGGCAATGATGATTTCTAGAAACAGCTTATGCATCTGTTCTGCTGTTGGCAGATCTACTTCTCGATTCAAAACGATGATCCCACCAAAGATTGAAACAGGATCTGCTTCATATGCTGCTTCCCACGCTTCTAAAATCGTAGATGCTGTCCCAATACCACAAGGATTCATGTGTTTCAAGGCGACTACCGTTGGCTCGTCATATTCCTTCATGATCCGTAACGCAGCATCCGCATCACGGATATTATTATAAGAAAGTTCTTTCCCATGGAGTTGTTTTGCTGCTGCAATCGAATATTTTTCCAGAAGAGCGGACTGATAAAAGGCAGCGGCTTGATGGCTATTTTCACCGTAACGAAGCGTTTGTTTTCGTTCATACGTAAGTGTCAATTTTTCCGGTTCTTTTTCTTCCACCCAATCCGTTAAGTATTGAGCGATCAGTGCATCATATGCAGCAGTATGACGAAAGACTTTTGCCGCTAGTTTTTGTCTGAAAGAAAGTGAAGTATGCCCATACTGACGTAATTCTGAAAGTACCTCTTCATAGTCAGATGGATCAACAACAGCGGTGACAAATTCATGGTTTTTTGCTGCACTACGGAGCATACTAGGACCACCGATATCAATGTTTTCAATAGCTTCTGCTATTTCGACATCTGGTTTCATAATCGTTTCTTTGAAAGGATATAAATTGACACAAACAAAGTCGATTGGTTGGATATTTTCCGTCTCCATTGCCTCCATATGGCTAGAGCGATCGCGTCTTCCTAAAAGACCACCATGGATTTTAGGATGAAGTGTTTTGACACGGCCATCCATCATTTCAGGAAACCCTGTCACTTCTTCGATTGAAAGCGTTTTGATCCCAGCTTGATCCAACGCATGCTTTGTTCCTCCTGTTGAAATGATTTCTACTCCTTGTTCAACCAAACCTTGGGCAAATGCTACAATCCCAGTTTTATCTGATACACTGATCAATGCTCTTGTCATTTCAGATAGCCTCCATTTTCAATAATTTCACTAATCACTTCTGGATAGATCCGATGCTCTACTCTATGAATTTTTTCTTCTAAAGAATCGAACGTGTCCTCCTGTTCGATCCTCACTTTTTCCTGCCGGATGATTGGTCCAGTATCTACACCTTGGTCGATATAATGGATTGTGACACCCGTTTCTTTTACTCCAGCTTCAAATGCATCACGAATGCCATGCAAACCAGGGAATGCAGGTAAAAGAGATGGATGGACATTGATGATTCTTTTATCATAATTTTCCAGCAATACTGGTCCAATGATTCGCATGTATCCAGCTAATACGATCAAATCGATCTTTTTTTCTTTCAATTTATACAAAATCGCTTCTTCATACTCTTTTTTGGAGTCAAATTCTTTAGGTGAAAAACAATCTGCCGGTACATCCAATGCGACTGCACGTTTCAAAACATATGCTGCAGGCTGATCACAAAACAACCAGTCAATCGAAGCTTCCATTCCTTTTTTCGATAGATAATCGGCTAGCGCTTGAAAGTTGCTTCCGTTTCCAGAAGCAAAAACAGCGATTCTCATCGTTCTTCTCCTGTAAATACCACACGATGTTTTTCTTTGGCGATCACTTTTCCGATTTCATAAACTTTTTCGCCAGCTTGCTCAATCTCGTGTACGATTTCTTTTACTTTTGCTTCCTCGACTGCTAAGACCATCCCAATGCCCATATTGAATATTTCATACATCTCCATCATAGGAATCTCACCATATTTTTGTAAACAGCCGAAGATCGGAAGGATCGGCCATGTGCCAAGTTTGATTTCAGCAGCCATAGATTCTGGCAACATTCGCGGGATATTTTCTACAAACCCTCCACCGGTGATATGTGCAGCTCCTTTGATTTTCTTTTCTTTGATCAAGGGAAGCAAGGCAGAAACATAGATTTTCGTTGGCTCAAGTAATACTTCGCCAAGTGTTTTTTTCAATTCTGGCAGTTTTGATGATAAAGAAAGCTGCTGCTGCTCAAAGAAAATTTTGCGAACAAGAGAGTACCCATTTGAATGGATTCCGCTAGATGCTATTCCAAGCAACACGTCTCCTGGGTTGATTGTTTCTCCTGTCAATAATTGAGATTTTTCAGCTATCCCTACAGCAAATCCGGCTAGATCATAATCATTTCCTGAGTACATACCGGGCATTTCAGCTGTCTCGCCGCCGATCAGTGCCATATTTCCTTGAACACACCCATCTGCTACTCCTTTTACTACATTTTCTAAACGTGTCGGATCATTTTTCCCCGTTGCTAAGTAATCTAAAAAATACAACGGCTCTGCCCCTTGTGCTAAGATATCATTGACACACATCGCTACGCAGTCGATTCCGATCGTGTCGTGTTTGTCTGCTTCGATTGCTACTGCTAATTTCGTCCCTACACCATCGGTCCCCGAAACAAGGACTGGCTCTTTTAATTGAAAGACCGATAAATCGAAACAGCCGCCGAATCCTCCTATAGCGCCCATCACGCCTAATCGTTCCGTTTTTCTGACATGCTTCTTGATCCGTTCTACTACTTCATATCCAGCTTCGACATCTACGCCAGCTTTTGCGTATGCATTTGCCATTGGCTTCATATACTCCCTTCTTGATCTGCTTTTAAAAGAACGATACTTTTTCTTTTAGTGATTCCTGATATTTTTCTTCATAGTCATATAACGGCGTCGGATAATCTCCGTTGAAATAAGCCATACATAATCCTGAATACGGGGCATCTTTTTCCAGACCGATCGATTCGATCAGGCCCTCTTCACTTAAAAAACCTAAAGAATCGGCACCGATACATTCTTTGATTTCATCAATCGTGTGATTGGCCGCAATGAGTTCTTTACGCGTTTGAATATCAATCCCATAAAAACACGGATATTTCAAAGGAGGAGAAGCAATCCTCACATGTACTTCTTTTGCTCCTGCTTCTTTCAAAAGATGGACGATCCGTCTGCTTGTCGTGCCACGAACGATCGAATCATCAACCATGATCACCTTTTTCCCTTCCACTACCCCGCGTACAGCAGATAATTTCATTCGGACACCTTGCTCTCTTAGTTCTGGCGTCGGCTGGATAAATGTTCGGGCAATGTATTGATTTTTTACTAATCCAATTTCGTAAGGGATACCGCTTGCTTCTGCATAACCGCTTGCGGCTGACAAAGAAGAATTAGGTACACCAACGACCATGTCTGCTTTTACTGGCGATTCTTTCGCTAAATTCCGTCCCATATTTTTCCGTGCAGTATGCACATTGATCCCTGCGATATTTGAATCCGGTCTGGCAAAATAGATATATTCCATCGAACAAATAGAAAGCTGCGTGTCCTTCGTAAAGCAATCAATCTGGATTCCTTTGTCATTGATGATCACTATCTCACCAGGCTGGACATCTCTTATAAAACGTGCCCCAATAACTTCTAATGCACAAGTTTCCGAGGCAATCACGTATGCTCCGTTTTTCATTTGTCCGATTGCTAATGGACGAAAACCATTCGGGTCCAAAGCGGCAATCATTGCCGTTTCTGTCATTAATAAATAGGCAAAGCCACCTTTGACTTCATTTAAAGCACTTTTCAATTTATTTAAAAAATCTGTTTCTTCACTTCGTCGGATCAAATGCATCAATATCTCCGTATCGGAGTTGGAATGGAAGATCGCCCCATTTTCCTCTAACTCTTTTCTAAGGGAGCGAGCATTGATCAAGTTACCATTATGCGCTAAGCCGATCGACTGATCATGAAATTTGAATAGAAAAGGCTGAATATTGTCCACACTTCCATTGCCTGCTGTTGCATAACGTACATGTCCGATTGCAGCTTCTCCTGTTAACTGTTGCAATTTTCTTTGATCTTTGAATACCTCAGAAAGTAGACCCAGGTCTCGATGACCCATGAGCTTTCCTCGATCATTGGACACGATACCCGCACCTTCTTGTCCTCGATGCTGAAGACTATGGAGCCCGAAGTATGCCACACTAGCGGCGTCTGGATGACCCCAAACACCGAAGATCCCGCATTCTTCATTTAAACTCTTCACTTCATAAGACATACGATTGCATCCTCCCAGCACTTTCTTGCTACTGCTGTTTCTATTTTGATTTGACCGTCAGTTGCTGAAATTTCGATTATCGCTTCATCCGTCACCTCACCTGCTAAAAAAGCAGCATCTCCCATCATTTCTTCGAATCGTGTCTGGTTTTCCGGTGCAACTGTCAATACAAATCTTGATTGAGTTTCTGCAAACAATTGTGCAGAGGGCAAGCCAAACTGCACAGATAAACCTAACTGATATTTGAAAGCTGATTCTGCCAGTGCAATTGCCAAGCCACCTTCTGAACAGTCATGGGCACTTTCGATCAATCCGTTTTGGATGGCTGTCAATACTAACTCCTGGTTTTTCTTTTCAACGGCTAGATCAAAGTTTCGAATCACCCCTTCGATTCTTCCAAGCTGCATCTTTTGTAATTCACTGCCATCAAAATCTGCAAACGTCTTGCCTAATATATAGATTAGATCCCCTGATTTTTTGAATTCCTGAGTAGTGATATGTTCATGATCCTCGATCAATCCGACCATACCGATCATCGGTGTTGGATAGATTGCTTGACCGTCCGTTTCATTATATAAAGAGACATTTCCTGAAATAACAGGAGTTCCTAACGTTTCACACGCAGCAGCAATGCCGTCAGCTGAAGTCGATAATTCCCAAAAAACTTCTGGTTTATCAGGAGAACCATAGTTCAGGCAGTCGGTGATCGCCAAGGGTCTGCCACCGCTAGCAATGATATTTCTAGCTGCTTCTGCCACTGCTATTTGTCCTCCGACTTTTGGATCCAAATAGAGATAACGAGCGTTGCAGTCTGTGGTCATCGCTAATGCTTTGTTCGTCCCTCTGACTCTCATCACAGCCGCATCGCTTCCTGGACAGACAACTGTATTGGTTTGTACTTGTGAATCATAAGTTTCGTAGATTGAACGTTTCGAAGCAATCGTCGGTTGTTGCAGCAGATCAAGCAATACTTGTCCAGGTTCTTCAATAACCGGCTGATAAGGAGCCAACCGCTGAAAATCTGCGATTCGAGCTGGTTCTTTCATCTCTTTATGATAGACTGGCGCATCTTCAGCCAGCGCATCGACTGGCAGATTCGCTACTTCTTTCCCTTGATGATATAGACGATATTGCCCGTCGTCTGTTACTTTACCGATAGTGACTGCATCTAGATCATACTTCTGAAATAGTTCTTGGATTTTTTCCTCCTCTCCTGATTTGACACAAATCAACATCCGTTCTTGTGATTCGGATAGCATCATTTCATAAGGCGTCATTCCAGTTTCTCTTTGTGGGACTTCGTCTAATGTCAATATAAGTCCTGAACCAGCTTTTGAAGCCATTTCCGCACTAGATGAAACAAGTCCTGCTGCTCCCATATCCTGTATACCTACTAGAGAATCCGAATGATGCAAGATTAATTCCAAACACGCTTCAAGCAGCAGCTTTTCCATAAAAGGATCGCCTACTTGTACAGCAGAACGTTGCTGTTCTTCTTCTTGACTAAATTCTTCTGAGGCAAAAGTTGCGCCGTGGATGCCGTCGCGACCTGTTTTTGCTCCTACATACATGATCGAATTGCCGACACCAGCGGCTTGCCCTTTCTGGATATCTTTGTGTTCAATCAAACCTACACACATTGCATTGACTAATGGATTTCCTTCATAACAAGGATCAAATGCAATTTCGCCACCTACAGTCGGTATGCCGATACAATTGCCGTATCCGCCGATACCTGCAACTACTTCTTCTAGTAAATATTTTGTTCTTGGATTATCTAATTCGCCGAATCTCAATGAATCTAGCAGCGCAATTGGACGAGCCCCCATGCTGAAAATATCTCTGATGATTCCGCCAACTCCTGTCGCAGCTCCTTCATAAGGCTCCACGGCTGAGGGATGGTTGTGACTTTCTGCTTTGAAGACAACTGCTAGTCCATCACCGATGTCGACGATACCTGCGCCTTCTCCAGGGCCTTGCAAGACATGAGGTCCACTAGTAGGAAATTTGCGTAGAACCGGTTTAGAATTTTTATAGGAACAATGTTCGCTCCACATAACAGAAAACAGTCCAGTTTCCGTATAATTAGGCATTCTTCCTAAGATATCTTCTTCGATCATTCGATATTCTTCATCAGTCAATCCCCATTCGGCATAGATTCTTTTTTTCTTGATCTCTTCAGCTGTCGGTTCATTCAATGTTTTCATCTATACGGTCACCTTTCCGAAGTTTTTTAAAATGGAAGCAAAGAACCGTTTCCCATCTTCTGATCCTAGCAAGTCTTCTACTGCACGTTCTGGATGAGGCATCATTCCTAACACATTCCCCGCTTTATTCGTAATCCCTGCAATGTTTTCCACGCTGCCGTTGATGTTGTCATTATAAGTAAAGACGATCTGATTATTTTCCTTCAGTTCTTCAAGTGTTTCTTCGTCACAGAAATAATTTCCTTCCCCGTGAGCAACTGGAAGAGAGATTATTTCATCTGCTTCATATTCTGAAGTAAAGGCTGTCTTAGGGTTGACTTTCAATGGTACAGTTTTACAAATAAAATGCAAAGACTCATTTCGTCTCAGTACACCTGGCAACAGTCCAGCTTCTGTCAATATCTGGAATCCATTACATGTACCGAATACGGGTTTCCCTTCTTCAGCAAAACGAATCACTTCTTCCATGATTGTAGAAAACCGAGCAATCGCACCGCATCTCAAATAGTCACCATAGGAGAATCCTCCCGGCAGTAAAACCCCATCAAATCCTTCTAAAGAGGACTCATCATGCCGTACAAATTCGGCATCAGCGCCCATGATCTCGCGAATTGCCCATAACATATCTGCGTCACAATTTGAACCTGGAAAAACGATGACCGCAAATTTCATGTTATACTTCCTCCATTTTTTTGATTTCATATCGGTATGTTTCCATATTTACATTTGCAAGCAACTTGTCACAAATCGTTTCAATCACTGTATCGATTGGTTCTTCTGTATCAGCAAGTTGTATCTCAAAGTATTTTCCGATACGGATATCTTCGATTGTTTCATATCCCATACGATGGACTGCTTTTTTTACTGCCTCTCCTTGAGGATCTAACACTGAATCTTTATAGGTTACATAAACTTTTACGAAATACATCATACTCGCTCCTTTTCTTCAGTTAGTTCCGATAGACGGTTATATACTTCTTGATAGACTGGAATCAGATCACCTAAGCCTCTGCGGTAAACGTCTTTGTCCATATGTTCATTCGTACGTTCATCCCATAATCGGCAAGTATCCGGTGTTACTTCGTCCGCAAGCAACATTTTTCCATTCGACCGACCAAACTCAAGCTTGAAATCCACTAAAACCAGACCAACCTTAGCAAATAATTCGATCAAAATTTTATTGATAGCTAATGCTTGGGTTTTCAGCTCACTGATTTCTTCCGGTTTTGCCAGTTGCAAGTAATAGATATGGTCTTCATTGACAAAAGGATCATCCAACTGATCATCCTTATAGTAGAATTCAACGATTGGCTCGATTAATTTTTTGCCTTCAGGAACACCTAGACGTTTTGAGAAACTTCCTGTTGCAATATTTCGGATAACCACTTCCAGAGGGATGATTTGTACTTTTTTTACTAATTGTTCGGTTTTAGATAATTGTTCAATAAAATGGTTTTTTATTCCTCGCTGGGTCAGATAGCGGAAAATCGTACTTGTGATTTGATTATTCAATTCTCCTTTTCCACTTATCTGATCTTTCCTCGCGCCATTCAACGCAGTCGCCTGATCTAAGTATTCTACCCAAATCAAGTTTTCATCAGAGGTAAGATATAATTTTTTGGCTTTCCCTTCGTACAGAAGTTCTTTTTTCTCCATGTCTGACTCTCCTTTTTATTTACATTGAAAGCAAATACATCGATTTTTGTTCGTGTTTTCACTTTGAATTTTAACAATCATCTTTTTAGAAATCAATATAAATATGTACATTAAAGGCATTAGATTCTTTTAATGTTCGTGTTTTATTGTAAGTACAAAAATTCCCTCATCAACAAGCGTTTACATTTATATATAATGATGGTATATTAAAATTAACTAAAAATTTGGATAACTGGATCGAGGAGGCACTTGCCGATGGAAGATGCAATAAAACAAGGTCAGCTTTTTTTATCAGAATTAACGGCTGAGGAACGTTCCTGTCTATATAATGATTTGTTGTCGATCAAAGACGTTTATTTATGCAATAAAGATACTAGTTTTTATACCTTTCGGAAAATCCGCCGAGCAGCTAAGCGTTGCGCTGAATGCCGTAAAAGGACTTTTAGTTATCGGACAGAACACAAAGGCGAACTTTTAATCAGTCAGATCCACGAGCAGAAACGTTTCAAAAATCACTATCGTATCCAAATCTTATTTAATGGACAAGAGATGGAATATACTTTTCTCGAAAATTTGCTGCAATATCTCCATAACCAGCATTTTAGTTATAATAGCCAAGCCATTTACGCTTAATTCCTCTATTTTTTTGTATGTAAAGAGGCACGGTAAAGAGGTAGTCGCTTTTAAAATCAGGTTCCTATCAATCAGGTTCCTATCATTGATAAGAAAACATAATAAACTAAAAGAAGCAGAACCGCTAACGGATCTGCTTCTTTTTTGGTTATTTTTGCTATTCTATTTTAATTGAACTTTGCAACTCACTCTTCTTTATTCCAAACCTACTCGTTTGAATATCACGTCAACGTTTTTCAAATGATGATGATAATCAAAGGCATCATCTATTTCTTCTTTAGATAATACCGATGTGATGGTCGGATCTTCTTCTAACAGTGGGCGGAACTGAACTTGGTTGTCCCAAGCATACGCAGTTTTTGGCTGAACAAGATCATAAGCTTCTTCTCTTGTCATTCCCTTATCGATCAATTTCAGCATAACGCGCTGGCTATAAATCAAACCAAATGTTGCAGACATATTCCGCTTCATGTTTTCAGGAAAGACCGTTAGATTTTTAACGATATTGCCAAAACGATTTAACATGTAATTCAATAAAATCGTGGTATCAGGCAAGATGATTCGTTCGGCTGAAGAATGAGAGATATCTCTTTCATGCCATAATGTGACATTTTCATAGGCAGTGACCATGTGTCCGCGCACCACTCTGGCTAGACCAGCCATATTTTCTGAACCGATCGGATTCCTTTTGTGCGGCATAGCAGAAGAACCTTTTTGACCTTTCGCAAAAAACTCTTCTACTTCACGTGTTTCAGACTTTTGCAATCCGCGTATCTCTGTTGCAAAGCGTTCAATACTTGTAGCAATAAGCGCCATCGCTGAGAAATATTCAGCATGGAGATCCCGAGGGAGAACTTGAGTAGAGATTTCTTGCGGACGGATCCCCAATTGTTTACATACATACTCTTCAATAAATGGCGGGATATTTGCGAACGTCCCCACTGCTCCTGAGATTTTTCCTGCTTCTACTCCTTTTGCCGCATGTTCGAATCGTTCGATGTTCCGTTTCATTTCTGAATACCATGTGGCAAGTTTCAATCCAAAAGTAGTTGGTTCAGCATGGACACCGTGTGTTCGACCCATCATCACTGTATATTTGTGTTCTTTTGCTTTTTCGCCAATGATTTCCGTAAAACGTTTCAAGTCTTCCCGTAAAATATCATTTGCTTGCTTGATGAGATAGCCATAAGCAGTATCTACGACATCCGTACTTGTTAGACCATAATGGACCCATTTTCTTTCTTCTCCCAATGTTTCAGAAACTGCTCGTGTAAAAGCAACGACATCATGGCGTGTTGATTTTTCGATTTCCAAGATCCGATCGATATCAAATGATGCATGCTCGCGGATTTTTTTCACATCTTCTTGCGGGATTTCACCAAGTTCTGCCCAAGCTTCATCTGCTAAAATCTCGACTTCGAGCCACGCACGGTATTTGTTCTCTTCCGTCCAGATATTCCCCATTTCAGGGCGTGTATAACGTTCTAACATGTTTTTTCTCCTCTAATCCCAAATATTCGTTTGTTTGATTTCTTCCAGCGTTTGCTGGATGTCTTCTGTCAAGATAGTGATATGTCCCATCTTGCGACCTTTTTTCGCTTGTTTTTTTCCATAGAAATGGAATTGCCAGTCTGGCTTATTCTCAATCAAGCGATAGCTTTCCAACAGTTGTTCTCCCAAAACATTGACCATCACTGCATTGCTTGTCAGACGCACTTTTTCTCCTAATGGCCAGCCGCAAATCCCTCGAATATGGGCATCGAACTGACTCATAGAACAAGCTTCGATAGAATAATGCCCAGAATTGTGAGGACGAGGGGCTAATTCATTCACATATAACCCGCCTGTTTTTGTTAAAAACATTTCTACCCCTAGAGCACCTGAAAGGCTTACTGCTTCTGCAATCACACGGGCAATACGCTCAGCCTCCTCGATCACATCCTGAGCAATCGCGGCTGGAGCAATCGTTTCGTGCAGAATGTTGTTTCGATGGATGTTTTCCACGACCGGAAAAGTTGTGAAATCTCCTTGTCCATTTCCTGCCACCATGATCGAAATCTCTTTTTCAAATGGGATCCAAGCTTCTAAAACACAGGTTCCTTCTCTTAAAAGATCCATTGCAGGGGCCAAGTCTGCCCGACTTTTCAAAACATACTGCCCTTTGCCATCATAACCGCCTCGAGTGGTTTTCAAAACGCAAGGATAACCGATCCCGTCAATCGCATCTTGGATATCTGTCGGACTGACGATCGTTGCATAAGGAGCAATCACGATGTTGTTCGTTTCCAAAAAAGATTTTTCCAATAGGCGGTCTTGCGTAATCGCAAGCAAGTCTGTCCCTTGAGGAATAAATGACATGGGTAAGATCGCATTTAGCGCCTCTACACTGACATTTTCAAATTCATAGGTAATGACATCTGTTCTTCTAGCAAGCTCTTTCAGCGCAAAGGTGTCATCATAGACACTTTCAATGTGCCAATCTGCAACTTGTGCGGCTGGACAATCACTTACAGGATCCAGCACACCTACTTTAAAGCCCATTTCTTTTGCACTAATCGCCATCATACGACCTAATTGACCGCCGCCGACGATCCCGATCGTTGAACCAGGCAACAAAGGTTTAACCAAGTTGATCACTACTTTCTATAACAGTTTTAGCCAACATTGAACGTCTTTCAGCCAATTTAGCCTCCAATTCTAAATCATACATGGAAAGCATCTGTATCGCAAGTAGTCCAGCATTAATTGCTCCAGCTTTTCCGATTGCCGTAGTAGCCACAGGCACGCCTCCAGGCATTTGAACAATCGACAGAAGCGAATCTAAACCATTTAATGTTCGTGATTGGACCGGTACGCCGATAACCGGCAAAGTTGTTTTTGCCGCAACCATCCCCGGTAGATGGGCGGCTCCACCTGCTCCTGCAATAATGATTTTGATTCCTTTTTCTCGAGCGCTTTGTGCATATTCAAACATCAAATCTGGTGTGCGATGAGCAGAAACGACTTTTTTTTCATAAGACACACCGAATTCTTCCAATATTTGACATGCTTCTTTCATTGTTTCCCAATCTGAAGTACTCCCCATGATCACAGAGATTTTTGCTGTCATTGTTTTTCCTCCCAGTTTTTCTACACCCATATTTTAACAATCGTATTTTTTGATGTCAAAGAAATTTCGAATATTGATAAAGAAAACCATTTTATTGTTCGTGTTTGTCGAAGGCATAAAAAAAAGAATGTGACAAAAGTGATGTCACATCCTTTTTTAATATAAATGGTATTCAATCAGCTGATCCTCGCTATTCACTCAAAACGCTGGTTTCACAATTTTTCTTTTACTTCATTATTTTTTGAAGGCTTCTTCTACTATTTCTTCATCTTTTTTTAAACCATTAAAGATCAGATTCAATATGATCGCCGTAATACTACTCATTACGATGCCATTGCCAGTGAACATTTGCAATGTTTGAGGCATTTGACTGAATAATGTCGGCGTAATATTGAAACCTAGCCCAAATCCAACAGAAACAGCAACAATCAATAGATTTTTATCATTGCTGAAATCAACTTCCAACAGCATACGGATTCCTTGGACTGCCACCATCCCGAACATGACTAACATTCCTCCACCAAGTACCGGCTCAGGAATGATTTGTGCTAACGCACCGATTTTAGGGAATAATCCTAAAACAATCAAGAAGAACGCAGAGAAGTAGATAGGTTTTCTCGTTTTGATACCCGAAAGTTGAACCAATCCGACATTTTGAGAAAAGCCTGTGTAAGGGAATGTATTGAAAATACCGCCTAAGATAACGGCAAGTCCTTCTGCACGATATCCTTTTTTCAATTCTTCTTCTCCAACATTCTTCCCAGTAATGTCACCAAGCGCAAAATATACACCCGTTGATTCTACCATGCTGACCATAGAAATGATGATCATCAGTAAAATCGACCATACATCAAAAGTTGGCTTACCAAAATAAAAGGGTTGTGGGACATGGAACAACGGTGCATCTCCAATCGCACTCAGATCGATCATTCCCATGAAAGCAGCTAAGATACTTCCACCGACTAAACCAATCAATACCGCGATGGAACGAATGAAGCCTTTTGCCAACATTTGCACACCTACAATGAGGAGAATCGTCACAAATGCAAGTAGTAGATTTGTTTTGTCACCAAAATCAGCCGCTGTTGCATTACCGCCACCCATTTTTTCAATTGCTACTGGAATCAATGTCAAACCAATAACGGTGATAACCGTTCCTGTTACTAAAGGCGGGAATAATTTCTTGATTTTAGAAAAGATACCTGAAACTAACACAACAAAGATACCTGAAGCGATAATAGATCCGTAAATAGCTCCTACTCCTTCATTAGTTCCGATCAAGATCAGCGGCGCTACTGCTTGGATCGCACATCCTAAAACAACAGGCAAGCCAATTCCGAAAAATCGGTTAACGGTCAATTGCAATAATGTTGCTAATCCACACATAAAGATATCAATTGAAATCAAGTAAGTCATCTGTTCTTGATTAAAGCCTAGTCCTGTACCGATCAAAAGAGGCACCGCTACTGCTCCTGCATACATCGCTAACAGATGCTGCAGCCCTAAAACCGCGGCTTTTCCATTTTGTGTTTCTTTTTCCACGTTTATGCGTCCTCCTCAAGAAACTCAACTTGTCCATTCGTCAAGGAAGCGATACGTGCAAGAGAAACGACTCTCAATCCCATTTCTTCAAGCAACTGACGTCCATCTTGGAAAGACTTTTCAATGACGATCCCGATTCCTTCTACTTGAGCTCCAGCTTGCTGGCATAATTCAATCAATCCTTTTGCCGCTTGTCCGTTTGCCAAGAAATCGTCAATAATCAATACTTTATCTTCTGAAGATAAGAATTTACGAGAAATAGAAATCGTACTTGTCACTTGTTTCGTAAAAGAATAAACAGAAGCCGTCAATAATTCTTCATCCATCGTCAAGCTTTTTGCTTTTCTGGCGAAGATCATTGGAACACCTAATTCTTTTGCAGCAAATAAAGCTGGTGCGATCCCAGAAGCTTCAATGGTCACAACTTTCGTGATTCCTTGTTCTTTAAATACTTCTGCAAACCGTTGTCCCATTTGTTCCATCAATACAGGGTCTACTTGGTGAGTGACGAAACTGTCGACTTTTAGTACGCCCTCGCCTAATATACGTCCGTCTTTTTGAATACGTTCAACTAATTCTTTCACTTTATTTGCTCCTTTATCATTTATTAATACCAAAAAACCGCTTTTGTGCAAAAACCTACTATGTTTCTGTTAAAGAAAAACACCCTCCACTTTATCATAAGAAAAGAAGGGTGAAATAGCCAATCTTTTACTTATAGTCCAGCATTTACGGTACTGGCTAGAAACTGTCATCCATATTATGACGATATATAAGTAGGTATGTAAAACTAATAATAGTGTAAAATCATTTTCTTGCAACTGTTTTGCACGTGAAGGCAGTTTGACATATTTGAATAAAGAATGTTGTTTCAAATATTGAAAATAGTCTAACACTACTTTCTGAAACTGACAACGTGGTTTACTTATTTTTTTGTAAAATCTAATGATTTTTAATGCATTACTCCTTTTTGTTCGGGTTTAAATAGTTATTTTTATTTTCACTTATCCAAAAATTCTATTCCACACAAAAAGGATTGTGAAAAAAAACGTGTCACAACCCTTCTTTCGAATAAATAGTGTTTCAAAGACAACCTACGGAAATAGCGCACAGATTTATAACGTACAGGAAATAATTTTCGCAAATTCCTTCTTATTCCTTGAAGCTGACAAGTTCGTCAATCGCCACTGCTTTTCCGGAAGCAATAGAGTGATTTGCTGCAATTCCTGTCAAGATCGACAGGATACCATCTACGTGAGTTGCTGCTCGATTCCACGGATCTTTTTCCTTTGCTTCGCCAAATAGATCATCCAACAAACGTGGATCTCCTCCGCCATGTCCGCCTGCTTCTTGTTCAACGATTACCTCATAGGGTTCGCCGAACATCGGATAGACCTGGATGGACTGAAGAACGGCTGCTCCCTCGTCTGTTTTATCTTTACCAGCGTTGATATAGGACTTTTCGATCACTTTCATTTCAATCCGTCCTTTGCTGCCATTAAAAGAAACATTGAATCCTTCCCACGGCATATACGCATTTAGCGAATACGTCAATATCGTACCTGTCTCGTATTTGACCGTCACTCCTAACGTATCTTCAATAGAGATATCATCGGAAAATACACTGCGATCACGAATGTATCCACTATCTTCTTCTGCTTCTAAATACATTTCTCGTAATTCCTCATTGGCTGATAGATCTATAGCAAATGGATCATTTTTGGCTAGTTCGCTTCCATAGCATCGACTGTAAAATGTTTCTACTCCGCGTTTTTCCGCATTATGCATTCCATAAAAATTCAATCCACCAAATGCGAATACCTTTTTTGGCTGGCTACTCAACCAAAAGTTCACCAGATCAAAATGATGGGTAGATTTGTGCACGAGAAGTCCGCCACTATTGTGTTTATTTCGATGCCATCTTCTGAAATAATCTGCCCCGTGCTGCGTATTCAGCAACCATTCAAAGTGGATAGAGAAAACATCGCCGATTATGTCTTTTTCCAGCAGTTCCTTTATCTTCGTGTGATATGGCGCATAACGATAATTGAAAGTGACTCGCAGATTCCTTTCCGTTTGTTTTTGAACAGTTATTATTTCTTGCGCTTTTTCCTCATCAATAGTCAGAGGTTTTTCGCAAATAACATCATACCCTTTTCTCATTGCACGGATGATATAATCATGATGCGTTCGATCTACTGACGTAATAATGACTTCATCTGGCCGTACATCATCCAGTAGCTGTTCAAATTGCGATGGCATACATGTCTTTACTTTCTTCTGTCCATACTTGTTCACAAGTACTCGATTTGCATAATCCATTCTTGTTTGAGACACATCACAAAAACCGACCAGTTAACAAGTTTGATGATACGTAGAGGCAATTGCTTCATAAAAAAAGCGAGCTCTTCCGCCAAGACCGACTTGTACATATTTTTTCTTCATTTAAACTCATTCTCCTTTTCTTTTAACCAGCATGCTGTGACAAATGGCAGTCCAGGATACAGCAATGCAGCAAGTAAAAAATCATACTGTATACACCAAAACAGCCCATACAAAAGACAGAAATACCACAGAAACCCTTTGACGTTTTTTGACAACAGCCAGATATTCCTTTTGAACAAATAAATAAGACTATCTGCTTTCTCTTCTTTGCAGACATCAATTAGCGTACTAAAAAAACCATGGAATACAAAAAGCAACAGACACAATAGAAAAGGAATCAGATACCAAGCATCAGCCTTTTCTATAAACAAATACCAATCAGCTGCAAAAATAAGAACGAACAGCTGAAACAACGCAACAATGAAACATGACCTTTTGATTTTTTCTTTCCGCCAACCTACCTTCTTTTCCGCCAAATAATGGGCAGATAGATAATAAGCAGGATACATCATCAAAAAATAAATCAGATAGACAACATGAGCAGAAAGCGTTAATCCTAAAGTGAAAAAACATCCTAGGAAAAAAGCGAAAAGACCATGACTGATAAGACTGGTTAAAAAAATCCGACAGAAATAGTAGTTGATCTTGTAAAGAAACATCTCCTCTATTGGCTTTTTCATATTCAGCCTTTCAAGCCGCTTGTACTGATTCCTTGAACGAGATATTTATTGAAGAATAAGAAAATCAGAAAAACCGGCAGCAGAGACAGCGTAGACATCGCAAACATACTGGCGTAAGTCGTGCTAGATCCAGCATCTGCAAATAATTTGATGGCAATCGATACGGTATAAGATCTCGGCTTGTTCAAATAGATCAGCGGTCCCATAAAGTCATCCCATTTCCAATAAAACTGGATAATGATCGTGGTGATGATCGAAGGTTTCAGCAAAGGAAAAATAATTTTGGTAAAGACACTATATTTGCTGCATCCGTCAATAATCGCAGATTCATCTAACTCTTTAGGGATGCCGACCATGAATTGCATGATCTGATAAATAAAAAATGCTTGTCCAAAAAAGTGCGGTAAAATCAGCGGCACATACGTACCAACCAAATTCAGCCGATTGTAAATAATAAACTGCGGAATCAAAATCACTTGTGCAGGAATCATCATCGTTACTAACATGACGACGAACCAGAACCTTTTTCCTTTGAAATCGATCCTCGATAATGCGTAAGCAATACAAGTCGAGCTCAGCACTGTCCCGATCGTTGATACCGCAGAGATGACAAACGAATTCTTAAAGAACGTGAAAAATGAGATTCCAGCAAAACCTGCCCATCCTTCTGCGTAATTTTCCCATCGAAAAGTTTCTGGAATCAAATTCAGTGAACCACTCAGAATCTCTTGATCCGTTTTAAAAGAACCTGCGATCATCCATAAGACTGGATAAATCATGACTAGACCTAATAGCAAAATAAACCCGTACTGGAACCATTTCATTACTGTTTTATTCATTTTTTCCTCCCCATTCACACAACGACCCATTTTTTTGATGATTTGAAAATCAGAAAGGTGACAGCACCCATGATCAACAGCATGATCCACGAAATAGCACTAGCATACCCCATAGAATTAAAAGAGAATGCTTGGTTATACACATAAAGAGCATAAAAGTTCGTGGCATCATTCGGACCACCTTGGGTAATGATGAACGCTTGCGTGAAAGTCATAAACGCTGCAATCGTCTGCATGACCAAGTTATACAAAATGATTGGCGAAAGAAGAGGTAGCGTGATCTTGTAAAACGACTGCCATTTGTTCGCTCCATCGATCTCTGCCGCTTCATAATACGAGGCTGGGATCTCTTTGATACCTGCAGCAAAGATGATCATTGCCGAACCGAATTGCCAAGCAGACATCAAAACAAGAGGGATCATGACCAATTTTTGATCGCCAAACCAGGAAAGTGCTGGTGCGCCTAGTCGTTCTAGAAAAATATTCACTAACCCATTTTTAGAAAACAATTCTCGCCACACTAGAGCAATAGAAATACTGCCGCCAATTAAACTAGGTACATAATACAAAGAACGAAAGAAAGTCGTCCCTTTGATATTTCTCGTTAAAAGATAAGCAATCAATAGACCAAAGATCAGTTTCACAGGCACAGAGGCAAATACATAGAGAAAAGTGACTCGAATGGAGTTCAAAAAACGAGCATCACTTAGCATTTTTATATAATTATCCAAGCCGATCCAGGAGACTGGATTCCCCAAACGATAATCGGTAAACGAATAATAAAGAGACAAGATCATCGGTATTACCGTTATCAATAGAAATCCTAGAATAAATGGAGAAGCAAATACGTAACCGACCACGTTATCTTGATTCATGAATCGTTTTAGTTTTTCTTTTTTCATGCTTTCCTCCTGTTACTATTCCAGAACGTTTGAAGCAAACTCATAAAGACTCTCTGCTGCTTCTTCTGCCGTCATTTCTTCATAGATGACTTTTTCTACCAAAAGATTGTATTGATCTTGGATCTCTGGATTTAAAGCGCTGTCAAAAACATTTACTTCACCGTTGTCCATATCGGAGATCATTTCTAAATAGTCGAATGTCGCTTGTAAAGTTGTATCATCTGTCTGAGCGAGTTGTTCTCGAATATTGGACATGATTGGTACACCGCGTTCTCCTTTTAAAATCTCATTGGCTTCTTCACTGTTTTGGAAGAAATCAATAAATTTAGCCGCTTCTTCTTTGTGTGCTGAATTTTTTGCCATACTCAGCATTTGCGAAGAACGTAAAGGAATACCAGATTCTCCATCTGCTTTTCTGCGAGGGGGATTAATCAATCGAATTTCCATGTCTTCAGGAGCGCCTGACAAAATTTCTGTCAACTGGTTACTTGATAGAAAAACCATCGCTGCTTCGCTATCTCTAACTGCCTGAAAAGACAGATCTGTCGTACTTGCAGCTCCACCACCCGGTTCTGGATGGGCACCTTTGTCTACCAGATTTTTACGCAGCTGGAAAAAATCTGTTAAATAATCCGGATTTTCGAATCCCAAGCTGTTAGATAAATCCTCCTGATTATAAAAATTCAATCCTTTCTCAACTTGCGGTATTTGAATAATACAGCCAGCTATAAAATCTTCGAACCTTGAAATAGCATAGATCCCTAATTCTTCAGTGATTTGATAGCTGATTTGTTCAAATTCTTCCCATGTCCAATTGGAAGCAGGTTCAGGGATACCTAATTGTTCAAATATATTTTTATTGTAAGCAATCGCAAACGAGTTCACCCCGTTGGACAGTCCAACTAATTGCCCGTCGTAAATCGTCGTTGCCAAATAGGATTCATCCGCATTAGAAACATCAATTATCCCTTGCTCCACATATTCATCTAATGGTTCAATCTGATTGATGTATTGAGGAAATTGATTATTTAATTGAAAAATATCCCAGATATCATCTGATGCTGCTAGCGTACCTAATTTTGTGTAATATCCTTCATAATCATAGAATTCATACTCGATCGTCACATGGGGATTTTTTTCTTCGTAAAGCTCGATTACTTTTACCGTTGCATCGTGTCGAACTTGTGAACCCCACCAAGCCATGTTCAACGTGATTTTTTCGTCATCCTCTTGCCCACAAGCTGTCAAGAATAATAACATAACACTTAATGCTAAGATGATTCTCATTTTTTTCTTCATTTTCTACACCTCTACTTCCATTGACATTTTTCAATATACTGTATTTTTATACAGTATATATTTATAAAACCATCTTTTTTTAAGGCGAATAAAAACCAAGGCTTGCCTTTTTGTTCTGCCTAGGATGAACAACTCAATACTTTCAAGGAAAATTAGATAGTGCTGATTCTTTTTCCATTGCTACAAACACTTCTTGCTTCAATGGTGGGAGGATAATTGCGCAAAGAAAAAAGGATATCAGACAACCGTCCAATATCCTTGACATAGCTAAATAAGCGTGCCATTCTGCGTATATTATTCCCTTAAAAATCAGAAAAAATAACTAGTAATTCTGTATGAAATTAGGTACAATATACACGTCGATGCACAAGCATTGACTATGGCAACTTGATTGGTCAGTTCCCGCTGACTTTTCAAGCCCCGGCGATTTAGCTGCTACTAAATTGCCGGGTGCCTTTTTTAGTTTTTATTCGTTTTTCATTCTATAGAAAGCGCTTCAATAAATCAAGACATTTTTTTGACGTAAAGCTAATAATAACAACATATTCCGACCGTTTATATGTACATTACAGATAAAAAAACAAAAAAATCTTCTTTTATTTCTGAATTTCGAACAAATAGGACCAAGTATAAAAGAGGTCGCGAGCCTGCCGTTCAGCTCCGAGTCACAAGA
>NZ_KV817751.1:73351-77482 GCF_001814765.1 Enterococcus sp. HMSC061C05
GAATATTGTGACTTGTGACCGAGGAATTGGTAGGAGAACACCGTTTATCCGGAAAAAGAGCGTGGGACAAAAGTAAAGAACACTTTTGTCTCACGCTCTAAACACGTATAAACGGCGGATCCAGAAGCAACTCCTTCGGAAATAAGCCGAAATTTCACAAAAATTTGAAAAGCAATTCTCGTGAATTCCTTCTTATTTCTTGGAGTTAAACGCTTCTGTCCCAGCCTCTACTTCTTACCTGTTATCCATGTTTCCTTTTTCAGTTTCCCGATATTTTTCCATTTTACGACTAAAAAGCTCTCCGCTACTTGGCGGCGTATACGTGATGGCATTTGCTCCTGCTTGAATGGTCTCAGCAATACTTTCTTCCGTTGGTCCGCCTGTCGCAATAATAGGAAGTTCAGGATACTTTTTACGAAAATGACGTACTGCTTCTGCAGTTTCTTTTCCCGCACTGATATTGATAATCGAAATACCAGCTGCTAACTTTTCATCAATTTCTGTATATTTCGATGTTACCGTACTGATAACTGGGATATCAACTACTCGACAAACTTCTTTCACTGTCTCTAAAGGTGTAGGACCATTCAAAACGACCCCTAAAGAACCTTGCGCTTCTGCAAACATGCTCATGTAAGAAGAACGAGCACCTTGTGTCAATCCGCCTCCTACACCGGAAAAAACCGGAATATCAGCTGCCTCAATGATACTTTTAGTAATTGCTGGATGTGGTGTAAAAGGATACACAGCAATTACTGCATTCGCATTTGTATTTCGTATGATTGCGATATCCGTAGTAAAGATGATCGAACGAATCAATTTTCCAAATATCTTGATCCCGCTTGCTTCTAAAATGATTTCCGGTACTCTTACGATATCTTTTCTCAATTCCGTCATGATTTCCGGCGTAAATTGTTCTGCCATCAGCCACTTCTCCTTTGCTATCTCCGGTCATACTGATTCAACTGGTACGTCTCGATGACCTGGATGATTTTTTGCGCATAACCGGGGTCTGTCGCATAACCTGCATCTTGCAATGCTTGTGCGGCTTCCTGATAATTGGTGGCCGCAATCACTTTTTCATACAGTGCAGGATTCCAATCTACTCCTTGGACAAACAGTTGTGTATGGTCATCCATGGACTGTTCCCATGAATCATACACTTTGAAGTCTCCTTGGATAGTTATCCATTCTTCGTTAACAAATTCCTTTGTTTCCAGGCTTACTTTCTTCTGATCCCCATAAGCCTTGATCCCGAAAAGATTATTGTATTTGCTAGCCAAGGTACTTTTTCCCCAATTCGATTCTAATATAGCTTGTCCTAAAATGATACTAGGAAGCACTCCATAACCATCTTGTAGTTCTTGGGCATGTGGAACAAGCCGTTCAATAAATTGCTGATGGGATTGCGCTTCATTTTCTTGCTGATTATCAGTAAAAGGAGAAGACAGATTCTTCAAGGAAAAAACAAAGGCTAGGAGTATCGCTACTATACCGGCAACCACTGCTGGCCAACGGATATTCTTGCGCTTTTGCTTTTTCCATTTTTTTTTCGCCATGATCAATTCCTACTTTTCATTTAATTCATTCAGATATTCTTCTAGCGTCAATTGGTGTTTGGTGATATACTCAGCATTTTCTTTACCGACATAACGTAAGTGCCAAGGTTCATATGTGATTTTAGTTATATCTTCGCGTCCTTTTGGATAACGAACGATAAATCCATACTGCGCCGCATTCTCTGCAATCCATTTAGCTCCAGGCTGATCTCCGTAACTTGCATCCAATACAGTAGAAGGATAACTGTTGTACCAGTTTTGATCAACGACATCGACTGCCAGACCTGTGTGGTGTTCGCTGTATCCTGGCTCCGTAATCGTTTCTTTAGTGATTTTTGTCGCCTCCTCTTCTGATACACCTTGGCGACTCATCACATCTTGGACATTTTGTTCGAAAACTTGTTGTTGGGATGATACAGACCGGTAAGCTGAAACCATAACTAACGGAAACCCAGCTTCTTCGGCAGCTTTAGCAAATGCTTCATATTCCGGAGCAATACGTTTGTCGATCAAATATCCATTACTCAATGATGCCAATTGAGTAGACTCATCGATTTCTTTTTCTAATTTGTGATCTGGACCAACCAAAACTAGCTGCCAATCGTCTGTTTTAACATCTGGCAATTGTTTGGATGTACGATCTTGTGTTTCTTTGTCCTTTGCCTTGCTGCTTGTTGTTTGACTGTTCTTTTCTTTACTAGCAGTTGTTTTGGTGCTTGTTCGTTCGACCGTTTGATTGCCGGCTTGAACATGCGCGTCATCATCGCTAAAAATAACATAGCCCATTGCTGCGATCATAATCACAACTGCTCCAATTCCTAAAAATTTATTCACTTGAAAAATCCTTTCGTTGTTCTTCACGTTCCCCGTTCGTATCATGAACGTAAGTTTCTTCCAGATTTTCATTCACCCAATCAAGAAGTTCGATTTTTTCTCCTTCAATCTGTTTTTGAACATCTGCTGGCAAACGAAAATTCAAAATATCGTCATAGCCCCATTCATCATATTGAATACTTACTTTCAAGTCAAGGTACCTACCAGCCTGCTGATTGTTTTTCAAAGGGATCAGCTCGACTTTTGCTGCTTTGCTGCTTAGCCATTTTTGCGCGATACGTGTTTTAATTTGTTTATACTCTGCAACAGCAATATTTCGTTTCTCGGGAAAAATAATCGTTTGACGCAAAATCTTTTGCGTAAGCATCCATTCATAATCAGTGAAAAGATTTTTTACTTTCTGCATCGCTTCAGAAGGCAAATTTTTCTCGCCATCTTTCCATTTTTGCCATTGTTCTGGGCTGATCAGCAAGTATTCATCTAAAAAGTTTTTTTCAGTTTCAAACTGTTCCAATAATACACTCATAATAAGATCAATATATACTTGATGCACGTTTATCCCCTCCTTTTAACTATTCTACTTAAGTTTTAGTCAAAAAGCACCTGTTAAATCGCTGCTTTCATTTTTTTTAATGTTTCAAGTCCTCTCCCCTTCATTCTTCGTGATTTTTGTTATAATGATAGACAGAAAAGAATCTCAATCCAACTATGAAGGAGCGTTTTCAGATGAAAAAATATCAATGGGGAATCGTTGGACTAGGTACCATCGCACATGAGTTTGCCGAAAGCTTCAATCAAGAGACAAGCGAACTAACAGCGGTTGCTTCCAGAACTTCAGAAAAAGCGGAAAAATTCGCACACCGTTACAATATTCCAAAAGCTTACGGAAGCTATCAAGAAATGTTAGACGATGCTGAAATCGACATCATATACATTGCTGTACCAAATAAACAGCATATCGACCATATCTTGGCAGCATTGGAAGCAGGCAAACACGTCTTATGCGAAAAAGCCATCACGATGAACAAAAAAGAACTGGCTGACGCTATGCGTTTAGCAGAAGAAAAGAATCTGATTTTAGCAGAAGCCATGACTATCTTCAACATGCCACTTTATCAGCAGTTACGCTCAATAATGGATACAGGAAAACTAGGGGCTTTAAAAATGATCCAAGCACCTTTCGGCAGTTATAAGGAACCAGATCCAGAAAACCGATTCTTCAATCCTGAATTAGCTGGTGGAGCTCTATTGGATATCGGTACGTATGCGGTATCTTTCGCTCGTTTCTTTTTGAGTTCTCAGCCTGAAGTAGTTGCCTCTACAATGGTCCCTTTTGAAACAGGCGTAGACGAGCAATCAGTCACTATTTTGCGCAACAAAGAAAATGAACTTGCTGCTGTCAGCTTGACTTTTCAGGCAAAAATGCCAAAAGTCGGGATCGTTGCCTTTGAAAACGGCTATGTGACGATTGCTGATTATCCTCGTGCGGATCGTGCAGAGATCCTATTTACAGACGGTACGAAGGAATTCATCGAAAGCGGGCGTACTTCTGAAGCCATGAATTACGAAATAAACAATATGGTACACATGATCGAAGGTGACTTGCCAAATCGTTCTCTCTTCTTGACAAAAGATGTCATCGACATCTTGGATCAAATGCAAGTTTTATGGAAAAATATATAATTTTAAAAGGTTGTGAAAAAGCTGGTCTGCATCAAGTAATAAGAACAGCCAAACA
>NZ_KV817752.1:0-13962 GCF_001814765.1 Enterococcus sp. HMSC061C05
CAGTTTTCAAAGGTCTACTTCATCGGAAGTATTTCTCCGATTTGTTTCGGCTGCCGCAGCCACTTTTATATCATATCAAAGCGACAAGTGATTGTCAACTCTTTTTAAAAGTTTTTTTCGATTTCGTTTTTCGAAATCTTTCAGCAACTCATTTATCATAACTTATCGTTTGTTATTTGTCAAGAACTTTTTTGAAGTTTTTTTCGATAGAATCAAGCTTCGCAAGCTGTTCTTTTTTAACGACTCAGTTATCTTATCATGTCATCATCAACATGTCAATAACTATTTTTCAAGTTTTTTTAATGCTGCTTTATTTGCGTATTACTTAAAACAACAAAAATGAATATATCATGTAAATTTACACATGTCAATATATTTCTCAGCCTATTTTCCCTCGTACATTTGAATTTTGACCAAATAAATCGAGCATATCTTTTATAGTAGAAAAATAAAGACAAAAAAAGAACACATAACACACTTGATGTTAAGTGTTCGACTGTTCCAACTGTACGAAGCGCTCAGAAATTGATTAAAATAGGTAAAGACTATTTATTTAGGATAAGTTGCTCCATCAACTGCTCATTGTATCCAATAAATAGAACTTCATCGATAATGATCAACGGACGTCTGAGGAGTTTTGTATGTTGTGTACATAAAGAAATCAGTTGTTTTTTACCTACAGAGGAAAGGTCTATCGCAATGTTATGGAAAGCCTCAGACCAAGTCGCAAATAGCTGTTCTGCTTGCACTTCTTCAAAACTGCATAATTCTTCTGCTTCTTCTGTACTTAGATCGCGTTCTTCTAAGTCAACAAATTGATAAGGCAATTGATGGTATTCTAACCATTGTTTCGCCTTCAGACTGGTTACACAGTGCGCCGATCCATAGACTTTCACTTCCACGAAGACTCCCTCCCTATGAATTTAAGATGTTATTGTTTTGTAAATAGATTAGGTTTCTAGCAACACACCGAATTTCACGAGGGACAAATGACCGGATTTCATCTTCATTGAATCCGATTAGTATTCTTTTTTCATCAATCAAAATAGGCCGTCTCAATAATGAAGGATATTCTTTGAATAGGACGATCATTTGCTTTAAAGTTAATTCGTTAAAATCTATTCCCAACTTCTCGTAAATTTTCGACCGAGTGGAAATAATATCTTGAACTCCTCCTTCAGTCGCTGCTAAGATCTTTTTGATCTCACTTTCTGTTAACGGTTCGGCAAAAATATTCTTCTCTTCAAATTCAAGTTGATTCGCTTGCAACCATGCTCTTGCTTTTCTACAGGAAGTACAGCTAGGCGAAGTATATACTTTTATCATTTTCTCACTCCTTTTTAATTATAATCCAATTCTACAGCAATTTCTTTTAAAATACCAATTATTAGCTAATAAAAAATAAAAAAAGTCGAAAAAAATCGATTATTTGCGTTTAAATAATGAGAATTATTCTATTTATTCCCTGTTTTAATAATAGTATTCTCATTTTTCAAAAATAAATAAGGGAGGTGTGACAAAAATCTTGTCACACCTCCCTTTTCCGAATAAACGGTGTTCCAGAAGTAGCTTCTTCGAAAATAAGCCGAAATTTTACAAAAATTTGAGAAGCAATTTCCGTAAATTCCTTCTTATTTCTTGAAGCTGACCACTCCTGTCACAACCTCTTTTCCATCACTTTCCTTTTTTCATACGACTACCGGTTTCTTTGACAAATCTCGATACTTTCAATTTTCTTGTATTTTTCATTTGAGGTACACATAGATACAGACGATTTCTTGCTCTAGTCATCGCAACATAAAATAGTCTTCGTTCTTCTTCTATCGTCGTCGCTGGTTCTGCTTTTATTTCATTAGAGTCAATGACTTTCTTTTCTGTTGCTCCGTTATAAGGCAAACTTCCTTCGTTACAGCCAATTAAAAAGACATTTCTGTAACTAAGACCTTTACTTTTATGAATGCTCTGGATACATAGCGCATCAAGTTTTCCTTGTCTGTAAGCAATCAAGCGGGTTTTTAATTCTTTAGCTGTTGCTTGGGTTTCTTGCGATAAGGCTTGGATACTTCTAAAAGTAGCATGTTGCTTTACTTCTTCTCGTATCCATTCTTGATCACTCTGATCGATTTCCTTAGCTATACGTGGCAGATGAAGATAGCTTTGTACAAGCGAATAGATTTCTTGATGCTGGTCTGTTTTACGCAACGCTTCCTCAAACTGGCGGATTTCTGCAGATTTGGATTTTAAATTAGGTCTTACCGACAAAATATAATCCGTAATGGCTGTATTTTGATATTTAGGAGAAAAGTATTGATCACATTCACTTTTTTTCAGATAGCAGTCTACCATCAGCTGCCGCAGCAACTGCTGATAGGCCTGATTTTTCTTTTGCGGATTCTGTGCTGTTTGCCAATGAACGATTTTTTGATAGAACTGTTGGAAAGACTTGATGCCAAAGATACCTTCATATGGACTATCTGCTTCCAGTACAAAAGGAATATTCGTTTTCAGCAGAGATTGGACAAGTTGCTGTGTTTGCGAAGCCGATCGGTATAATATGATCGATTCCTTATATTTCCCATTTTTTTGAATAAATGACTGAATTTGACTTATCAGCCACTGGCTTTCTGCTTTTGTATCTGAGAACAAATAAGCCTCCATAATGCCCGCTTCTTTTTGTGCTGGAATCATCGCCTTTGGTATCCGATCATTTTTGTTATAGCTGATCAATCTATTCGCTCCTTGGACAATAGCTGCCCGAGAGCGGTAATTAGTTAATAAGAAAAGAGTTTTAGTAGGATATTCTTTTTCAAAGTTCTTGATATATGCTGGCTCTGATCCTCTGAATCCATAGATACTTTGGTCATCATCTCCAACAACGATTAACTTGATCCCGTTTTCCTTTGTCATCCGCTTCACGATTTCCCATTGAAGTGGATTAGTATCCTGAAATTCATCAATAAATAGATAATCATATTTCTGTCCAATATAGCGCTGAATCTCGTCATTCTCCAAAGCGCTTTTCAAATTTTGGAGTACATCATTGAACTCTAACAATTGCTGCCTTCTTTTTTGTTCTTGGAGTTCTGTGAGCAATCCATACAGTCGTTCTGATATCGGTTGTCTTGTATTCTTATCAATGGAATCATATTTTTCTTTAACTAACTGGATCATTTCTTCTATTGATAGGTTCATATTCTGCCAATAGTCTAAGCGAGAAGCAATCGTTTTTTCTCCATATTGATCAAATAGATAAAGATTATATTTACGTATCAGCTGTTGCAAAACAGCATTTACTTTTTGCGCAGTATCTTTTGAAAAGTCTCCTTGTATCCCTTGCATTGCCACATCAGGGAATTTTCGACAAATCTCATTGTATATCCTGAAAAAGATACTGTGGAATGTTCCGATATGGACAGCAGTTTTCCTTTGGCTGAAATTATCTACTCGTTTTTTTAGTTCATTTGCAGCATTCCGTGTAAAAGTAATCATCAGTATGCGTTCTTCGTCTACTTGTTTTTGTGTCATCAGGTACACAGCTTTTGCACAGATTGTTTGCGTCTTGCCGCTCCCAGCTCCCGCTATGATTCGAAGATGTTTCTGCATATCGTATGTGATAGCTGCTTTTTGTTCTTGATTGAAGCGATTATAAGAACGTTTCTCCATCATTTTAAAGAAAGAGTTGTTTTCTTTGCTTTCTTTTTCCTGCATTTCTTCCTCAATAAGTCCAGGGGCTTCTCCATAAGCCGCTTCATAGGTAGCAATGATTTCTTCTTGTAGCCGAAAGACTTGTTGAAGCTTTTTATATTTGTTCTCCCAACGATTCAGTTCTTTTTGTAATCGGAGAATTTCTTTTTCATCCAACTGATTGATTTCCTTCCCATCTTTCTTCTTTGAAGTTGTTTCTTCCAATTTGATTATTTAAAATCTCGTTGTCTATTTTTTCTTTATACTAACAGACCTTTCTAAAAATGAAAATGGGGAGCGAGATGATTTTAGTTTTCTGAAAATTTTTCCTTTTTTTCAATCGTTTATGCTAAGATAAGGAAGACAAAATTATATTCATAAAAGGTGATGAAAAAAATGCAGACTTCCTTTCACGAAGGGCGTACAATAGGTCTTTTGCTGACATTTATCGGAGGAGCAATGGACAGTTATACTTATATCCAGTATGGTGCTTTTGCCTCTGCTCAAACTGGCAATATCATCCTATCGATCATCCAAGCTTTTGACGGAGAGTGGCTAAGCGTTGGCAAAAAAGTATTGTCTACCCTTTTCTTTTTCTTAGGGATTCTTCTAACAAAGTATTTGATTGATTATTTTAGAAAAAAAGAAAAACATTTCTGGCGCTTATTTGTTCTATATTATGAAGCGGTGATTTTTTTCTTTGTCAGTTTGACACCTGTCCATGAGCATCCCGCATTAGTAACGATTTTAATTGCTTTTACGGCCTCGATCCAGTGGGTGGCTTTTGATAAAATCAACGGGCGTGCCTACACAAATTTATTCACAACAGGAAATTTAAAAGGGGTAGCAACAAATTTATATGATTATTGTATTTCTAAAGAAAAAGCAGATTTTGATCGATTTTTCCACTATTTAACTGTCGTTCTTGCCTTTATCGCAGGGGCTATTGTCCTTGTATTCTGTCATCATTTGTTTGGCGCCCATTCGATTTTGGTCGTTTCTATTTTATTCTTGATCATGGCCCTCACTCAGACATTTCAGTTATGGCAGTTTTATCATACGAACCGTTTCACCTTTTGATTCCCCTGAATCAAAAAAACTAAGCAGGATGCTGTTCACAAAGAAATTTTGTGAGTGAGCAATTTGCTTAGTTTTTTTATTATTTAGTTGTAAAGATACCCTTTGCTTTCGGGTTATTTGTAGTGTAGCGGATCGACTGGCCATCTGCCTCTTCTGTCATTTTCTTTGCCCGCATCTTGATTTCTTGTACGATTTGTTCTCCACATGCTGGATCGGCTACGAAATCGTATTTGTCCCCATCGATTACTATTTTGGGACATATATCAAACTGTTCATACCATTCTTCATAACGTCGATTGAGTTCTTTATAGTAGGAATAGAGTTCAGGATCTTGCTCTAGCTGTTCATATTCCCGACCTCGTTTTTTGATTCTTGCTAACATAGTTTCAAAGGATACACGAATATAAACCAGTAGATCCGGTTTCTTTTGCGGCGAAATTTCTTCTAATTCCTTCAGCATCGTCTCTAAAAGACCCTCATACTGCTTTACTTCTACTTCAGAAACACGCCCTAAATCGGCATTCAGATGAAACAACATACTATCTTCGTAGATGGAGCGGTCTAGTACATTGTCATCATGGCTGAAAGCATCTTTAATCGCCAAAAAACGTTTGTTCAAAAAAAATATCTGCAATAAAAAAGTATACTTTTCCGGATTAGAATAAAACAGTGGCAATACTTCATTATCCTCCACGTTCTCATAAAAAGGTTTTGTTTCTAAATCTTGGGCAAGCATTTCAGTCAGTGTGCTTTTCCCTGCACCGATCGTTCCTGCAACAATAATCACAATTATCGGCATCCTTCCTGTAATAAAATCTGTTCTTCATTTTACTACTTCATTTATAGAAATAAAAGCCTTGACTTTATCTGCTCCTTAAAGGCTGCTTCGCCAATAGTAGCTAGAAGTCACGCCTATTCATGAAAATAAAAGAGTAGAATGGATGAACTTCTACTCTTTTATGCTCTCAACATTTTATCTGTTTTTATTCTTCTATTGTACTTGATTTGCGTACGACTAACTGCCAGTGCAGATTATGAGCGGTATCATTGTCTTCTGCTGCGCAATTCATGACACGTATCATCACGCTATTTTCATAGATTTTTTCTATTTTTCCTTTTATTGGTGATTCAAATAAATCAGATTTAAATGCATATGTTTCGCCGACTTCAAACAATTGTTCATTTTCCATAAGAATCCCTCCATCACCTTTTCTAAGGTCAGTAAATTTTTAACATAAAATACTCGAAAAAACACAAACTTGTCATAAAATGTACTTTTCGTATCAAAACTGTCACCTTTTTTGGAAAGGATTTAAAAAAATGAAGATTTTTTTAAGGAAATCATGACGGTTTTGATGTCAAAACCACTTTTTATGAAACAAAACACGTTTTTTATTTTTTTTAGCATAGAATTTGTGGTGGAGGTACGTATGAGATGAAAGATAAAGTTGTGAACAAATTATTAGAAACCTTGTTCAGCGGAGACAAATCGGAAGAAGATATGGTGTATGTCCAAGTAAAATTTGCCTTAGAAGTTTTATTGAACAACCTTGGAAAACTAGCGGTCGTTCTAGTGTTTTCTCTGGTGACGGGCTCATGGGCGGAAACAGGAATCACCTTTCTTTCTTATATCTGCATCCGCAGATATGCTTATGGATTGCATTCCGACTCTGAATTCGTTTGTCTGCTGTGGACACTGCTTTATTTATGGGGCGTTCCCTTGGTGATGAAACATCTGCAATTGACTATCTCCTTCCCAATGATGGTCTTTTTGTTAATCAGCTGCTTTTTGTTACTGCTTCGCTATGGATCAAGAGGTACAGCCATCAATCCCATTGAACCCGAGAAACGTCCACCATTATTAAAGAAGGCGATCAGCATGTTTCTAATTTTTTCTCTCATCACTTTATTTTTCTCAGCTTCTTACTTTTCTACCTATTTGCTACTTGGGATTGTTTTAGAAATAGCTACGTTGCTTCCTATTACAAACTACTTGATGAATTTTGGAGGAATCTTTCATGAAAAAAACAATCATTAAACAATTAACTAACTTATCTGACTTTTTTGTATCTGGCTGCTGCTTTGGTATGAGTTCTGAATTCAAAATCCCTGAAAAATTAAAAAAATAATACGCTAATTGTGCTATAATTTGGTAAAAATCAATGGGAGCTGTACTTTATGTTTTTATGGTCCATAGCGTTGCAATATTTGATTTACACAATTTGTATCTTATTGATTGACCATCATATCCGATACAATTATCTGTTTGCAGGAGTCACTCTGATTTCTTGCGTTTTGATTGGATGGGTCTACTCAGTTTTAGGGATTTTTACTGCTCTAATTGCTATAGGAATGCTGATGCTTACTTTTTTCTTCTTTTCGACTTCGCGTCAACAATTAGTTTACGCGCTTCCTTTTGGATTATTGACGTCGCTTTTAGGAGATCATTTAACAAGCATCGGCGATTTTTTTGTTTTGAAATCTGCGGTTGTTGAACCAGGAGATTCCTTGCAGTATTTTCACATTGCCTTATCCGCTCTTTTATCTGCTTTATTAGCTTTTTGTTTTAAAAAATCGTTAGAGACTTGGTTTCACACAGTGGACCGCCGTATGATCGGTACGATTGGGACGTTGATATTATTTACATACTATATCATTATTTTTTATACCCGTTTTTCTGGTGAAACACCTGATGTCTTAGCTTTGAATACTAGTTTTTTTATTCTCTATCTGTGTGTCGGCTTGATCATCTTGGTTTATTATTGGAAAATCTCTAATAAGAAATTAGCTGATCAGTTGTTAGAGCAACAAGTCAGGATGCAGCAGGATTATATCAAAGATCTGGAAAAAAACTATCAAGACTTGAGAGAATTCAAACATGATTACCAAAATCTGCTCTTTTCTCTTCACAGCTACATTGCAGAAGGCGACTTGGAAGGATTACGGTCGTACTACGATCAAACGATATTGCCTACACGCCAGATGATGAACCTTTTCCCGGCCAATCTAAGTATGTTGGATAATATGAAAGTTCCTGAAATACGCAGTTTGCTGTCATTAAAACTTATGATGGCACAGGAAAAAGGATTGATCGTCCAGCTTCATTTTCCTAAGCCAATCGAGTTGGATACGAAACATACGGTAAACCTTGTACGTATGCTTGGTATTATCTTGGACAATGCGATTGAAGGAGCTAGTGCTGCAAAGAAGAAAAAGATCGAATTGACAATCATCAAGAAAAATCATTCCGTGATGATTCGTGTAATCAATACAACAACCAATACATTACCGTTAAACCAGTTGAAACAAAAAGGTTTCTCAACAAAAACAAATCCAAAAAACGAAGGACTTGGCTTGTTTATCTTGGATGAATTGACAAAGACAAACCCTTATCTTTTCCTTGAAACATCAATTGAAAACCAACGTTTTTCTCAAACGATTTATATACAAATAAAATAAAGGAGTAATGATATGATTCCCATTTATATTTGTGAAGACGATCCAAAACAATTGGAAGTTTTATCAACGGTGATCAAAAACAGGATCATGATTGAAAACTTAGACAGTTATGTTCATATTTCTACCTCTGATCCGGAAGAACTTCTCAATGCGGCCAAGATCAGAACTTCTTCTTTTGGTATTTACTTTTTAGATATTGAATTAGAAGACAGTGAAATGGATGGCGTAGCGATTGGTAAATTGATCCGTGAATTAGATCCTTTAGGAAAAATCATCTACGTGACTTCTCATACGGAAATGTCGATGAAAATCTTAAAAAGCAACATTGAGCCGACTGACTATATTGTGAAAGAAGACCTTTATGATTTAAAAGAAAATGTCGAGCAGATCCTGAGCAAAATTTTTGAAGATTTTCAAATGTCCCAGATCCAAAAAGATATCTTCAAAATAGAGTTCAATGATGAGATCAAATTTTTACCGATTAAAGAAATCCAATATTTTTCTACTTCATTAGGCGCACCACATAAATTGGAAGTTCATTTGACTCATGCTCAATTGCAATTCTACGAGAAGATCAAAGAAATCGAGAAAATGCATCGGAATTTTATTCGTTGTCATAAATCTTATGTTATCAATACACAAAACGTGCGGTCGATTAATAAAAAAACCAGAGAAGTCACGTTGGCAAACGGTGAGACTATCCCTGTCTCTATCCGTGGATTAAAAAAGTTAATTTCATAAAAAGAACCGAATAGTTTGGACCGACTAAATAATCAGCCGATCCAAACCCTTCGGTTCTTTTTGTCTCTCAGTGCAAAAGCATTTCCTGTGCAATTTCACGGCCATTCATTGTGTCTGGATAAAATGTTGGCCAATTTTCCATTTCTTTTAGCAATGCTTCTTGACTTTCATTTCCTACATATAAATGAAAATGTTCGGAGTCAGACGGTGCAATCGTGTGATCACTGAATTGAATATATCTAAACGCGCCACTTTCCTTATCTTCTGCTTCGAATAGATACCTTACACCACGGTTTCCTGACTCGTAGGTTAAGATTTCTTTCCCTACATAACGATAATTTGAACGTTTCGTTGTTCCATCCTTAAACGTAAATGCCATCTCTTTCTCACCAATCTTGATTGAAGCAATATCTGTTTGATAGCCTTTCGTATAGTATTCTTTATATTCTTGTGCTGTTTTATCCTGGTTCAATTTTTCTTTATATTCAAAAACAGGATCAAATGTCCCATCTTCTACATACGTATCTACTGTCTGCCAAGTTCCTGACCAATCTGAAAGAGAGCGATCTTGTACATCCTCGTCTTCGAAATAACCGTTATAGACGCTCTTTTCTTTTTTGGGGGTCAAAGTATCTTCTAACGGGTTTTCTGTCTCTGTCGTTTTTTTCAACGCTTCGAGGTTTGCTTCCATGATAGAAAGATAGTTTTCTCCATTTTCTATTTGTTCATTCGTCAACCCCTCCAAAGGATTCAATACTTCTAAAGATACACCTGCTTCGTTTGCTAACGTTCTGGCAATACTATCTTTGGCGTTTTCTTCAAAATAAATATAGTTGATCCCGTGTTCTTTAACAAAGTGTTTCAGTTCAGCGATTCTCGCCGCAGAGGGTTCTTCACTAGAAGAAAGACCAGCAATAGATACTTGATTCAATCCATATTCTACTGCCAGATAGTTGAATGCAGCATGTTGCGTGACAAAAGATCTTTGTTTTGCTTGCTTAAATGTTTCTTGATAAAGCTGATGGAGTGCTTGAAGTTTCTCGGTATAGGCTGCTGCATTTTTTGTCCATACTTCCTGTTTTTCTGGGTAGGCTTCAATCAGCTGATCACGTATGCTTGCTACCTGCTTGATTGCTAAACTTGGTGCTAACCATACATGTGGGTCTAGCTCATGTGTATGTCCTTCTTCCCCGTGTTCATGGTCATGATCATGTCCTTCTTCACTTCCCGGAAGTAAAAGCATACCTTCTGTCGCCTTTATCGTATGGACGTTGCCTTCTTGTAATGTTTTTTGGATTGCGGGGACCCATGTTTCCATGTTTTCATCATTATAAACAAAGATATCTGTATCTTGGATCTTTGCCATGTCTTTAGCAGAAGGTTCATAATCGTGGGAATCAGTCCCTGCTGGAATCAATAATTCTACTTCTCCTTCATCCCCGACGATTGCTTTTGTAAAATCATACATAGGATAAAAGGTCGTCATCACGCTCAATTTTTCTTTACTGTCCCCTGCTTCTCCACTTGCCCCGCAACCAGCTAACATACCTGTTAAAACCAGTGTAGCCAATATACCTATCAGTCGTTTCATTTATAACACTCCTTCTCATCTTCTTTCATTTGAATGTTCCGATTCGCCTCTAGCAAATCGTAATAGTTACGTTTTAGCAACAGAATTTAATTTATCATAGGGTTAAAAGAGCTGTCAAGCGTTTTCTTATTTTAATTGAGGAGAACTTTTGTATGGATGATTCACGATATTTTTTCAATCAACCTCTATCATTTTCCTTTTATCCCCTCTTTTGTCTATAATAAAGTTATAGACAAAGGAGGAAAATGAGTGAAAAAAGAAACAGATACAACGAATCGTTTGATCCGCTTTTTGGGAGGCAAAACCTCTTACTATGTTTTAGGTATGGTGATCCTGCTGGCACTGATCATTTATTTTTTCCATCAGATTTCATTTATATTCAAGCCTGTTGGGATTATTATCGCTACTATCTTGCCCCCATTATTGTTTGCGCTGATCTTATATTATCTTTTGGAACCAGTCATCAAGCGTTTAAGCAAGCACCTTTCGAGGAACCTGTCAGTCATTATTGTTTATGTGATTATTTTATTTTTATTGGGGCTTGGAAGCGTATGGCTTGTTCCTTTTCTTGAAGAACAGACAAAAACATTGATTAGCAGTTTGCCAGATTTATTTCAAGATTTCCAAGAGAGTCTCCGTCAATTTTTGGAGAAAACACCTTTTGCCGATTCATTTAATCAATTTTTTACTTCTATTGATGACGTGACGTCTGATATAGCTGGCTTTATTGGAAATTATTGGGAAAGCGGCGCACAACGGATCAGCAATATTTTTTCAACTGTTACAGCTATTTTCATTACTTTATTTACTGGGCCCATTGTCACTTTTTTCCTTTTGAGAAATCCTCAAAAATTTTATCAGTCAGTTTTAGCGATTGTCCCACCAGCCTTTCGTACAGATTTTAAAAATTTGACAAAGATTGCTAATCAACAATTGGGTTCATTTTTAAAGGGGCAGATCATTGCTTCATTTATCCTTGGAGCAGTCTACTGGGTTTGTTTCTTACTGATCGGATTAGAATTTGCCAGTGTTTTAGCTATTTCTGCTGGGTTATTATGTATTATTCCATATATTGGACCGTTTATCGCTTTTTTCCCGGGTTTGATCATTGCATTCCAAGACTCTACTTTTATGGCTGTCAAATTTGTCATTGTCTGGTTTGCCGTACAACTTCTCCATGGTGACTTGGTGATTCCTCGAGTAATGGGTGATCGTTTGCAGATCCATCCGATTACGATCTTGATCGTTTTGCTTGTCATGGGTGATCTAATGGGAATTGTGGGCGTTATTTTCGGTATTCCTATCTATACGCTAGTCAAATTACTCGTTACTTTTATTTTCCGTAAATTCAAACAACGCTACAATAAATTTTATGGCGACAAAGGAGAGTATGAACACTCTTCATTTTCTGAAGAAGATTATTTTAAATAAAACACAAAACGTCGATCTCACGAGAATAGCTCGTAGGATCGGCGTTTTATACTTTTTTATTTTAGTTTTTCAGTAAAGCAATTGCCTGATATGGTTTTAGCTCCAGGTTTTGATGGAGAACAGTATCGGGATAATTATCGATAAGAATAGCGGCTTCTGTGAATCCTTCTGGAATGGTGATTCTTGTATCTTTATCATAGAAATTTGTTAATACAAGTAGCTGCTGCCCTTCAAATTGGCGAAGATAGCCATAAACTTGCGGATGATCTGCTCCATAAGCATGATAATCGCCTTGTGCAACGATTGGATATGTTTTTCTCAACCGAATCAATTTCTTATAATAGGACAAAATAGAATCCTCAGAAGATCGTTCTTTCTCTACATTGATCTCTTCTAACTTACCTGCAACTTTTAACCAAGGTTTTCCTGTAGTAAAACCTGCTTGTTCTGCATCGGACCATTGCATGGGTGTTCGAGAGTTATCACGAGATTTTGCTTTGATTCGACGGAACGCCTCTTTTTCTGTACATCCTTGTGCAAGGAGCAACTTGTAAGCATTCAAACTTTCTACGTCAATATAGTCGGAAATCGAGGAATAGTCTGGATCGACCATGCCGATTTCCTCTCCCATATAAATGTATGGTGTTCCACGATTTAAATGGATCATGGTTGCTAGCATCTCTGCTCCTTGTTTTCGATACTGATCGATAGCTACAAACCGATTGAGCGCACGTGGCTGATCATGGTTATTAAAAAATAAAGCATTCCAGCCATTACCATCACTCATCTTTTCTCCCCAAGTATGGAACAGTCGCTTTAATTCTGCAAAATCAAATGGAGGAGTTGACCATTTATTGCCATTTTCATAGTCGACCTTCAAGTGATGAAAATTAAAGACCATTGATAATTCTTCTCTACTAGGTTCTGTATACAAGATACAATTTTCGATCGTCGTAGAGCTCATTTCACCGACTGTGATGATAGTGGAATCCGTCCCAAACGTTGCTTGGTTCAATTCTTTTAGATACGTATGGGTGATTGGTTTGTCTGTATATTCAGGTTTACCATCATTTTCTTTATTATTTTTCAATTGCTCGTCTTTACCGATAACATTGATAACATCGAAACGGAATCCTTTTACCCCTTTTTCCATCCAAAAACGAACTACTTTGAATAATTCCTCTCTTACTGCTTGGTTCCGCCAGTTCAAGTCAGCTTGTGTCTGATCATATAAGTGCAGATAATATTTCCCTGTATCTCCAAAGGGCGACCAAGCACTCCCACCAAATTTTGATACCCAGTCCGTTGGTTCTTCTCTTAAAATGAAGAAGTCCTGATAATACTGATCCCCTGCTAGTGCTTTTTTGAACCACTCATGTTCTGTCGAAACATGATTCAATACCATATCAAGCATGACTTCTATTTGGTATTCTTTTGCTTTAGCTATTAGTTGCTCGAATTCTTCCATCGTACCAAAGATAGGATCGATGGCTGTGTAATCAGAGATATCATAACCGTTGTCTTTTTGAGGACTTGGATAAATAGGATTTAGCCAGATCATATCGATCCCTAGATCATTCAAATATGGCAGTTTTTCTTTAATTCCTTTTAAATCTCCAATTCCATCACCATTACTGTCTTTGTAAGATTTGGGATAGATTTGATAAATGACTTTGTCTTTAAATGTCATGGATATTTGCCTCCATTCAACTGATTTCTTACTTATCACAACTTATATATACAAGTTATCATTTATTATTATAACTGAACCGAAAGCGTTTGTAAAATTTATCTTTATACTTCCTAAGAGGGTGTTGTCCAATAAAAAACAAGAGATCAGACATGTATTTGTCTAGTCTCTTGTTTAAAGTTCTTGTTTCTTCTATAAATGTTGTTCAAAAGCTTGCATCTACGACAATAAGTCCTTTCAAATGAAAAATATGAGGAGCTGTTTTTTGAAATTGCTCCTTGTGACT
>NZ_KV817753.1:0-477 GCF_001814765.1 Enterococcus sp. HMSC061C05
TTCTAAAACTGCCTCCTGATGACTATTTAGCCCGTCATATTCTTCTTCCTTGAAAAAAGCATAAGTGAATGGGATTCGATTACGTTCCAAATAAAAATCAATACTTTCTTTTTCTAATAGTTCCATCTTCTCTCTCCTTTTCCAGTTCACTATATGGAATAATTCAATCCAATACCAGTGTAGCATCGAAAACAGTAAATCGATTTCTCTTTTCGTCATACACTGACCACACATAAGCGCCATCCCAATAACGACCATTATTATAATAATTCGTAAATTCATTATTCCAAAGGTAAATATGCAGATGATCTTTATCTGGGAAAAGACGATCATTCAACTGGTTAAATTCTTCTTCCGTTCCTGCCGCTCCTTGAGGCGCATCAAGAAAAGAAGTCCGATAGATACTATCCTCAGCCCAGAATGATTCAGGCGTGATTCTTTTCGCCCTCATCATTTCTTTATTCACATAAATAGGAT
>NZ_KV817754.1:0-8397 GCF_001814765.1 Enterococcus sp. HMSC061C05
TAACACGGGTTCGAATCCCGTACGGGTCATGGAAGATACTTGATGAGTATCTTTTTCTTTTTATCTGAAAGAATGATTTTAAAAGGCTTAGCAGAGTTATCTTTATAGATGATTGTGCTAAGCTTTTTTGGATAAATCTAATGTAAAATATTTATATTTTTTAAGCAAAAAAATGAAAAAATACGAGCAGAAAACTGTTTTATCTGCTATACTTGGTTCGTTGCAAGTTCCCGAAAGGATCCGTAGGACGGAGATGCCTTGTAACCGAATTTAACTAGGGGGAATCATTATAATGGTAGAAAGACACTTATTTACATCAGAATCTGTTTCTGAAGGACATCCAGATAAAATCGCTGACCAAATCAGTGATGCAATCTTGGATGCAATTTTAGAACAAGACCCAACAGCACGAGTAGCGTGTGAAACATCTGTAACAACTGGGCTTGTTTTAGTATTTGGAGAAATATCTACGACGGCATATGTAGATATCCAAAAAGTCGTACGGGAAACAATAAAAGAAATTGGTTATACACGTGCAAAATTCGGATTTGATGGAGATACAGCAGCTGTATTGGTTGCGATTGATGAACAATCTCCTGATATTGCTCAAGGAGTTGACGAAGCACTTGAGATCCGGGATGAAGATAAAAAAGACGTATTAGATGAAATTGGTGCTGGCGACCAAGGGTTAATGTTTGGTTTTGCTGTAGATGAAACACCGGAATTAATGCCTTTACCAATCGCTTTGAGTCATCGTCTGGTACGCCGCTTGGCAGATTTACGTAAATCAAATGAATTAACGTATTTACGTCCAGATGCAAAATCTCAAGTCACAGTTGAATATGATGATCAAGGACAACCTGAACGCGTAGATACAATCGTTATTTCAACACAGCATGATGATGCAGTAGATAATGAAACAATTCGTCATGATGTCATCGAAAAAGTAGTGAAGGAAGTTATTCCAGCTGAATTATTAGATGATCAAACAAAATATTATATCAATCCGACTGGCCGATTTGTCATTGGTGGTCCTCAAGGGGATGCCGGATTAACAGGAAGAAAGATCATTGTTGATACGTATGGCGGTTATGCTCGTCATGGTGGCGGTGCTTTTTCTGGTAAAGATGCGACAAAAGTTGACCGTTCTGCCAGCTATGCTGCACGTTATATTGCTAAAAACATCGTTGCAGCAGGGCTTGCTCGCAAAGCAGAAGTACAGCTAGCTTATGCGATTGGTGTTGCTCAACCTGTTTCGATCTCCATCAATACTTTCGGTACTGGAACGGTTCCGGAAGAAGAATTGATTGCTGCAGTGAGAGAAAACTTCGATCTTCGGCCAGCAGGAATCATCGAGATGCTTGATTTGCGTCGTCCGATTTACAAACAAACAGCTGCTTACGGTCATTTTGGTCGTACAGATGTGGATTTGCCTTGGGAACATACGGACAAAGTAGATGCATTGAAAGCAAGTTTAGCAAAATAAGCTATATTCAGCTGGAACGATCGCCGAATGGTGGTTGTTCCAGCTTTTTTTATGGCAGTGCACCTCTTGAAAAAGATAGTGAGTATTTATCTATTTTTAGATCCTGTCATGATGAAAAAGGAGGAATAAGATGAAAAAAGAAACAAATGTTGCTTTAGTCACAGTGAGTGTTTTCATTGCAACGTTCATGACGGCTATTGAAGGAACAATCGTAACAACCGCTATGCCAACGATCGTCGGCTCATTACATGGAATGGAAATCATGAACTGGGTATTTTCGATTTATTTGCTGACAAACGCTATGCTTACTCCGATTTACGGAAAACTTGCGGATAAAGTGGGACGAAAACCAATTTTTATTTTTGGGACATTATTGTTTATTATCGGTTCGTTATTTTGCGGTTTATCTCAAAGCATGATTGGGTTGATTGCTGCTCGTGCGATTCAAGGGATGGGCGCTGGAGCAATGATGCCAGTAGCTTTGACGATCATCGGCGATCTTTATTCTATTGAGAAGCGAGCAAAAGTTTTAGGTTTGAATAGTTCAGCTTGGGGGATTGCCAGTGTTTTTGGACCGCTCGCGGGAGGATTCATCGTTGAAACGATCAGCTGGCACTGGATCTTTTTTATCAATGTGCCGATCGGAATTCTATTAATTATTTTTATTTGGCTATATTTAAATGAACCAAAAATCATACATGAGTCTAAACCAATGGATATTTTTGGTAGTTTTAGTTTGATGGTCATGCTTGTCTCATTGCTGTTAGGATTCCAATTATTAGGAGACGAAGGAATGAGTCCGCTTGTTTCTGCTTTGCTGCTAGGTAGTATCGTACTGTTAGGTATTTTTATTTTTGCCGAAAAAAGAGCTAAAGATCCTGTCATCATGCTACATTTATTCAAAAATCCACTATTTGTTGTGGTCAACTTGGCTGCAGCATTGGCTAGTGGTTTTTTGATGGGAATCGATGTTTATATTCCTATGTGGATGCAAGGTGTATTAGGACTGAATGCAGCAATTGGTGGGTTGGTATTAGCACCATTATCACTAGTCTGGATGGTCGGTTCTTTCCTTGCAAGCAAGTGGATGACTCAAATGAAAACTCATTGGGTCTTGAGAATTGGACTACTAATCGCAGCTATTGGGGGCGCTTGGTTGTATCTTATGCCTTTCAGAAGTAACTATTTATGGTTTTTTGCTATATCAACGGTCATCGGTATAGGCTTAGGTGTGACCATGACTACCTCGACTGTCAGTGCACAAAATAGTGTATCTCGTGATCAGCTTGGTGTAGCAACTTCTTTTAATACGTTAGTTCGAACAATTGGTCAAACAGTCATGGTTTCTATTTTTGGTTTATTGATAAATGGGGTAACTAAACGAGAACTTGCAGCAGCAAATTTAACAAATGATACAGATATCATGAACAAACTGGTGAATCCACAAACGGCTAAATATATCGATGCGGATATTCTATTGCCGTTAAGAAAAATTCTTTATGATGGGTTACATTCCGTTTATCTAGTTGGCTTGTTACTCGTGATTATTGCTTTGGTCTTAACGCTTTTCGTTCATGAAAAAAGTGGTAAAATAAAACAGTAGTTTCGGTCGAGACATGTACTTTGCCGAATCATTCAAATTTAAAGTTATTCAAAAATAACTTCTTACTAAGGAAGGCGAAAATATGGCATTTATTCAAGCAAATATTTATTCGAATGTATTAGAAATGGAAGTCAATCTAAATGTGATACTTCCACAAACAACTAAAAAGGTGATTGGCACCAGTTCAGAGCAAGCGACAACGGACATACCTGTTTTATATTTACTTCATGGGATGGGTGGCAATCATAGTGTATGGGAAAGACGTACGTCGATTGAACGTTATGTAGCAGACTACGGATTAGCTGTCATCATGCCATCTACTGATCTTGGCTGGTACACAGATACGGTTTATGATATGAAATATTGGACGTTCATTGCAGAAGAGCTACCTGAGATTTGTCATGAACTATTCCCACAATTAACAAGAAAAAGGGAAAAAACATATGCTGCTGGATTATCGATGGGCGGATATGGCGCATTAAAACTAGGCCTTGCAAAATCAGAAAATTTCGCAGCAGTAATCTCTCTTTCAGGCGCTGTTTCTGTAGGAAACCGAATGGATGATCTTTTGATGGTTCGTAAAGCAGCCTTTTGGGAAGGAATCTTTGGACCATTGGATCAAATCGAAGGTTCAAAGAATGATCCACAATATTTATTGAAAGAATTAGTAAAAAGCGGAAAACCAGTCCCAAGGTTTTATATGGCTTGTGGGGAATCTGATTTTCTTTATCAAGCAAATCAGGAAATGGTATCTGCTATGCAGGAACAAGGCTTAGCGGTCACCTTTGAACAAGGACCGGGCGATCATAATTGGATCTTCTGGGATCAATGGATCCAACGTGCATTGGTGTGGCTGATGGAAGAAAAGTAAAAAAGAGACTTAAAAAGATAGCTCCTATAGAGATCACTTTGTTGGTGACCTTTATAGGAGCTTTTTTTATCAATTGTTTTCTCTTCTTTTATTTTGTTGGCATAAACCTTCAATATAGGTTTGTGCACTCGTTAGAAAGAGTGCTTTTTCATTCAATTCTGCATGGGACTGCATACTTTCTTTAAATCCCTCTAATTGATTTTCAACTACATAATTACGCATAAATAGAACTGTTTCTTTCAAAAATTCATTTCCGTCCATAATCTTTTGCCGAAGCTGTTGTTCATGTTGCTGATCCATTAGCTGTCCAATCAATAAATTGTGGAGAGAGGCAATGGCCTGATGACTTTGGGTGACTGAAAATCCTTCACGAACAAGTAGTTGGATCATTTGTTCCAAATGTTCTAATCGACTCGGAAAAGCGGGCACAGTATTGATTTCTAATTCTGCCCCACAAGGAAAACGTGTGTAAAGGTCATAGTAATTTTCCATATACTGTAGCAATTGTTCATTCCAGGGCAAAGTTGGATCTGGAAGCGCTAATTCTTCTTCCATTGTTTCAGCCATTTTCTGCAAAAGCTGTTGTTTATTTTTGAAATACCAATATAAAGCAGGTGCTTGAACGTGAATTCTGTTTGCGATGTTTCGCATGGAAAGCTGCGAAAGAGCTTGTGTTTCAGCCAGGATATCAAAGGCGGCCTGAATGATGATTGCTTGAGAAAGCTTTATTTCCATTTTATCAACCTCGTGTATTGCATTATCTTTTTAAACATGGTAAATTGTTAGTCGGTCTAATTTTACAGTGTTAAATTAGTCCTGTCAATTTAAACAAAGGGGTGTAATCAACGAATGAAATTAATCTTACGACATGCGAAAAAATATAAAGTAGCTGTTTTTATTTCCTTGCTGTCCGTAGCAGTCATGGTTGCAGCAACATTATGGCAACCTAAATTACTACAGCAAGTATTGGAAGCTATTATTACAGAAGATAATGATGAAATGAAAACAATCGGTATTTATCTGATCAGTCTGGCTTTGCTAGGATTAGCTGCAGGTGTAACGAACACGATTTTCTCTGCGAAAGTAGCTCAGGGCGTAAGTGCAGATATCCGAGAAGAAGCTTTTCGAAAGATCCAGACATTTTCATTTGGGAATATCGAACAGTTCTCTGCTGGGAATCTTGTTGTTCGTCTAACAAATGATATCACGCAAATCCAAAATTTAGTGATGATTTCTTTGCAATCACTTTTTCGAATTCCATTCTTATTTATTGGTGCCTTCATTTTAGCTATGATCACGATGCCACAATTGTGGTGGATCATCGTAGCGCTTATCGTTACGGTATTTCTTATCACGGCACTTTCATTTACACGGATGGGTAAGCACTTCATGATCATTCAAAAACTGATTGATCGTGTAAATAGCATTGCAAAAGAAAACTTACTAGGGATTCGTGTAGTGAAATCATTTGTACAGGAAGAAAACCAATTGAAGACATTCAGCAAAGTAAGTGAGGACTTAACAAAACACAACATCATAGTCGGTACATTATTTTCTGTGATGATCCCGTCCTTCATGTTGGCTGCCAATTTAGCTGTGGTTGGGGCGATCTTCTTTGTGAGCGATCTTGTTAAAGATGATCCTACATTAATTGGTGGAATTGCTTCATTCATGAATTACTTGATGCAGATCATGATGGCGATCATTATCGGCGGAATGATGATGATGATGACTTCAAGAGCAGCCGTATCGCTGAAGCGGATTGCGGAAATTTTAGATGCTGAACCAGATCTTACTTATTTAGACGTTCCAGAACAAGAGCTGACGGGTTCTGTCACTTTTGACCATGTTTCTTTTCGTTATCCTGGTGAGGATACAGATACGCTTAAAGATATCAGCTTTTCTATCAAACCTGGAGAAATGGTCGGGATCGTCGGGGCGACTGGTGCCGGGAAATCCACACTAGCACAGCTGATTCCTCGTCTATTTGATCCAACAGAAGGAAAAGTAGAAGTAGGTGGTGTAGATCTTCGCCAAGTAAATGAAAAGAGTTTAAGAGAAACGGTGTCCTTTGTTTTGCAAAAAGCAATTTTATTCTCAGGAACGATTGCTCAAAACTTGCGCCAAGGAAAAAAGAATGCAACAGAAAAAGAGATGGAACATGCTTCTTCTATTGCTCAAGCAAAAGAATTCATCGAAAAGCTATCTGATCGTTACGAAGCACCAGTAGAAGAACGAAGCAGCAATTTTTCTGGTGGACAAAAGCAGCGACTATCCATTACTCGTGGTGTTATCGGTAATCCAAAGATCTTGATTTTAGATGATAGTACGAGTGCATTGGATGCTCGCTCTGAAAAACTGGTCCGAGAAGCACTTGATCGAGATTTGAAGGGAACAACGACGATCGTCATCGCACAAAAAATTGCTTCTGTTGTCAAAGCAGACCGCATCTTAGTATTGGATGAAGGTAGATTAGTCGGCGAAGGAACCCATGAGGAATTGGTAGCTGGAAACCGTGTCTATCAGGAAATCTTTGAAACTCAAAAAGGAACGGAGGAGTAAGTATGACTGATTTAATAAAAGCAAGTAAATTTTTCTATCACTATTTGAAGCGGTACAAACTCTCCTTTTTCTTTATCTTTATCACAGTAATTATTGCTACCTATCTACAAGTAAAAGCACCTCAGTATATCGGGGAAGCTTTTCAAGAATTAGCAAATTACGTAGGTGGCTTGATGCAAGGCGTAGATGATAAAAGCAAATTTGTTTCTGTAATATGGAAACTCTTGTTGTTTTATGTATTAGCTAGTGCAGCCAACTTTATCTATAGTATTTTGTTCACTCAAGTAGTAGGAAAGTCAACGAACCGGATGCGTATCGGTTTATTCAACAAATTGGAAAAATTGACGATTCGCTTCTTTGATTCTCATCAAGATGGTGAAATTTTAAGTCGTTTTACCAGTGACTTAGATAATATTCAAAATAGTTTGAACCAAGCATTGCTTCAAGTCATCACGAATGCTGTTTTACTTGTCGGAATCTTGATTATGATGTTTCGTCAAAATGTAGAATTAGCTTGGGCTACGATTGCTTCTACTCCAGTAGCTATTTTGATAGCTGTCTTGATTATTCGAAAAGCGCGAAAATATGTGGATCTTCAGCAAGATGAAGTGGGAAAACTGAATGGCTATATGGATGAAAAAATCAGCGGACAACGTGTCATCATCACAAATGGCTTACAAGAAGAAACGATTGAAGGATTCTTAGAACATAATCAAAGTGTTCGCGAAGCAACGTTCAAAGGACAAGCTTATTCTGGCCTACTATTTCCGATGATGCAAGGAATGTCACTAGTCAATACAGCAATCGTTATCTTTTTCGGCGGCTGGTTAGCATTGAATGGCGATTTGGAACGTTCGGTGGCGTTAGGCTTAGTTGTGACATTCGTCCAATATTCACAACAATACTACCAACCATTGATGCAGATTTCTTCTGGGTACAGCATGATCCAATTAGCAATTACAGGGGCAAGACGATTAAATGAAATGTTTGATGAAAAAGATGAAGTCAAACCAGAAAACGGTAAAGCATTTGATGGAGTAGAACAAGGACTTGCCTTGCAACACGTAGATTTTGGTTATTCTCCAGAAAAACTAGTCTTGAAAGATGTCTCAATCAATGTGGACAAAGGAGAAATGGTTGCTCTTGTTGGACCAACCGGATCTGGGAAAACGACGATCATGAATCTGCTGAATCGTTTTTACGATGTCAATGATGGGTCAGTAGTAATCGATGGAATAGATATCCGAGAGTATGATCTAGATGCATTACGTAGACATGTAGGAATCGTTTTGCAAGAATCCGTCTTGTTCTCTGGCACCATCAAAGACAATATCACATTCGGTAAACCAGATGCTTCAGATGAAGAAATCATCAATGCAGCAAAACAAGCGAACATTCACGACTTTATCATGACGTTAGAAAAAGGGTATGATACAGAGATATCCGAAGAAAACAATTTGTTCAGTACAGGTCAAAAGCAGTTGATCAGTATTGCTCGAACGATCATCACAAATCCATCTTTATTGATTTTGGATGAAGCAACAAGTAATGTAGACACGGTAACAGAAGCAAGAATCCAAAAAGCAATGGATGAAGCAATCAAAGGAAGAACCAGCTTTGTGATTGCTCACCGGCTGAAAACGATCTTGAATGCAGATAGAATCGTTGTCTTGCGTGATGGGGAAGTCATTGAAGAAGGCAGTCATCACGAATTATTAGCAGAAAATGGATTTTATGCGGAACTTTATCATAATCAATTTGTATTTGAATAAAGAGGTTGTGAAAAAGCTGTCCTGCATCAAGTAATAAGAACAGCCAATCAAAAACAGCTTCTCATGTTTTTGATTTGGTTGGACTTATTACCGCAGATGCAAG
>NZ_KV817754.1:8497-27916 GCF_001814765.1 Enterococcus sp. HMSC061C05
TTACCGCAGATGCAAGCTTTTGAGCACCGTGAATAAAGAAGTTGTGAAATCAACGCTCTAACCTGAGTGCTAGAGAAAAAAACGCAAAACATATCATTTATGTTTTGCGTTTTTTATTTATCTTTTTTTCTCGATACAATATAAAATAGGCGGCTGGTTCTTTTGGTTGATAAACCGATAATTCAGCACATTATATGTTTCCTGTGGCAGTTTGGAACAAAAAGAATCAACCATATCCAGTTCTTTTTCTCCGCCTTCATGACCATAGTAGACAACAAGGATCAATCGTCCGCGAGGCACAAGTCGTTTCAATATTTCTTCCATAGCTGTGCGTGTAGTCTCTGGCATAGTGATGATTGCTTTATCACTTTTTGGGAGATACCCTAGATTGAAGATCCCTGCTTTAAGATCTTGTTGTTCAGCTATTACTTCTCCTAACGTTTCGTGGCCTTGTAGAAACAATGAGACACGTTCTTCTAACTGATGCTGTTCTAGCTTTTCACGAGTAGCATCGATTGCTTGTTGCTGGATATCGAAACTATAGACATGACCAGTTTTTCCGATGTGTTCTGCTAGAAAAACCGTATCGTGGCCATTGCCCATCGTTGCATCTACGACGTGATCTCCTGGTTGCAAGATTTCTTGCAGTAATGTATGGCTGAAATACAAAGCAGTTTGCAACATCAGACACTCACCTTTTTCCGTACATCATATTTTCCTTGGAAGCTATCTCTGCGAAGAAGTTCTTCATCAATTGCATTCAAGACTTCCCATTTTTTCAAGCTCCACATTGGTCCAATCAAGGAATCCCACGGCGCATCCCCTGTCAAACGATGGATGATGATCTCTTTTGGTATCATTTCCAGCTGGTCGCAAATGATATTGACATAGTCAGGACGGCTCATTAATTGAAGTCGACCTTCATGATAGTCTCGCAACATTCTCGTTTTGCGCATCAGATGCATCAAATGGAGCTTGATTCCTTGGATATCGGAATCTAAAATAGTGCGTCTGACATTTTCTTTCATCATTTCTAAACTTTCGCCTGGTAATCCGTTGATCAAATGCGTACAAACACGGATATTATGTTTGCGTAATTTAGCCACGCCATCTAAATAAGTTTGATAATCATGTGCTCGGTTGATCAGTTTTGAAGTTTCTTCAAAAGTTGTTTGCAATCCAAGTTCTACCCATAAATACATCCGCTCGTTCAGTTCAGCAAGGTAATCAACTACTTCATCTGGCAGACAATCCGGTCGTGTACCGACTGATAATCCTACGACACCTGGTAAATTGACTACTTGCTCAAATCGTTCTTTGATTATTTCAACTGGCGCATGGGTGTTTGTAAAATTTTGGAAATAAACGATGTATTGTTGGACATGAGGCCATTTTTGATGCATCATGTCGATTTCTTTCTGGAATTGGATTGGAAGTGGATCTTCAGGTGCAACGATCATATCACCCGAACCAGATACACTGCAAAAAGTACAACCGCCATGGGCAACAGTCCCATCTCGATTCGGGCAGTCGAACCCTCCATCGATCGGCACCTTGAAAATTTTCCCGCCAAACTCATTTCGTAAAGCATAATTCCAAGAATGATATCTTTTATTTCCTTCTGAATAAGGAAAAGTCATTAAAAGTCCTTCTTTCTGTAAGAGTTACTTATTTGTTTTCTTTTTTCTCTATACACTGGATAAGTCAGGCACAGCCAAGAAAGACTGAGTAAGTAGCCGCCGATGATATCGGTAGGAAAATGAACACCCAGATAAATGCGGCTTATCCCGACACTTACTATAATAAACACCATCAGCAATTGAAGCAATGTACGTAAGGTTCTTTTTTGAACAAAAGCTGGCAGCAGAAATAGGAAAGAGCCGTAAAGAATCATACTGCCTGCTGCATGTCCACTAGGGAAACTGTAACTTGTTTCAACCACTAAGTGTGTCAATGAAGGGCGCTCTCGCATGAAAAATAGTTTGATCAACGGGTTGATGATTCCAGCAATTACAATAAATCCAGAAACGAACCAAACTGTTTCTGCCCTTTTTTTCTTATACCACATCCATAAAGCCGTACAAGCAAATAAAATGATGACGGTAAGAGGATTACCGAATTTAGTCATAAAGAGTTGGTAGCTGTTCAGATCAGGATAAGAAGCTCTGACAATGTCTGTAAACCACTGATCGAAACCAGAAAGCCACGATAGATGGAACTTTACGATCCAGCCCAAAATAAAAAACAGGACAAGAAAGAAGCTACCAGTCACCTGAAATGATGTTTTATATTTCATACAATTCCTCCTTTGAAGCAATGACTTATTATAGCATTTTTGGTCCAGCGAAAAAAACGGTAAAGAGATAAAACCAATGCATGATCCCTCTTTGAATAACCAATATTCTTATAAAAAAAATAACTGTAATCGGAAAGACATTTTTTGGTAATACAAATGAAATGTTAGGAAAATAAAATCAGTGTTTTTCGAAATCCTTGTAAATAAGAACATAGACGTAGGAAGAACTTGAAAATGAACAGAAGTTGTTCATTACGGTAAATTACAATATGATTACAAAAAACAACAAAGCTCTTAAATAACTTTTAATAAATATTAAGAGAAGTTATAATTATTAATAATAGATAAATTGAAGTTGGAGGATAGAAGATGGAAAACATTGCAAGAAAAGAACGGAGACGTTTAGAACAGACCAAACGTTTTCGAAAAGCAAAACGAGGGGCAGCAATCGTGGGAACTGCGATGGTAGGCTGTTCTGTCGCTGCTCCATTAGTACAGCCGGTTCCTGTTCAAGCGGATGAAACACCTGTTCAGTTCGGCGCAAGAATCAATACAGCGGCATTTATCACAGAAATTGCTACTTATGCGCAGCCAATTGCTCAAGCTAATGATTTGTATGCATCAGTGATGATCGCACAAGCAGTTGTAGAAAGCGGTTGGGGCAGTAGTGCGTTATCGCAAGCACCTTATTATAATCTTTTTGGGATAAAAGGCAGCTATCAAGGACAAACTGTCTACATGGATACGCTTGAATTTTTAAATAATCAATGGGTAAATAAAAAAGAGCCTTTCCGACAATATCCTTCTTTTGCTGAATCGTTCAATGACAATGCCTATGTACTTAGAAATACTTCATTTGGCAACGGTTATTACTATGCCGGTACTTGGAAGAGCAACACGAGATCCTATACAGATGCGACAGCTTGTTTGACAGGTCGTTATGCGACTGACCCTGGTTATGCAAGCAAATTAAATAATATCATCACGACTTACGGATTGACCCAATATGATACACCAGCTAGCGGAAACGCGGGCGGTGGAGCCACTACAGGTGGGAATAATACTGGAAGTACAGGTAGTACTAGCGGTTCAAGTAATTCTGGTAATACAAACTCAGGTTCAGCAACTTCGACCACTTATACTGTTCAATCTGGCGATTCTGTTTGGGGAATCTCCAATAAATTCGGTATTACAATGGATCAATTGATTCAATGGAACAATATCCAAAACAATTTCATTTATCCAGGACAAAAACTAACGATCAAGGGTAGCCAAGAAAATGGCTCTTCGACGAATAATTCTGGTAACAATACCAATTCTTCAGGAAATGCTGGTACATCAAACGGAGGACAAACAACTGGGGCGAAATACACTGTTCAATCTGGCGATTCTGTTTGGAAGATCTCAAATGATCACGGAATTACGATGGCTCAATTGATTGAATGGAACAATATCAAGAATAATTTTGTTTATCCAGGACAACAGCTGATCGTATCAAATGGCGGTTCTTCTAATACTGGAGCAAATACTGGCAACACAAGTGGTTCAAATTCGTCTAACTCAAGTTCTTCTAATACGGCTTCAGGAACGAAATACACAGTGAAAGCCGGAGACTCTGTTTGGAGTGTCTCCAACAAATATGGAATTACGATGGCTCAACTAATCCAATGGAACAACATCCAAAATAACTTTATTTATCCAGGACAACAACTGACTATTTCAAACAGTGGGTCAACAAACAGCGCATCAAGTAATACAGGTTCGTCAGCCAATACAAATAACAGCAGCTCAGCTAATACTGGCAGCAGTTCGTCTCAAGGCACTTATACAGTCAAGGCGGGTGAATCTGTTTGGAGCGTAGCGAATAAAAACGGCATCACGATGAATCAGCTGATCGAATGGAATAATATCAAAAACAACTTTATTTACCCAGGACAGCAATTGATCGTTAAAGGCGGCAATTCAGTAAATACCAATACAGGTTCAACTACTTCGGCAGCGAAACCAAATACACCGAATACGTCTGCTACAACAAGTACATCATCCTCTGGTAATACGATGTATACCGTGAAAGCAGGCGAGTCAGTTTGGAGCGTAGCGAACAAACATCATATCACGATGGATCAGTTGATCGAATGGAATAATATCAAAAATAATTTCATCTATCCTGGACAACAAGTGATCGTGAAGAAAGGTTCGTCTCAAACAACAAACCAACAAGCACCTGCAGGTTCGAAAACCTATACTGTGAAATCTGGAGAATCTGTTTGGGGTGTTGCTGACAGCTATGGTATTACAATGGCTCAACTAATCGAATGGAACAATATCAAAAACAACTTTATTTATCCAGGTCAAACATTGATTGTAGCTAAATAAAATAGCTGTTCAAAGAAATAACGATTGAATTCCACAAAAATATTTGTTACTATAAGGCTACTTAAATATGACAACACTTGAAAAGGAAGTAGTAAAAAGACTGAAGTTTCAGAGAGCACATGGTTGGTGAGAATGTGCACGGATGCTTTTGAACTCGCCTTTGAGTTGCCCTTGCTGAATATTCGAGTAAGCAAGTGGCGGTGACGGCCGTTACAACGTTCGAGGCCTTTTCATTAAGGCAAAAATAGGTGGTACCGCGTAGATTACGTCCTATAAAAAGAGCAATCTTTTTATAGGATTTTTTTATTTCTTTTGTGAAGTTTGAGAAAACAAAGTAAAAGAAAACAAAAAGAAACAGATTCTGCCGGTTTTTTTCGCTATAATAGAAACAAGCGTTTTTAATAGAACAGGAGGACAGAAAATGAGTTACAATCATAAAGAAATAGAGAAAAAATGGCAAAAATACTGGGCAAAAACGAATACCTTCAACACCCATGATGATCCTGAAAAACCAAAATTTTATGCACTAGATATGTTTCCCTATCCATCCGGACAAGGGCTCCATGTAGGGCATCCTGAAGGGTATACGGCAACGGATATCCTTTCCCGTGTGAAAAGAAGTCAAGGATACAACGTACTGCATCCAATGGGGTGGGATGCATTCGGCCTACCTGCAGAGCAATATGCGTTAGATACAGGAAACGATCCGGCTGAATTTACCCAAAAAAATATCGAAACATTCCGACGCCAAATCAATTCTTTAGGATTTAGTTATGACTGGAATCGCGAAGTGAATACAACTGATCCAGAGTATTACAAATGGACACAATGGATTTTTACGAAGCTTTATGAAAAAGGCCTGGCTTATGAAGCAGAAGTAGCGGTAAACTGGGTACCTGAATTAGGAACAGTTATTTCAAATGAAGAAGTGATCGATGGAAAAAGTGAACGTGGTGGCTATGACGTAGTCAGAAAACCAATGCGCCAATGGATGCTGAAAATCACTGCTTATGCCGATCGCTTATTGGATGATCTAGAACTAGTTGACTGGCCAGAAAGCATCAAGGAAATGCAAAGAAATTGGATCGGGCGTTCAGTGGGAGCAAATATTGAATTTAAAGTGGCTGGTACGGATAAATCCTATACCGTGTTTACGACACGACCAGATACTTTATTCGGTGCAACTTACTCGGTTCTCGCACCTGAACTAGATCTTGTTAGAGAAATTACGACCCCTGAACAAAAAGCTGCTGTAGAAGCTTATATCGAAGAGACAGCTAAAAAATCAGATCTGAAGAGAACAGATCTTGCAAAAGAAAAAACAGGAGTATTTACTGGTGCTTACGCAATCAATCCAGTCAATGGCAAAGAAATCCCAATCTGGATCGCTGATTATGTATTAGCTTCTTACGGCACAGGAGCAATCATGGCTGTTCCAGCACATGATGAACGTGACTTTGAATTCGCTCAAACTTTCGGACTAGAGATTCTTCCAGTTATCGAAGGTGGAGATGTTCAAAAAGCTGCTTACACAGAAGATGGTACGCACATCAACTCTGAATTTTTAAACGGTATGAACAAACAAGAAGCAATCGACAAAATGAATGAATGGCTAGAAGAAAATGGCGTAGGGAAGAAAGAAGTCAGCTATCGCTTACGCGACTGGCTATTCTCCCGTCAACGTTACTGGGGTGAACCAATCCCAATCATCCACTGGGAAGACGGAACAGTCACAGCTGTCCCAGAAGAAGAGCTACCATTACGTTTGCCTAAGACAAAAAATATCAAGCCAAGCGGTACTGGAGAATCTCCATTAGCAAATATTGAGGAGTGGGTCAATGTCGTTGATCCTGTAACAGGTAAAAAAGGCCGTCGCGAAACGAATACAATGCCACAATGGGCAGGAAGCTCATGGTATTACCTGCGTTATATCGACCCTCATAACAAAAAAGAACTAGCAGATTATGAAAAGTTGAAGCGTTGGCTGCCAGTTGACATCTACATTGGTGGAGCAGAACATGCGGTACTTCATTTACTATATGCACGATTCTGGCATAAATTCTTATACGATATCGGTGTCGTTCCTACAAAAGAACCATTCCAAAAACTATACAATCAAGGAATGATCTTAGGCGAAAACAACGAAAAAATGTCAAAATCTCGCGGTAATGTAGTCAATCCTGATGATGTGGTTGAAACTTACGGTGCAGATACACTGCGCATGTACGAAATGTTCATGGGACCATTAGACGCTTCGATTGCTTGGAGCGAAAATGGCTTAGAAGGAAGCCGCAAATTCTTGGATCGTGTATGGCGCTTGATTGTTGATGAAAACAATAAAATGCGTGATCGTATCACTACATTGAATGACGGCAAACTTGATAAAGTGTACCATCAAACAGTGAAAAAAGTGACAGAAGACTATGAAAATCTTCATTTCAATACAGCAATCTCCCAATTGATGGTCTTTATCAATGAAGCCTATAAAGTGGACGCTCTGCCTTATGAATATATCGAAGGATTTGTTCAACTACTCGCACCGATTGCTCCTCACATAGGTGAAGAACTATGGTCAATCCTTGGAAATGAAGGTGGTATTTCTTACGCACCATGGCCAACATATGACGAAGCAGCACTTGTGGAAGACGAAGTAGAAGTTGTTTTCCAAGTAAACGGTAAAGTTCGTGCGAAAAGCAATGTTCCCCGAGACTTAGGGAAAGATGAGCTAGAAAAAGTAGCATTAGCCAATGAAACAGTGCAAGAATATATCGAAGGCAAAACAGTCAGAAAAGTTATTGCGGTACCAAACAAGTTAGTCAATATCGTTGCTAATTAAATAACCTGATAAAAGCAGTTGGCAGAATCTCTGTCAGCTGTTTTTTTGTAAAAAAACATGAATAGGGAAAATAGTTGACAAGAAAATAACAACGCCATATGATGTTCCATAGTATTTACAACCTGTCATAGTTGACTGTGAAAAATATAGAAATAAAAGTAAAAGAAAGGACGACAACAGGTGGGTTTTTATCAGTCTCTGCAACTAGATCCGTTTATTTTAAAACAAAAAATACGAGAAGCAACTTCTAGAAAAGAAAAGCGCATGTATATTTGTTCATTGTTTTTACGATCATTATTTATCGTATTATTTGCCATTTGTTTTATTATTTTCATTACAACATTGTTTGAATCGACGCATAAACCATACGCTGTGGTTTTATTCTGTATGTTGATGAGTATTCGTTTTGTTGATTTTGGTTATAAGATTTCTCATTCGATCATTAGTTTAGCCATCGTTATGCTCTCACTATTAACAGCGCCTTATGTCCAACTGATCAAATGGTCAGGTATGGGCGTGTTGATTCATTTTATTTTACTAAGTAGCATATTACTGGCAACTGCTAGTGACCCTAAAATGGGAAATGCTTCTTTGTACGGTTTTTCTTATCTTTTTATTGTTTATTCGTTACCTAAAGATTTGTTGAACAAGGATTTCTTTACACAAACAGGTAGCTTATTGTTTTTATTTTTTTGTTGGTTTTCAGTTATCCTTTATAGAAAACATCGAGAAAAGAATAGAGGCAAAAGCTTATTCAGAAAGAATTTTTTGAAAGATATTTATTCGCAACAAAAAATTTGGATGCTCAGCTATGCGTTTGGTATCAGTCTTTTGATTGTCGCAGGAGAATATGTCCCTTTTCAACGATTGATGTGGGCAGGGTTTGCATTTTCTTCTATTGTATCTAGCTATGGATTGATGTCGATTGGTTTCAAAGAACGAGCAGTAGACAGAATTATCGGCTCATTGATCGGATGTGCTTTATTTATTGGTATCAGCCAATTTATTCCGTTTGCGTGGGTCGGTATATTGGGTGGACTAGCTTTAGGTATTTGTTCTACCTATAGATATAAAACAATTTTTAATTGCTTTGGTGCTTTGACAGTCGCTGCAAGCTTATTTGGTATTCCAGGAGCAGTAACGATCCGCATTTTTGAGAATATCCTTGGGGTATGTTTAGGAATCATGTATATTGGGGTGACTGAGATACTTATCCGCAAAATAAGAGAAAAACACGGTTTGAATCATTAGATGAGATCGAATAAAAAAATAAGGAAAAAGTGAAGATACACATGGATGATAAATTGCTATCATTCCATGTGTATCTTTTTTTACGGTAAATCAGTGAAACGTTCTACGTTCATTATTCAAGTGATGATACACATTTTTTCCGTAATGCTACGGAAATATATATTTTGAATAGAAAACGCTTACAAGTTATGCTTGGTTTATAAAAATAAAAGGAGTGATTGATTTATGAAAAAAGCATTGATTATTTGTGCAGCAGGAATGTCATCATCGATGATGGCCTCAAAGACAACGGATTTCTTTAAGCAAAAAGGAGAAGAGGTACTCGTAGATGCAGTTTCAGCTACAGAAGGCGATAATATGATTAAGAATAGTGATTTTGATTTATTTCTGATCAGCCCGCAAACGACGATGTTTTTGGATAAATTCAAAAAATTAGGAGAATCTGTTGGAAAGCCTGTTGTTAGTATCCCTTTCCAAGCGTATGTCCCAATCCCTACAGGCATCCAGAAGTTAGCAGAGGTGATCGAAGAGAATATATGATGGAATAGGAGTGGATGATAATGAAACAGAAGGAAAAATTGCTGTTGAGATATTTGATTGATCACAGGAAGGAGTATGTCACCAGTCAACGTTTAGCTTCTGAATTGTTATTATCTGATCGGACAATCCGTAATTACTTGCAGCGGATCAAAGAGTTAGTAGAAGAAAACGGAGGTAAGATCATTGCTAAACCAGGTTATGGTTACCAACTGCATATTTTACAAAGACTGACATTTGATCTGTTTTTGAGTCGGCAAGAAATAGTACCGGGATATGCTAGAGAGCCTCAAGGATTTTATGAGTCGGAAGACCGACAAAAGTATATATTGAACCAACTGCTTTTGGAAGATGCCATTCTTTTTATGGATGATTTGGCAGAAGAGCTTTATATCAGTCGTTCTAGTTTGACAAAGGACATGCAAGAAATCAAAGAGCGGTTGATTCCTTATTCACTAAAAATTGTTTCTAAGCATGGTCAAGGGATATGGATCGAAGGGGAAGAAAGAAATCGACGGCATTTTATCATGGATACTTTTTTCGGGAACCATTATGGGAATTCATTGAAAGAATATTTAGGACAAAGTCGCTTTTTCACAGACATCAGTTTTGAAGAGCTAGTGATCATCATTCTCGATGAAACAAGAGAAGCTAAGTTAAAAGTTTCTGATTTTATTATACAGAATTTGTCCTTACACTTGGCTTTGGGAATCAAACGTCTACGAGAAGGGTTTGAAATCAAGGAACTAGGTATCGAACAAGAAGTTTCTGATCGAGTAGAGTATCAAGTGGCGCAACGCATTGTTCAACGTATTGAGGTAATCGCAGATGTATCGTTTCCCCAAGAAGAAATTGCTTATTTGACTTTACACCTTATGGCTAAGTCAAATCATAGAGAAAATAAAAATGATCAGGAACTATCAAAGGAAGTAGCGAAAGTTTTGAAACGATTGTCTCAGGAATTTCGTTTTTCATTAATAGAAGATCACCAGCTTTTCAATGGTCTACTCGATCATTTGTCACCAATGATGATTCGATTGAGCCGAGGCATTCGCATTGAGAACCCTCTGACTGAAGAGATAAAGGAAGAAAATCCCAAAGTTTTTGAAGCAGTAAAAACGCATTTCAGCAACATGCCGGCTTTGAAAAACTATACCATCAATGAAGATGAATGGGCCTATTTGGCTTTGCATCTCATGGCGGCATTGGAAAAAGAAAGAGCTACGCATAAATTGCATGCGTTGATCATCTGCGCAACAGGTTATGGCAGTGCTCAATTATTAAAGAATCGTGTAGTCAGTGAATTTGGAAAAAATATTACAGTGGTAAATGTAAAAGGCTATTATGAGATCAATGAAACAACTTTAAAAGGAATCGACTTGATTATTTCTTCTATTGATCTTTCGACAATGTTTTTTAAAATTCCAGTTTTACATGTCAGTATTTTTTTGAATGAAGATGATGTTCATAAAATACGAAAGGTAATTGGTGAATCCATACCTTATCATTCCTCAGATCAACCGATACCAGCATTTTCTCTACAGCAAAAAAAACAGATTTACACCGAACAGCTGTCTGAAAAGTTTTTCAAGACTTATACGTACGAACCGAAAAAAGAAGAAGTTCTTCATGATTTGTTGCAAAAGCTGAGCATAAATGAAGAAGAAGGATATATAAGAGAAATGCGAAAGCAGATCCAGCAACGTGAAAGTATGGGACAAATCATATTCAGTGATACAGTGGCAGTCCCACATCCCGCTGTTCCAGTTGGAATCGAAACAAAGATAGCCGTTGCTTTGATTCCTTCAGGGATGCAATGGAATCAGTATCAAGGAATCCATTTTGTTTTTCTAGTTTCGCCTTCTTATATCGAAAATGAAGGAATTACGGTCGTGACCAAAGCAATCGTTAGGTTAGTTGACCAGCTAAACGTGCAACAGGAAATCTTAGCTGAACCTATTTTTGAGAATTTCAGCAGTAAATTTATCAAACTGATCGAATAAGGAGGAAAACAGATGGCTGAAAAAATAAACAGTGAAACGCTACAAGTGACGTCTTTTGATATCATTTTTCATAGCGGAAATGCACGAACACTGATACATGAAGCATTTCGCTCGATGCGTAAGGAGATGTTTGAAGAAGTAGAAGAGAAGTTGCGACAAGCAAATGAAGAGATTCTTCATGCGCATCAATCACAAACTCAACTTCTGAAAGAATATGCTAGTGGGACAAAAATAGAAATGGAAATTATCATGGTCCATGCACAAGATCATCTGATGACGACGATGACATTATTGGAAGTTGCACAGGAAATGAATTATTTGTATCAAAAAAATAAATAGAAAGGAAGATTTATTGTGCAGGATACAGTAAAAAGGAAAATCGAATTAGAAAAAAAGCAACTTAGTTTGAAAAACATGTATTTCAATCGTTATCTGTTCGTACGCTATCTGACTGCCTTTTTCTTTTTCATGAACATGCAATGGATGATTCTGCTTCTATCAGCTAAAAGTTTAGGAAGCAGTTTACCAATGGTTTTACTTTTAGCTATTTTGCCTGCAGTAGGAGAACAAGTAAAGCTTTATCGAAAGCACCAAACGAATGTTCCATGGACAAAGCGGTATTTTTTGTTTCAGGGTGTCTGCAATATATTATTGATTCCAGTGTTGTTCACCTCAGGATTTACACTCTTGTATCCTTTTATGGCAAATAACAATAGAGGACAGCTATTTGTTTTCATTCTTATTGTAAGCGGTATTTTTGTCAGTGTATTTATCCAGTATCGTTTAAAGAAAATTTCGCTCAATCAAGATCAGCAGTATATCCGTATAAAACAATATGAAAAAGCGTTGTATTTAGGAAAGGAGAATAATTAATGTTTGATTTTTTGCAGAAATACCTGATGGGACCTATGGGGAAAATTGCGCAACTTAAAATCGTTCGGGCTGTCATGGCAGCGGGGATGGCTTCTATTCCTTTCACGATCGTAGGTTCGATGTTTTTGGTTTTGAATATTTTGCCATTACCGTTCCCATTTTTAGAAGGATTTTTTAATGCAACTTTTTTCAAAGTTAGTGACTTGTACATGATCGTCAATACAATGACGATGGGTATTTTATCTATTTACTTTGCCATTGTGTTTGCTTATGAATTAACGTCAATTGAACGAGATGAACAAAAGTTGAATGTTAATCCGCTCACGGGGGCATTACTATCTGTTTTTGCATTCTTTATGTGTATCCCTGAGTTGATCATGACCGATGGTAAAATCAGCTTGATTGCTTCTATCAATGAGACAGAAACTGTAGTAAATGGGATACGGATGGGCTCTTTTGTCGAACGTTTAGGAACTTCAGGAATCTTTACAGCTATTATTATGTCGATTATTGCGGTCGAATTGTATTGTATGTGTGTCAAGAGAAATTGGGTCATAAAAATGCCAGATGTTGTTCCGCCGGGAGTTTCTCGTTCTTTCACCGCTCTGATCCCAACATTTGTCATTGCGTTTGTGGTGATGATCATCAATGGATTATTAGTTGCACTAGGAACGGATATCTTCAAAATGATTGCTATCCCATTTGGGTTTGTTACGCAGCTGACGAATACGTGGCTTGGTGTCATGGTGATTTATTTCTTGATCCATGCATTGTGGATCGTAGGTATCCATGGAGCGAATATCATCACTTCTTTCTTGACCCCAATCGTATTAGCTAATATGGCAGCTAACGCACAAGGCGCAAATTATCCGTTGGCAGGAGAATTCAACAATTCTTATGTAACCGTTGGTGGATCAGGCGCGACCTTAGGATTGATCATCTTTATTGCATTCCTCGCGAAATCGGATCAGCTGAAAGTGTTAGGAAAAGCCTCTCTTGTACCAGGACTATTCAATATCAACGAACCAATTATTTTCGGGATGCCAATCGTCTACAATCCCTATTTAGCGGTTCCGTTTTTCTTAGCACCGATGGCTTCTGCTACACTCGCTTATTTTGCCATTCGGCTGGAAATCGTTAAACCGATGCTTGCACAGATGCCGTGGCCTTCACCAGTTGGAATTGGCGCATTTGTCGGCAGTGGGGGTGATTGGAAAGCAGCTGTGCTAGCTGTCTTTTGTGCAATCATCGCATTCATTATCTGGTTCCCATTTATTAAATTTTATGATAATAAATTATTGAATGAAGAAAGAGAAAAGGCAGCAGAATTAGCTAGTGAAAAGTCAGCTAACTGATTTCTAAGAAAATAGAGCGTGGGACAAAAGTCAAGAACACTTTTGTCCCACGCTCTAAACACGTATAAACGGCGGAAGCAGAAGCAACTCCTTCGGAAATAAGCTGAAATTCACAAAAATTTGAAAAGCAATTTTCGTGAATTCCTTCTTATTTCTTGGAGTTAAACGCTTCTGTCCCAGCCTCTATTTATTATAGTCAATATGATTCGAACGAAGTATCAAGGCAGAATACCGAGCGACTGAAGCAAACCTAGACATGTGAATATCAGATAAACGACTAGAAAAAATAGAGCAACCCTTCCGCCTAAGCGCGCGAAAAACTTAGTCTGATGCTTCCGACTCATCAAGTAAGAAAAAAGTAGCAGTAACCATCCAACAATCGATGCATCAACTGGCAAATGGAGATTTCTAAAAATAACAGCCCCCATTTTGCCACTTTGCAAATCCAAAGTTAGAAAAATGACAGAAAAAAGAGAAAGAAAAAAGATACTGTTTGCTAAGTTGAAAATTTTTTTCATAATAACCACCTTTATATTATTGAAAAGACAGGAATAATAAACTAAAAGCAACGATAGAAGAGCCAGTAAGCAAAACTAACGAAAGCGCTATCTTTAAGAGGCGCGATAAAGAAACAATAAAAATTATTGTAGTTCCGGCAACTTTTCTTGATAATTCCATAGACGGGACGCTATGAAAAGTTTTCTTTTCATGGCGTCCCGTCTACTAGAATATAAATAACATTACTCTTCAATCAACCGCTTCACGATTGCATAATCCCCTTCATAAGGTTCATCTACACCATTGATTTTTTGATAGGGATCAACCCCTTTTCCCGCAATGACGACTGAATCCTGCGGAGTACTTTCTGCTAAAGCACGTCGAATCGCTTCAGGACGGTCCATTTCATAATGAACGATCAATTCTGGATTAGTAATTGCTTCATTGATTTCTTCCGCGATTTTTTGCGGATCTTCAAATGCTGGGTCATCTGCCGTCAAAAAGGCAACGTCAGCTGTTTCTGATAACACTTTTCCAAAATCATGTCGACGGGAGATTGCTTTGTTCCCTGGGCTGCCTAATACAACAATTACACGACCATCTGGATGTTCATTTTTGGCAAATTCCAGCAATGTTTTCAAACTTAGATAATTATGTGCGTAGTCCACATAGACATGCGCCCCATTTGATTGGATCAATTGATCCATTCGGCCTGGTACACGAGCTTCTTTTAATCCGGCTTGTGCATCTTGACTGGAAGCACCTGTTAGTGCTGCGGCAATGATCGCACTGGCTGCATTTTCTTGATTGAATCCTCCGGCCAGCAAAATATCATAAGCAGTATCGCAGATAGCTAAGTGATCTTGACGAGAAGATAAAGTAAACCCGTGGTTACCTTTGTCTGAATGAATCACTTGATAATTGCTTTCTTCCGAACGACCATAAGTGATCGTTGGGATCTGGAATAGATCGGCGGTTTCTTTAAGCAAATCAAAATAGTCACTTTCGTGATTCAAAACAACTGTTTTTGAGTTTAAGATCAATTGACGCTTGCAATAGAAATAGTCATCAAATGTCGGATGTTCGATCGGACTGATATGGTCAGGCGAGATATTCAAGAAGATTCCTACATCTAAAGTCAACCCGTACACACGTTGTGTTTTGTAAGCTTGGGAAGAAACTTCCATCACTAAATGAGTCATACCATTTTCAACTGCTTCTGCCATCATACGATATAAATCTAATGACTCAGGCGTTGTTAAATGGGATTTGAAATACGTTTTGCCATCTAGCGTTGTATTCATCGTAGAAAGCAATGCAGTTTTTTTATTCGTTGTGTGATCCAAGATTGCTTTAGTAAAATACGCAGCAGTTGTTTTACCTTTTGTTCCAGTGAATCCAATTACTTTCAATTTATTTTGTGGATAGTCGTAAAAGGCCATAGCAAGAAGTGCCATTGCTTTACGGATATCCGTCACAATGATTCCTACTGCTGAATTTTCGTATGGCTGCTCTGATACATAATATTGGATACCTTGTTCGATTGCTGAATCCAAATATTCTTCTTTGAAATTCATTCCTTTACAGAAAAACAGAGTAGAAGCATCAGCTTTTCTTGAATCATAACTTAACTGAAGAAATTCAGCTTTTTCTGGTACATCAAGATGCCAGCCTTTTGTTGAAACAAATTCTTTTAATAGATGTTCTTTTAATAGTAAATGACGGATGTCTTCTAAAGAGAAGCTCATTGATTGATCCCTCGCTTCATTCAATTTCTTGGTTTATTATAGCACACTCTTTTCAATATATCGTTTGATTCCGCTATGACAAAATCCAGCTTTATTCAAATTTTCTTGACACAGGGGACAAGCGGATGAGTATTTTCATAAACAATGAACTGACTGTAATAGATAGGAGAACGAACAGTGTCTCCAACCATCCAAATACATAATAATTCAAAAAGATGATAAGGCTATTCGTAAGTAACAGTCCTTGCGGCATTGGAAGCCGAAAAAATTTGTGAAAAATAATTGGCGGTATCGTTATCCCGCCATTTGACGCTCCGACGGTGTACAATGTGTAAACGCCAAGACTGAACAAAAGACTTCCTAAAATCAGTGAGAAGAAATGAGAAGAGAGCATTTCCACTTTTGGAACGATTTCTAAAACAACAGGAAAAAGCAGACTTCCCGCTACAGTTTTAAAAAATATTGATTTTCCTAATAGAACAGCGGCTAGAAGCAGCATCATAAGATTGATGCTCCAAACAGTAACTGAGCGTTGGATAGAAAAGGCCGTTTCAACTAAATGTCCGATTGCGCCCACTCCGGCGGAAGCTATATCATGAGGGAGCAAGAACCAATTCAATCCAACTGTGATAAAGAAAAGACCTAAAAATATAACGGGTAGTTTTTTTATTTCTTGTGTCATTGATATCTCCTATAAATGTTAGCCATAAAAGGCTGTATATTTCTTTACTTTACCAAAAAAACGAAACCGAATTCAAAAAAACAATCGTTCTTATAAAAGTTATATAAAATCGATTGCCAGTTTCTGTTTTACCAATTAAAATGATAGTAATGTTTTGTAGAAAGTTGGAATCTGACCGATGGATAATCAAAGAAAACCAGCATTAGATCAATTATCACCGCAAGAAAAAATGGCACGAGGCTCTGCTTGGATGACCGCCAGTAATATCATTTCAAGGTTGCTAGGAGCTGTCTATATCATTCCTTGGTATGCTTGGATGGGCGAAAATGCTAAGGCTGCCAATGGATTATTCAATATGGGGTACAATATATATGCATTGTTTCTACTGATCTCTACAGCAGGAATACCCGCGGCGATCGCAAAACAAACCGCGCGATATAATTCGTTGAATGAATATGGCACTTCACGACGATTATTCATCCGGGCATTACAGATGATGGGCGGGTTAGGTCTGTTGTTCGCTTTGTTCATGTACATCGCCTCTCCTTGGCTAGCTCATGCTTCTGGTGGCGGAGAAGAACTGATTCCAACGATGCGCTCTTTGAGTATCGCTGTATTGGTTTTTCCTTGTATGAGTGTGATACGAGGGTATTTTCAAGGGAATCAAGAGATGATGCCTTATGCGCTGTCGCAGATCGTTGAACAAGTGGCACGTATTTTTTATATGCTGTTGGCTACATTCATCATCATGAAAGTCATGAATGGCGATTATGTGACAGCGGTCACGCAATCAACTTTCGCGGCATTTATCGGTATGCTAGCAAGTATCCTTGTCCTTTTGTATTTTTTGAAGAAACATCAAGCGTATACATCTGCATTTATCCACTACAGCGAAAACAAAGTAAATATTGCAACGAAGGAATTGTTGTTAGATACCATTAAAGAAGCAATACCGTTTATTATCGTTGGTTCAGGGGTAACAATCTTCAAATTAGTCGATCAATTCACTTTTATGAGGATCATGTCCGCATCCACTGAATATTCCAATGCACAGTTGCTAGATCTTTTTTCGATTTTTAGTGCCAATCCAGATAAATTGACAATGGTAGTTATCGCATTGGCAACATCGATCGCGTCTACCGGGTTACCGTTGATTACAGAAGCTGTTACGTTGAAAGATCGAGTAGGACTGGCAAAATTGACGAGCGGAAATTTACAACTGTTTTCATTTTTTATGTTTCCAGCGACATTTGGTGTCATGTTACTTGCCTATCCGCTCAACACATTATTTTATACACCAGATTCTCTAGGAAGCAATGTACTGATCCAAGCAAGTTTTGTAGGACTCTTCTTAGGGTTATATATGCTAGTTTCCAACATGCTGCAAGGAATGTTTGAAAACAGGGCGGCAATCAGTTATTTGGTTGTTGGGTTTCTGGTGAAACTACTTCTTCAATATCCAGCCATTCGTTTATTTGAAGTGTATGGCCCTTTATTAGCGACAATGCTCGGGTTTGCTGTGTCTTGTACCTTGATCTTAAAGAGGATCCATGAAGTAGCTCGCTTTAAACCAAGTTTTGTCTGGCGTAGGACATTACTGATCTTTATTCTTACCTTGATTATGCTTTTTGCTTCGTGGATCACAAAGATGATTTTTGGGACTTTCTTAAATGAAGATAGCAAATTCCAGTCTCTATTATTGATTCTTGCAGTAGCAAGTATAGGGGCATTGGTGTACGGTTATTTAGCTTTGAAAATCCGTTTGGCAGAAAGACTACTAGGACCAGGAATAGCGCGTTTACGACACAAATTAAAAATAAAATAAGTGAATGGGAAGAGCAGAATCAATGCTCTTTTGAAATGGGGGAAACGCATGCGTTTAGATAAATTTTTAGCAGATATGGGACTTGGTAGCCGCAAAGAAGTCAAAGGATTGATCAAAAAAGGAACGATTGAAGTCAATGGACAAGTGGTCAAAAGCGATAAAGCGCAAGTAAACGAGTTTGAAGATACGGTTACTTATTTAGGAGAAATCATTGCGTATCAAAAAGATTTTTATTATATTTTGCATAAACCTGCAGGAGTCATTTCTGCTACTCAGGATAATCATGATCAAACCGTAATCGATTTGTTGGAAGATCAAGATTATCGGGAAGATCTTTTTCCAGTTGGCCGATTGGATAAAGACACGGAAGGCCTCCTGATTTTAACGAATGATGGGGTATTTGCCCATCAGTTATTATCACCAAAAAAACACGTGGAGAAAGAATATCTAGCTGAGGTTAACGGTATAATGACAGAAGAAGATATCCGTTTATTTGCAGAAGGACTGATTATTGATGGCGATGAGCAGACATTGCCGGCAAAACTCCAAATTGATCAAGTAGATCAAGAGTCAGAAACTTCAATTATCCGTCTGATTTTGCATGAAGGGAAGTTTCACCAAGTCAAGCGAATGGTCAAAGCAGTAGGAAAAGAAGTCTTATATTTAAAAAGAATCCGTATGGGGAATTTTTGTCTTCCTAAAGATTTGAATAGAGGGCAGTATCGCCCTATGATCAAAGAAGAGCTAGAACAAGTGAGAGAAAAATAAGTGAATGGACAGCTAAAAGAATAAGCATTGTAGTTGTAGCGCCATCTGAAAAGCAGACTTGTCCGTCTGACTTTTGGATGGCTTTTTTGTGAAATTTCGGCTTATTTCCGTAGAAGCTACTTCTGGAACACCGTTTGTTCGGAAGAAGGGACTGTGACAAGACTTTTGTCACAGTCCCCATTGCTCGTTGTGACTCGGAGTTAGATAGCAAGGTCACGATCTGTCTAATACTCAGGACAAAACGCTGATTTCACAACCTCTGATAAACGGTGTTCTCCTGCCAACTCTTCGGTCACAAGTTATAATATTCATAAAATATAAGGAGCTATTTTTTGAAATTACTCCTTGTGACTCAGAGTTAAACGGCAGGC
>NZ_KV817755.1:0-28645 GCF_001814765.1 Enterococcus sp. HMSC061C05
TTGAAGCTGACCACTGCTGTCACAACCTCTATTTTTATTCATTCGATTTCAACGCATCAATCATATCGATATGCTTTAATTTGAAATGGGTAACAATCATCACAATAACCGTGAATACGATGGTTAATCCTGCTGATAAAACATAAGCCCACCATGTAATCACTAATGGAAAGATGACATTCTCCATAGATGCTTGTTGTAAGATAAAGTCAGTCAATACATATCCTACACCAAATCCTCCAATGATCCCTAAGAGAGTAAAGATGATATTTTCTCGAACAATATACATCGTGACTTCTTTATCAAAAAATCCAAGGACTTTTATCGTAGATAATTCGCGTACACGTTCGGAAATATTGATATTAGTTAGGTTATACAAGACGATAAAAGCCAGCAATCCTGACAATACGACAAAGATTAATACAACCGAGTCTAAGTTCGCCATTGATTCTTCTTGCGTTTCGATTTGTTTGGACATGAAAGACGTATTTGTCACAGCGTCTGTAGCCAGCAGTTTCTCGGAAAGCATTTCTTCTTCTTTCGTTGTCATCTTATCTGTATGCAGCAAAAATGCATTATCCGACATCGATTGATCAGTCACTGAAGCATAATATTCAGGGGACAGATAAATAAAGCTGCCTAGATAGTTTTTCACGATTTCTTTTACTTCGACTTTCCATTCTTTTTGATTTTCATCATAAAGCGATATATGATCTCCTGTAGATAAGTCAAATAGTTCTGCTGCTTTTTGCGTAATAGCGATTCCTGCTTTAGGTAAGGAACGTGGGTTCTCTTCATGATCTGTTAAATGGATAAAACGATCAAAATCAGCTGTTTTACTCGGTACGATCACTGTCAGACTTTGTGAAGCATGCCCTTTTTTTCTCAATTCTACGGTTTGAGTATGAATAGCTAGGATCTCATTTACTTTTTCTTGCTGCTGCAACATATCCGCTGCTTTTTGATGATTCTCTTCCGTGGATGAATCTAATGTAACGATTGCTTGATAGTCAATGATTGGTCCAAATTGTTTGGCTGAGACAGAACTTAGAGAATCTTTCAATCCCACGCCCGCAACCATCAGACCGGCACAGCCAGCAATTCCGATAATCGCCATAAGCATTCTTGATTTGTATCGGAAGAGATTTCGATAACTGATTTTTTGATTAAAGCTAAGGCGTGACCACAGCGGAGTGATGTATTCAAGAAAAATACGTTTCCCTGGCTTCGGTGCTTTCGGCTGAAGCAGTGCAGCAGGCCGTTCTCTTAGATCTTTGAACAAAACAATCATTGCAGCGCCAAATGCGGCAATGAAGAATGCGGCAGCTGCTTGTAAAATCGGTGGCCAGTCATAAAAAACAAGAGCACTCCCAATGTCATATCGCTCGTTAGATAGTTCAAAAATGATCCTTGGTAAAAGATTCGTTCCTAATATCGTTCCTAAAACAATGCCTATTCCTGAAGCTAGACTTGCATAGATTGCATATTTTTTTGCGATTTCAACTTTCGTATAACCTAACGCCTTCAATGTTCCGATTTCCCTGCGGTTTTCTTCTACCATACGCGTCATTGTCGTAAAGGTGATCAATGCGGCAATAAAGAAAAAGAAAACAGGAAAAACATTGGCGATTGCTGCGATACGTTCAGCCAGATCACCAAATTCTTGAAACCCGACATTTTCTGAACGTTCATTGTATAGGTATGATGGTTTAGTTAAATTTTCAATTTTTTCTGCATTTTCGTTCCATTCTTCCTCCGCAGAAGCTAGTTCTCTTTCTTTCTCAACTAACTGCCTTTCTTGATCAGCGAGTTGAGCTTCTTGTTGAGACAAAGTTTGTACAGCGTTTGTCCGTTGCGCTTCAGGAAGCTGCTGGATAGCTGCTGACTGCTGCGCTACCTGTTTTTTAGCATCTTCTAACTGTGTTCTTCCCTGTGCTATTTGTGCTTTACCTTCTGTTATTTTTTGCTGTGCTGGTTCTAATTCTTCGTTTGCCGATTTTTTCAGCTCTTCTAAGCGTTCTTCGGGTCGATCTTGTAAATACTTTTCTGCCTTTTCTTGATTTTGCTCCATTTTATCTTTGTAAGCTTTGCTGTACGTATTCAAATTCTTTACGTTCGTAAAATCCAGATATAAGACAGAATAAATATCCGTCTTGAAATTGGATTCAGGCAAATAGACAAAATAATCCACGCTACCATTTCCGACATTCGCGTATCCTCTCTCCAAATTGTTGATGAACAATGGAGAACGGACAAAGCCAGTGATGGTATACTCTTTTTCTTTCAATTCATCTGAATCAATCTGATAGACATCACCGATTTTATACCCTTCATTCTCCGCTTTTTCATCTAATAAAAGTTGGTTGGATTTTTCCGGGCGTTTTCCATCAATTAATTGTAGCTTGTTCTGCCTGCTATTTTTGTTATAAGAAAAGATTTGAATCACTTCATTTTTGCCAGTATTGGAATAATAGAACTGTTTCCCTGTTTCTACTTTTGCATCTGGGATCTTTTCTGCTTGAGCGATATCTTTTTGTGTCAAACCACCAGTAGAAACGATTTGCAAATCAGAAAGTCCTGCTGTATCAACATAGTGATCCATCGTTTTTTGCATGACAGGTCCAGCAGTTTTGACACCTACGAATAAAAGTGTTCCTAGCATGACAATAAGGATGATTGCAATGAACCGCCCTTTAGATTGCCGGATTTCGCGAAAACCTGCTTTAAGATATGTTTTTGTTTTCATAAAATCCTCCTACCATACAATCTCATCAATGGATGAAGGATGCTCATTCAATTCAACTGACCTTACTTTCGCATCATTGATGTGGATAACTCTGTCAGCGATGGGCGCTAAAGCAGAATTATGTGTAATGATCAAAACAGTATTGCCGTGTTGTCTGCTAGCATTTTGCAATAATTTCAATACTTGCTTTCCTGTTTCAAAATCCAGTGCACCTGTCGGCTCATCACATAAAAGCAGTTTAGGGTTTTTGGCTAATGCTCGAGCAATGGAAACCCTCTGCTGTTCGCCTCCTGATAATTGGGACGGAAAGTTATTCAATCGATGAGCTAGGCCCACTTGCGTCAATACTTCGACAGGATCAAGCGCATCAGGGGAAACTTCCGTTGCCAATTCCACATTTTCTTTTGCTGTTAGATTAGGAACGAGATTGTAGAATTGGAAGACGAACCCTACATCTGTTCGTCGGTAAGCAGTAAGCTGCTTGTCTGAAAATTGTGCAATATCTGTGTTATCAATAATGATCTGCCCTTCATCAGGTGTGTCCATCCCACCTAAAATATTAAGAATCGTTGACTTTCCCGCTCCACTAGGGCCAAGTATAATCACTAATTCGCCTTTTTCAATTGAAAAAGAAATATCGTCATTTGCTGTAATGGTCGTTTCTCCCATCTTGTATCGTTTGTATTCATTTTTTACTTCGACATACTTCACTCTGATTCCTCCATTTTCACGATATTTCTCGCTATATCTATGCATCGAATGCGTTTTCTCACACTTATTCATTTTACCATTGAATTTCTCTAGACTAAAGAAAGGAATTCTTTATTTAGTTGACAAATAAACGATTTATGATTTACTTACATAAAAAACATTGTTATTTGAAAGAAGGAACATCATGAATGATTTAAAGAAAAATATGATTTTTGATTTATCAAAAACTGCTTTTGTCGCGATCGACATGCAAAAAGGGATCGTAAATAACGGTACACTCTCTCCACACACTGCAGCATCTATTCTGACAAACAATGATTCGTTAGCAAAAACATTGAAACGTACCGCTGCCTTGAAAGTTTTAGTGAATGTAGACATCTCCACTTTCCCTTATTTGAGTCAACAAACTGATATGGGTGGAATGACTGCTGCTTCTGTACCTCCAGAATTCACTGATTTACTTTTGAAGGATTCTTTGAAAGATACAGACAATATGTTGACTATCACAAAATACAATCCAAGTGCTTTTTTTGGTACTTCTCTTGATCTTCAACTTCGCCGTCGTGGAATCGAAACCATCATTTTAAGCGGTGTAGCGACAACAAACGGTGTATATGCTACCGCATTAGATGCCTTTCAACACGGGTACCATGTCGTGCTTGCTGAAGATGCTTGTAGTGATCGCGACAAAGAATCGCATCAATTGTTCATAAAAAAGATATTTCCGAAAACTGCACGAGTACGTTCAACGAAACAAATAATCGAAGCGATCCAACAAAGCAAATAGGGTACTAGCGTATGTGATTTTCATTTACTTCTTTTTGATTTCATGGGAAAATAACCACAGGATTTAGATAGGAGTATGAACATGGTGAAAAAAAAGATCACAATCAAAGAAGTCGCTAAACTTTCCGGTGTTTCAATCACAACTGTCTCCTTGATATTAAATGGAAATACAGAGAAATTCAGTCCGAAAACCGTTCAGAAAGTTTTAGCTGCTAAAGAAGAATTAGGCTATCAACCTGATTATTTTGCTAGACAAATGATTACCAAGGAAACGAAAACGATTGGCGTACTCGTTCCTGATATCACGAATCCATTCTTCAGTACATTGATGCGAGGAATTGAAGATATCTTGTACAATCAGAACTTCGTCACGATATTATGTAATGCTGATTCTGATCATCAAAAAGAAATCGAGTACCTAGCCGAGCTCACACGTCGAGGTGTGGATGGATTCATTATTGCGACTTCTGCTGTCTCTACGAATGCAATCAACGAAAATTTGAAAAAACAAGGCCGGCCCTTCATTGTTTTGGATCAAAAAAAATCTGAAGGATTTAGTGATGCCGTACGAACAGACGATTTTCGCGGTGGTTATCTGGCAGGTATGCACCTACTTAGTCTAGGACATCAAACGATCGCCCTTGTCTATCCTGAAAATCTGCCAGAAAATGTCCACGCTCGGATTGATGGGTTTAAATCTGCTCTTGATGTTTACCAAATCCCTCATGACCGACTGATCCTCTTGCCTACACAGTTCTCAAAACAAGGCGGCTACCAAATCACAGCCAAACTTCTTGATTCTGCTGCAACTGGTGTGTTTGCTTTAAATGATGAATTAGCTTTTGGATTATATCGCGGATTAGAGGAAGCTGGAAAAAGCATCCCAGAAGACTATAGCATTATTGGCTATGATAATATAGATATGTGCGAATATATCAAGCCAAAACTGACGACAATCGCACAACCAATCTTCGAATTGGGGCAAACATCTGCCCAATTATTGTTAGATCGAATCCAATTCCCAGAAAAAGAGTGGGAAGAAAAACGGCTACCTGTACGACTAGAAAAAAGATTTTCGACTGCACCCTTGAAATAGCTTTCAAGGTGTGCTATATTTTTATCGAACTATTAAAACGTTTTACTAAAACGTTTTAAAAAATAATTCTTCCCATCAAAATAAATGAGATAGTTGGAGGTTTGTTAAATGAACACGGTTACAGTAATTGGAAGTATTAATATGGACACTACCCTTCGTTTAACCAAAATGCCAAAACCAGGAGAAACGATGCATGCACATGAGATTTTTCACGCTGGCGGAGGCAAAGGCGCCAACCAAGCAGTGGCAGCCAAACGTTCAGGCGCACGAACATCTTTTATTGGAGGTGTTGGAACTGACAGTGAAGGACAGCAATTGTTGGATCTACTGACGAAAGAAAACATCGATACATCTGGAATTGCTGAAATTGAGGGCGCCGCAACCGGACAAGCAATGATTATGGTGGATGCCGCAGGAGAAAACAGTATCTTGATTCATGCAGGCGCAAATAATGCTTTCCATGAACAAGAAGTTCGAAAGAACAAAGAATTGATTACAAACAGTGACTTTATTATTGCTCAATTCGAAAGTAGTTTAGATGCGACGATCCTAGCTTTTTCTATTGCAAAAGACGCAGGAAAAACAACGATCCTGAATCCTGCACCAGCTAGAGAAACCATTCCTACTGAACTACTCGAAAAGACAGATATCATTATACCAAATGAGACAGAAACAGAAATTATTACAGGAATCAGAGTTACAGACCATGACAGTTTGGTCGCAGCAGCTGAAAAAATGCATGAATTAGGCATTGGAACAGTAATCATTACATTGGGCAGTGCCGGTGCTTTCTACCACACAGAAAAAGAACACGGCATCGTCCCTGCTTTTAAAGTAGATGCTGTCGATACGACAGCCGCAGGTGATACATTTATTGGGGCATTGAGCAGCACACTTCAGCCAGACCTTGGTAACTTGAAAGAAGCGATTCTTTATGGAAATCTAGCCTCTTCTATTGCCGTACAGTCTTATGGTGCGCAACCTTCTATCCCTTACCGTGAAGCTTTAGAACAATCAGCAGTCATAAATTAACAACGAGAGGAAGAAACAAACATGAAAAAAGGAAAAGTCATCAATTCAGATATTTCGCGAGTAATCGCACAAATGGGACACTTTGACAAATTAAGTATCGGGGACGCAGGCATGCCTGTTCCCTTTGGTACTGAAAAAATAGATTTAGCTGTTTCAAACGGACTTCCAAGCTTTTTATCTGTTTTAGAAAACGTTTTAGAAGAACTTGAAGTACAATCCATTGAATTGGCAGAAGAAATAAAGACAATGAATCCGGAAATATTGGAAAAAATCAAATTACTGTTACCAGATACACCGATTAGCTTTATCCCACATGAAGAAATGAAAAAAGATTTGAATAACTGCCATGCATTTATTCGTACAGGCGAGATGACACCTTATGCCAATATTATCTTAGTGAGTGGAGTGGTCTTCTAATGGAAACGACAATGAATCCTGAACAGATGGTACTGTCCGAACAGATTCATCTGCTGATTGATCAGTTAGGGGGAAAAGACAATATTGATTCTGTCCTCCCATGTGCGACTCGGCTTCGTATCAAATTACAAAAACAGCCAGCAGCAAATGTAGAAAAATTAAAGCAGCAAATCCCTTCCATCAAATATTTCATTTTACTCGATAGATATGCAGAAGTAATTATGGATCAGGGTTTGGCTCCTGCTTATAAGGAATTGACACGTCAAATTGATCATACAGCTCCGAAAGAAAAGCTAAATCCGATCGAAAAACTATTTGGTTTGATATCGGAAATCTTTACGCCAATCATTCCCCTATTTGCCGGTTCTGGTATATTAAAAGGTCTGGTTGTTTTAGCGACTACGATTGGCTGGCTTAGTGAAACGAGCGGGACTTATCATATTTTGTCTGCTGCGTCGAATGCTGTCTTTTATTTTCTGCCTATCTTTCTCGCTTTTTCTGCCGCCAAAACGTTTAAAGTGAATGGATATATCGCGGCTGTCATTGCTGCAGCGCTGATTGAGCCAAATTTGACCTCTTTACTTTCAGATAGTGGTAAAGCAGCTACTGATTTTCTGGGGATTCCTGTAGTGCTGATGCAGTACACGTCTACTGTCATGCCGGCGATTTTAGGTATTTTCTTTTATTCTTTTGTCGAAAGATTCCTTAAAAAATATATTCGTGAAAACATGCAATTAGTATTTGTACCTTTACTTTCATTAGTCATCACGGTTCCTTTGACATTAATGGTCTTCGGACCTGCCGGTGTTTATCTTGGTGAAGGTTTAGCTGCAGCAATTACTTGGATGATGGATATTAACGGACCGATCAGTGGAGCAATCATCGCTGGAGGCTGGAACATTTTGGTGATATTTGGTATCCAATGGGCTGTAAATCCTGTCATGATCAGCAATATCTCAGCTTATGGGTTCGACCGTATCGTTCCGTTGACAGGAGCAGCTAATTTTGGAATGGCTGGTGCAGCTTTAGGGGTATTCCTCCGAAGTAAACGTTCAAAAACACGTTCGATTTCTGGTTCTGCTTTCGCTTCGATTTTACTTGCGGGAGTGACCGAGCCTACTGTTTACGGAATCGCGATTCCATTGAAAAAACCATTTGTTGCTGCTTGCATCGGTGCAGCTGCTGGTGGAGCTGTCATGGGATTTGCTCAAGTGAAAGCGATCGCTTTTGTATTTGGTAGTCTGACCACATTGCCAGCCTTTATTTCCGGTACTTTTTTCTGGTACTTAGCAGGATTGGCTGTTAGTCTAGTCGTAGCAATGATCACCACCCTTGTTAGCGGGTTTGATGAGGACCTAATGTCGTACGAATAATGAACGAAAAAAGGCTGAAGTATGAGATGCTTATCACATATTTCAGTTTTTTTCTTTTTTAGGATCGTTATTTTTATAAATTTTTTGTGATGCTCTCCAATCTTTGGTATAATTTACATATGCATGACCATTTTTATCCCCACTTGTTTATCCCCAAACAAAGATGGTTTATGCAATAAAATGAACATCAAACCACAACGAATGACTGCTCGTTGCTTTTTTACAACTTGTTTTATTTAGAATACACAAGCAGATTCATGGAAAGAAAAAGCTTTTCGACACGATTATCTGTTCAATCGAATAACTTATGAATGCTGAATAAAACAGAAAATCAATGAAAGGAAAAGGACTAGTTTATTATGAAAAATAAAAAAACGATGCGTTTGCTAGCTGCTACTTGGCTGATTGCTCCTACTGTTTTGTCGACTAATGCCGTATTTGCTGTAGATAATCAAACAACCGATCAAACAGTCACAACAGGTACATCTACTTCCAGCTCAGCTACTAGCGAAACTACGGATTCTTCTACAGAAGGCACAACCGGAACAACTGACTCATCAACAGAATCGTCCGAACCAACTGATCCGGCTGATCCATCAGAAAATGAAAAACCAGCCGAGACATATACCCTTACGATTGCTCCTTCTTTGATAGGGAAGATCCAACTAACTGCTTCGTCAGAGGATACCGCTGAACAGCAACCTTTGAATATCACAGAAAGCGGAACGGTAGAAGGTTTATCAGCAGGAACAAAGGTGACTTACACTATTACGCCAGCTGAAGGTGAACAAATTGCTTCCGTCGCTGTGAATGGTGCTAAAGAAGTGAACTATGAGGCAAAGACTTTTACAGTAGGTACGAACAATTTATCTATTACTGCAGAATTTGAACCTGTACCGGATACTTCAACAGAGGAACCAACTGATCCTAGTGAAGAAGTCCCTAGTACACCAGATCCGGAAACGCCAAATAAACCAGATGAGGGTAATAACAACAATAGCAACAATAGCAACAATAATAATGGTTCAAATAATTCAAATAATAATAACAATAATTCGAACAGCGGGAATTCTTCGAATCAAACAAACCCATCTGGATCGAATAACAATGGAAATACTCAGAGAGAACCAAACCATCCAAACAATGGTTCATCGAATGGCGGAACGAACAATGCTTCGTCTCGTCCAAATACAGCAAATCAAAGCGGTATAGAGAATCCATCTTCTGCTTCTTCTGATTTTGTTGTAAAATCACCAATTGATGCTGTATTGCCTACAAATGCAACAAATGTCCAACAAGCAATCGTTCGAGAAGCATTCAAGCATCTTGGAAAACCATACGTATGGGGAGCAAAAGGTCCAAATACTTTTGACTGTTCTGGTTTGACTTATTACGTATATATGAAAGCAACCGGTCATTATATCGGTGGCTGGACAGGCGAACAGCAATATGCAGGTACGCAGATTCCAGTAAGTCAGGCCCAACCTGGCGATCTCGTCTTCTGGGGACCTTCTTCCGGTGTTACTCACCATGTAGGTATCTATATTGGGAACGGACAATTTATCCATGCGCCCCAACCAGGAGATAAAGTTCGAGTAACTTCTATTTCAGATTTCACGCCTGATTTTGCTGTCCGAGTAAACTTAGCAGGTTTACCTGCTGCTTCAGGTTCGCTGACAGGCGGCTCATCTATTTTAGATGGATTAGATGGCTCGTTCCATTTCAGTCAAAACCAAACAACTGATCAGTTCCTGAAAAAGATTGCAGATGATGCACAGGAAATCGGCCAAAAAGAAGGAATCTACGCATCAGTCATGATGGCTCAAGCCATCCTGGAAAGTGGATCTGGAAACAGCTTATTATCAAGCGAACCAAATCATAACCTTTTTGGTATCAAAGGATCGTATAAAGGAAGCAGCGTGACCTTCAATACACTTGAACAAGATAGTTCGGGACAAAGCTACCAAATCCGCGCCCAATTCCGTAAGTATCCTTCTTACAAGGAAAGTTTGGAAGACTATGCCGACTTGATCAAAAATGGACTGACTGGCAATCCTGACTTCTACAAACCAACTTGGAAGTCGGAAACAAAAGACTACAAAGAAGCAACCAAATATTTGGAAGGACGTTATGCTACAGATCGCCAATATTCACAAAAATTGAACGCGATCATCGAAGCGTACGACCTGACAAAATATGATGAACCGAAAAAAGAAGCAACAACAACTGAAGAAGCAAATACTGAAATTCTCCATATGTCTAAGCGATTCGATGTGCCAATCAAATGGACAACAGATGGCGTGCCAATCACAGGATTAGAATTTTCAACGATAAAACGCGTCAACAATGCTTCTTCCATCTTCCGTGTCGCTTCAATCTGGGATTTGTGGAACACGTTCACGGCAAGACAGATACCAGAAACAACTACTCGTACAGTTAAAGCTGCAACTGTTCCTGTACTAACTTTGTTAAGTTTAGACAAATCATTCTGGCTTGATCTGCCTTTAAAGAAATAGAATAAATAAAAAAGGGCGTGTGACAGTGTCACATTCCCTTTTTTAATTTATTCTATTTCTTTATATTTATTTATTTTGTATTCCGTTACAAATTCGCGTACTTGGTTAGGTTCCAGAGTGACATCTCCAAAACTTTCAAGTCGCTCTGCTCCTGGTAGTTCTTGAGTCTCAAATGTGATACCGCCATGATCTACTAATTTTTTTCCACGCATTTCTGGCCCATCTTCTCCAAAATTTGCGGTAAAAATCACAATTCCTGAAGCATCCGTTTTTACTTGGATTGATACTTTTTCATCAGGGCTCGTCAATTCCGCTGCATTTAGCAGATCAGCCTGTTTTTTTAATAAAAATGGATGATCGATACCGCCTACCATCGTTGATTGGCGAAAATCACTGGCGAATACCTCACCTAATTTTTTAGGATGTTGAAAGTCAAATGCTGTACCGCTTACTGAAACCACTTCTCCTGTAGGCGTCGTATCTTTATTGAGCGTAGCGAATAATCGGCTGTTCAACCAAAGCGTATGTTCGTCGATTGGCTGTGTTGGATCACCAGTTAAATTGAAATAAACATGATTCGTCGGATTGAATACTGTTTTCTGGTCACTGATCCCTTGGACTGTCACTCGCCATGTATCATCATTCGTCAGTGTATACCGTACTTCTACGTCTAAAGTGCCAGGAAATCCATTTTCCATGTCTGGACTAGTCTGATAGAAAATGACTGAGGCTTCGTTCTCACCATTAATAACTGTATAATGCCACTGCTTGGCTTCAAAGCTAGGTGCACCGCCATGTAAACAATGGCCAGTATCTGGATCTGTTTTTACTTTGAATGTTTCATCATCTAATTTGAATGTGCCATCCGTGATCCGTCCAGCCATACGTCCGATTGAAGCTCCGATATAAGGATCTTTTTCCAGATATTCTTTTGCTTCATCAAAGCCTAGAACCAACTCTCGTTTTTCATTATCGATCATTGTTTGAAAATGGACGACTCGTGCACCTAGATCACTGACAGACAAAGATGTCCCATTTTGATTCGTGATCGTGATCAAGTGATAGTTTCCGCCAAAATTTTGTTCATTGATTTCCATGTTCCTTGCACCCTCTTTTCTTTCATTTATACTGATTCCAGTATACATGGAAACCGTTTTCTTAACAGCTTATTCCGTGAGTAACGAGAAAAAATTTACTATATTCTAATAAAAGATCACGAAAGAGGGACTGTAACAAAAACTTGTCACAGTCCCTCTTTCTGAACAAACGGTGTTCCAGAAGTAGCTTCTTCGGAGATAAGCCGAAATTTCTTGAAGCTGATCACTTCTGTCACAACCTCTTTTTCAATACGATTCCAGTATACAACCATGTCGTCAGTACATAGTAGATGAAATACAATACGAAGAAGATCGTAAATGGCACCCAAATATCTTTATATGGATTTTGCATGAATAGACCAAACATTTGTAATCCGAATAAGACATGGACTACCCCTAAGATTCCTGGTGCTAAGAATAACACACCTACTTCTCTACGGATCGATTGTTTAAGCAATCCGCGTCGTGTTCCTATCTTTTCAAGCATTTCATAACGAGCGATGTCACTCTTGCTTCCTGACAAGATCTTGAACATCAAACAGCTAGCAAGCATAGTCAAGAAAGCTAAACCTAAGAAGAATCCCATAAATTCAAAACCAGAGAATAGACTATTATATCCTTCATACATTTCATACTTCTGGTTACTGTACTCTACTTTTTGCAAAGATGGATTGTTCGTTTTATTTTGTGTAGCAAGTGCTTTGATTGGTTCCAAGTTTGCTTGGAAGTCTTTGACCTGAACTAGCTGTAAAGTGGATTGTGGCAAACTCAGTTGATCAAATTCCGATTGACTGACTACCTTGATTTCTTTTTCTTGCTGTTCAGGCAATTCATAGCCACGAAGCTCATCTTGTACAGTCAGTTCATTCATTTTTTCAGCAGGAACTTTTTCTTTCGTGATTTTCGGCGGTGTCCCATCTTCATGTTTTATCATGATCAATGGTTGAGCCGCAAATTCACTTGCATTATAGTAAATCGTTCCCGCATCTTCTTTTTGAGTATAAGAAGCAGAAAGTGTTGGTGAAAGTTCTTTGATTTTTTGCTGATCTTCTGCCCGAGGATTATTCATCACTAGGTCATAACCAGCAGCATTTTCCGTCATTTCCGAAATTTCATTTCTAAATCCTAGACCTACTGTCAAAGCACCAAGTGCTAAAGCAAACAGCATAGCAACCATGGAGAGCATTTGTGTATATTCACGAATACGAAAACTTAACTGTGACAATGTGAAATTGTTCAATTTTTTCAATGAAATCTGTTCTGATTTCTTTAGTAATGATAAGAAGAAAATGATCACAGAGTGGAAAATGAAATAAGTTCCCAATACGATCGTGACTAGAGCTACTCCCATACCAAAAACTTGATAGGTCCCCACATGTTTCATCATATAATAACCGCAGCCTAGAAAAGCAATCCCTAGTACTACTTCAAGGAAGAACAAGAATTTATGCTGCTTGATTCTTGTTGGTGTCTGATCCGCACGAATCAATGCTAAAATCGGTTTTTTGACAATCGAAAAAGCATTGACAATAGCTGCTAATAAAAACAAAATAGCAAAAAACAAAACGGTGATCAACAACCCATGAATGCTAAAAGGTGTAAAATGCGAAATATTGATATCTAACTGATCCACTAATAATCGGTGGACGATACTTGTCAATCCTACACCGACAGCTGAACCTACTAATGTAGCCGCGATCCCTACTACGAATGTTTCAGAAAAAATCATCTGTGCGATTTTTCTGCCTTTTGCTCCTAGCATCATAAACATGGCATAGTCTTTTTGTCGCATCGTCATCAAAAAGGAATTCGCGTATAAAATATAAACGAATGTGATGATCCCTAGTAAAACAGAACCTAGTCGGAAAATGATAACTGTAGCAGCAACGACCGTATTGCTTTTCAAAAAGGCTTCGTTGCTCGCCATTGATTCAAACATGTAAAAAATAGCAGATGCCATAACTAATCCTGAGAATAATACCAAGTAATCTCTTAAACGGCTCTTGATCCCAGTAAGTGATAATTTCCAAAGCATAGTCAATCTCCCCCTACTGTTCCAAGTTTCCAAGAATAGATAGTATTTCCCGATAGAAGGAATCCCGGCTTTGATCTCCACGTTTCACTTCTTGATGGATACCGCCATCCTTGATAAATAAAATACGTTGGCAATAACTTGCAGAAAACGGATCATGTGTCACTAGAAGAATCGATACATGATCTTTTGTATTCAATTCGTCCATCGTATCTAAAAGATCACGGGCACTTTTAGAATCCAGCGCACCTGTAGGCTCATCCCCTAATAAAATCGTTGGTTGTGTGATCAACGCACGTGCGGCAGCGACTCGTTGTTTTTGTCCACCAGAAATCTCAGAAGGATAGCTTTCCAAAATATGAGCAATCGATAAACGTTCTGCAATTTTTTGGACACGTTGCTTGATTTCTTTTGGTCTGACACCTTGTAAAGAAAGAGGAACAGCGATATTTTCTTGTGCTGTCAAACTTTCTAATAAATTGAAATCTTGGAAAATAAAGCCGATTTCATTCGCACGAAAATCTGCTAGTTGATTTCCTTTTAATGTCGTCACATCTTTTTGATTGATTCGGATATGTCCATCTGTTGGTTTGTCTAATGTGGATAAAATATTCAAAAGCGTTGATTTACCTGAACCGGAAGCACCCATGATGCCAATAAATTCACCTTTTTCTACATCGAAGCTGATGCCGCTTAATGCTTGCGTCTTTTTCTCATTGTTTTTCCCGTATACTTTTGTTACATTCTGTACTTCGACTATTTTGTTCATTTCTTTCCCTACCCTTTAATTAGTTTTTCTAGTGCTGTTTTCGGCACATCTTTTTTTTCGACTTCTTCATATGAAGTGACACCTTTCTTTTTGTTCCAGGTGATTTTCAAATATGCTCCTTTACGAAGCGGTCGAGTCAATTGCCCATTGAAATCTAGTTCTTTTTCCTTACCCTCTTTCGTATAACCAGGCAGGATATATCTATAGTTGACTGTTTCTTGTCCAGAGTCTGCTTTGGATACTGTTTTTGCACCATCTGTCGTAATCTGTACATAGTATTCTTCTCCGCCCATCACTACGTAATCTGCGATTTTCACCCCTGCAAGTGCCACAACGATGAAAACAAGTAGTCCGATCAGAAGTTTTTTCACTTTTTCCCCTTCTCTCTTACTTTATATATTGATTATAGAAAAAAACGAACAATTATGCCTTCGAATCATCTATCATTCTTCTTTCAATTTTGTCATTTTCATTGAACAACTAAAAAAGAGTTTAAGACAATCGTCCTAAACTCCTTCTTCCTATCTTACAAAAACTATATCACTTACGGTCTTTCATATCGCCTGTATTGATAACGGGTTGCGTTCCTTTGTCTGTAATGATTGAGACAAGTAAATTATTGATTAATTGGACTTTTCGATCATCGGTGAAATTGATTTCTTGTCCTTCTTCGATTTGTTCCAAAGCCATTTGAGTGATCGTGACAGCTCCTTCAACAATGGTTTGTCGAGCAGACAAAATAGCTCTTGCTTGTTGACGTTGCAGCATGGCACTGGCGATTTCTGTTGCATAGGCTAAATGATTCAATCGTGTTTCGATTACTTCGACACCTGCTACTGCTAAACGCTCTTGCAACTCCTTTTTCAACTCGTCAGACACTGCCGTAGTGTTTCCTCGAAGCGTCAAATCATCATCATTGAAGGTATCATACGGATATTGGCTAGCGATATGCCGGATGGCTGTCTCACTTTGGATTTCTACAAAATCTTGATAATACGCTACATCGAATAATGCCTTTGCTGTATCAATGACTTTAAACACGACTACCGCTGAGATTTCGATGGGATTTCCGTCTAAATCATTGACTTTTAAAACAGAACTGTTGAAATTCCGAACTTTCAACGAAACAGTCATTTTTTGTGCCAAAGGAATCGTAAGGAAAAAGCCATTTTCCCGGATCGTACCTAAATATTGTCCAAAAAACAAAATCACTTTTGCTTGATTAGGGCTGACTACAGTTGCCGAACTTAGCAACAGTAACGCAATCAGCCAAAGAAAAATACTTAAAAATAGTGCCCAAACTTTCGCTTGCCACATGCCTAAATAGAAGAAAAATAAACCAACTAAAGCTAATACGACCAAACCGACGATTCCTGCATAACCATTGATATAAATTGCTCTTTTTTCTCTCATTCTACTTTCTGCGCTCCTTTATCCTTCAATAAATATAGTGTTGCTTTTTAACCCTTTTTTCGAATTCGCGCCATTGCACCTTCTAGTTCCAAATCTTTGTCTTCAGTGATGTACCAACCGCTTGCTTGTGTTCCTCCGGCTGCTTGCGGCAAATAATCCAATCTTGTTCGAACCCAGTGTTTTTCTTCTGTAAAATAGTCTTCTACCAAGATTTCTAGATCCATTCCTGCTGAAAGAGGCAAGTCTTCCCGAACAGATTTAAAGATAAATCGTTCCTTCTCCCCATCATACTTCAATATTCCTGTATCGATAATCGGTAAAGAATAATAGTCCAGTTCTTTCTTCACCGTCAATAAATGTTTGAAAACTTCATGGTACACTTGCTCTAATTGACGACCTTCTGAATTGTTCGGATAGTTGACCATCACTTTTTCTTTATCTGGATCATAAAAGGTTTGACTTAGTTGAGTGATATAAGTATGTAATCTTTCCATTTCTGTTTTTAACTTTTCTCTTTGACCTTCTTCTGCCTTCATATACTTTTTCACCCTGTTTTCTTTATAGATATGTTCTTACTTATTTTACTATAGTTATGTGTGTTAAGCGATGAAAAACAGCAAAGATCCTTCCGATCTTTGCTGTTTTTTCTTAAACTATCCAGTTGTTTGCTAGATCAATCTGTTTCATTGTCTTCTTGATCTGTCGTGATATTGATCGAAGTGTCTTTGGCAGTGATCTTCAGCCGTTTCTGTCCTTGCTCTAACAACGTATTTGTTATTGGCTGGTAGTCTTTTTCAATATGAGATTCACCAGATGTTTGGAGAGTATAGCCACTGTTTTCCATCTCATGCAAAGATAAATTACTATTGTTTAGAGTGACGTTTCCTTCTTTGCTGACCAAACTGTCTTCTAGATGTAAATTACTGTTTTCTCCTATGACGGTCAAGTTATCCACCTTGACTTCATCTAAACGAAGAGAACCTAATTCATCTTTCGCCGTTATTGTTCCTCCCGTAAATTCATTGAATGATACCCAACCATCGTGTGTCATAGTATTTACTTTTTTGATCGATACTTCGTTGATGTCGATTGCACTATTATTCCCTTCGATCGTCAATTCAGATAATTCCTGATCTGCAGGGACAACAATAGTGATTTGTGCACTGGTGTCTTCCAAACTAATAATCGCACCTTCTGATTTTTTGACTGCATTCACGGTCAATACACCATTTTTCTCCTTTATTTCTGGCTTTTCTGTCTTATCGTAGGTCGTTTTTATCTCAAAATCCAACCCGCGTATGACTGACACTGTTTGATGTTCTGCATGGATGACGATTTTGTTTGCCTCTTTGATTTTTTTCGTCTCCGTCACCATATCGATCAATCGAGGGCCATCATCCCAAGTCAGACTCTTTTGAGCGCCTAATGTATAAGTTGCACCTGCTAGGAGTCCGCCAGTAACCATCAGGATAATACCGGTAATCAAAAAATGTTTCAATCTCATTTATCTGTCCTCCTTCAAGCGCCCGCTGAATGCAGATCTCTTTTTGTAATAAAACGCCGTCCCATCCATTTAACAAAGTTCATCATGACATAAAAAAGCCCTTTTGTTCCTTTCAGCAACAGTGGCGAAATAAATACTGCGCTTCCCGTGGCGAACAGACCAACACCGATAAAGAATAACCCACTCAGAATCGATTGACCAAACACACTGATTCCTGAGATAATCATGAATAAGCCAATACCTAAGATACTGATACATAGAACATAGATACTAAAAATGAGCGCCAGCAAAGCAATCAATAGTCCCCCAATAACCAATATAAACCCCAATGCTAGTGGAATGAGGACAGGAGAAGCAAATAAACCGATAATGATTAACCAAATCAGACGCATTTGTCTTTTTGGACTCCTCACTAACTCGTCTTCTGCTTGTTCTTCTTCTGAAAAGTAACTGATTTTTAATTTTAAAGCAAACTGCTTTGGTGTACCATATTCATCAATGACCTGATCTAATGTTTTTCCGGAATCTAAAAAATATTCCTCATAATATTGGATCAAATCAAAACGATCGTCTTCAGGAATTTCTTGAAGATGATCCACAACTTCATTCAAATAATCATTCATTTGTGCTCTCCTCCAATAACCGGTCTAAAGAATCTCGAAAAACAATCCATTCATCAATAATTTCTTCTAAATGACGACTTCCTATTGGTGTCAACGAGTAATATCGACGGTTCCTACCTTCAAAAGGTTCATCATAGGTCTCAAGATACCCTTCTTTTTTCAATCTTCTCAAAACCGGATAAAGTGTAGATTCACTGACTGAGAGACTTTCTTGTACAATTTTTGTTAAGGCATAACCATACATATCTTCTTTGCTTAATGCTGCTAACACAGTGCCATCAAGAAGAACAGTTGGAATCTGGATGTGCATTACGTCACCTTCTATTCTCAAGTGTAATATTTTATTACAATCTATATTATACATCATATAATATAGTTTCAAAATCAGTTTGTCAAATACAAAAAAACTGACTAAAAGGTTTGATCCCTTTTAGTCAGCAAAAAATGGCTTCTCTTTGATTATTATTATAACAGTGGCATGATCCAATTCGTCCACATCCAACTTAGTGGCATGATAACGATCATCGCTGGTATCATGTCAGCTACTGGGAACATTTTCACGTTGATCATTCTAAAACCGGTAGCAACCATCAAGAATCCACCGCAAGCTTTAAAGTCTAAGATCATATCTGGTGTAGTCAATGGATAAATAAATTTTGCCAATAAGAACAAGATATAAAAAATAATGAATTGGGGAATCGCTACTACGGAAACGACATATCCTAAATTACATGCAAAAATTGCTGCTGTGAAAAAATCAAGGACAGATTTAGAAATCAAAATCGTACTATCTCCAGTCATCCCAGAATCTAAGCTTCCATAAATCCCCGTACCACTTGCACAAAATAAAACAATGACCGTCACTAATGTGCTGATAAATTCATCGTGGGTCATACCAAGCTTTTCACTAGGAAAGATTTTAGAAATAGGCACTTGCATCAACGCAGCGCCCTTGTTAATCCCATTACCTAAATGAACAATCAGTCCAATCGCTGTTCCTATCACCAAAGCAAAAATAACAGCTGGCATATTTTTCATTGGCGCAATGGAATAGATACCCATCCCCATTGAACACACACCAAAAACCATCGTCAGCTGCGCTTTAAAGTGTTCGCTTAATTTATTTCCTACTAATCCGCCAATTAGTCCGCCAAGCAAAACGGAACCTACATTGATCAAAACTCCAGTTGGCATCAAAAAAACTCCTCTCTTTCTCTATAAAGCGAAAATTATTACAGAAAATTTTCTGCAATCACTGCTTTCACTGCAAGAAAGATTGTACCAGACAGAGTAGGTTACACCAATTCATTTTTTGTGTTAAAGTATTCTTTATTGGAATAAGTAGGAGGAATATGATGGATATCCATAAATTTGAAGTTTTTCTTGATTTAGCCGAAACGATGAATTTTACCAAAACTGCTGAACGACAATTCACCACCCAAGGAAACATTTCTAAACAGATTCTTTCGTTAGAAACAGAATTAGACGTCAAATTATTCGAACGTGCCCATAGAAAAATCGAGTTGACCGAAGCTGGAAGCTTATTGCTCCCTTATGTAAAAAATGTCGTAGAACAATACCATGCCATGCAAGAAGTGCTTGAAACCTATACGCAAGAAAACAATCTTTCATTAAATATCTTAACGATACCAACCATGATCAATTACCAAGGCTTTTCCAAGATTACCGAATTTTTGAAACGTCATCCTGAATTTACGGTCCAGTTGAAAGAAGTAGAAAGTATCGAACTGACTTATGACGATACAAATGAACATAGTGATACGATCCACTTTGCCAGAAGCTTCCAGGCCCCACCAAGTTCGATTGAGTGGCTACCTACTGAAACAGACGATTTTGTAGCAGTTCTGCCTAAAACCCATCCTTTAGCTGCTAAAAAGAAATTGGATCTAAGTGAACTGAAAAAGGAGAATTTTTTGGTTCTTGGCCCTACTACGAACTTGTATCAACCTGTGCTGGACTTGTGTCGCGAAGCTGGATTTGAACCGAGAATCTCTTATAAAGGATCTAGGACCGACTTGATCATCAATATGATTGCAAATGACATGGGGATTGCTATTGTTATGGAAAAAACAGTCAAAAATCTGTTAAAAGAAAATACTGTGATCCTCCCCATCTCTCCAACAAAAGAAAGTTATCTCGCATTTACGCGTAAAATCGGTGAACATTCTTTGGCTTCAGACACATTTTGGGAGTATTTGAAACAAGAAGAGAACTAGGCCCTTCATTTTCTGTCTATCAATCCATCCAAAAAAGAGAGCGACTCATGACTTTCGCTCTCTTTCTTGCATCATATCCTTGTTTCAATGACACCTCTAACATTTCTCGTAGTTCAATAAGAAAGCAGCGATTTTTATGCCAAAAGAACCATAAGAACATTTCCCTCATCACAAAAAAACGACTAAAAACCTTCAATAGAATTTTTAGGAGGTTTTATTCTTTTTCCTATTGTTTACTTAACCGTATCATTGCTGTCGTTCCTACTCCTTCGATACTGCTATAATCAATACGACCATCATGCAGTTCTAGAATTTTTTTGACCAGTGAAAGTCCTAGCCCATTCCCAGAAATTTGACGGCTTGTATCTCCTTGATAAAATTTTTCAAACATTCGATCTCTGGTCTCTTCATTCATTCCTACACCTGAATCGGTCACTTCCAGTACAATCTCTGTGGCTGTCTCAAATAGTTTGATATGAATCTGTCCATTGACTTGATTGTACTTTATGGCGTTATCCATAATATTCAACCACACTTGGTACAAAAACTCTTCATTGCCTGTGTAATTTACTGCAGCAAGTTCGATATCCAATTCTAGCTGTTCTTTCTCCCATTTAGGCTGCAAAAAAACGATTACTTCTCGAATTTGTTCATCTAATCGGTACTCTTTTTTTTCCAGTTGGATACGCTGGTTTTCCAGTTTGTTCAATTTTAAGATATTCTCTGTTAATTGTGAAAGCTGCGTGATACTTTCGATAATCCGATATAAAAATATTTGGCGTTCTTCGTCAGAGAGATTTGGGGCTTGTAACAATTGTACATATCCTTGGATCGTTGCTAATGGTGTTTTGAATTCATGGGATACACTGGACACAAAATCATTCCTCAATGTTTCGATACTATTGAGTTCTTGGACCATAACATTGAAATCTTTATACAGTTGCTGTACTTCTGCTACTTTCTGCTGCTCATCCATTCGAATCGAAAAATCTCCCGTTGCTACCAGACTCATATTTGTCCCTAGTGCACTGATTGGATGCAGAATACGCCGCCCAACAAAAATCGATATTCCTGTACCCACGATCATACTGAACCCTGCAAAGACGAATAACGGGTATAGCGTTGGTTTTCCAGCCGATTCAGCAGGTGAGATAGAATGCCGAGACAATAAGAAAATAAAACCGAGAAAACACAGCAGTGTCACTAAGATCGAAATGAAGACAATACTGGCAAAATAGATCCATAATTGTGAAAATAGCTTTTTTTTCATTTTTAAATAACCGCCTTATAGCCTAGTCCCCGTACTGTCATGATTTGAAAATCTTCCGTCTTTTCAAAACGGGTCCTTAAACGTTTGATATGTACATCGATCGTTCGTTCTTCTGTATTCGTATCTAATCCCCAAATGTCATCCATCAACTGTTGGCGAGTGAAGATCTTGTTGGGATAAGACAGTAATTTATACAGAAGCAGAAATTCTTTTTGAGGCAGAATCAACGAATGCTGATCTTGTAACACTGTATAAGTATCCAGCTCTAATTTTGTTTGTCCAATCATCAAGCTACTGCTGTAATTGATTTTTGAACGTCGAAGCAATGCTTCCACACGTAGGATCATCTCATTGACATCGATGGGTTTTGTCATATAATCATCTGCTCCTAGTTTGAACCCGCGTTTCTTATCCTCAAAATCGGCCTTTGCCGTAATCATCAGAACAGGTGTGTCAAATCTGGTGCTACGTAATGAGTCTAGCAAGTCATAGCCATCCATTTTCGGCATCATGATATCTGTAATGATCAATTCTATACGTGTCGCTTCTAGTTTTTTCAGCGCATCCTCTCCATTCAGTGCAGTGATGACTGAAAAGCCCGCTCGTTCCAACACAGAACGGTAAAGCAACTGTAATTGCGGATCATCTTCTACTATTAAAATACGATTCATTGTTCTCCCTCTGTTTTTTGAAAAATTTCTAGATTTTTTCTTGCAGTTCATCTTCAGTTAACATTTATTTTGTATACTACAATCATTGTTCTGATATACTTATTAGTATACCGAATATTTCAATACGGGAGAAGGGTGATTATGCTTCAATTAAAAGATATAAAAAAATATTATAAAGTCGGCGAAACCACCACTAAAGCATTGGATGGTGTATCTGTCGCTTTCAGACAAAAAGAATTCGTAGCGATTTTAGGTCCTAGTGGTTCTGGTAAAACGACTATGCTGAATGTGATTGGTGGACTAGATAATTATGATTCCGGTGATATGGTGATCAACGGAAAGTCTACTAAAGACTTCAAAGACAACGACTGGGATGCCTACCGAAACAATTCTATCGGGTTCATTTTCCAAAGTTATAACTTGATTGGTCATTTAGGCATTATTGAAAATGTTGAACTTGGGATGACATTAAGTGGTGTTTCTAAAGACGAAAAACGAAAACGGGCAGAAGATGCCTTGCATCGGGTCGGCTTGACAGATCATATGCACAAAAAGCCAAATCAGCTATCTGGTGGACAAATGCAGCGGGTAGCAATCGCTCGAGCGCTAGCCAATGATCCAGATATCCTTTTGTGTGATGAGCCAACCGGAGCTTTAGATACAGAAACAAGTATCCAGATCATGGAACTGATCCAAGAGTTATCGAAAGAAAAATTAGTGATCATGGTCACACATAATCCTGAACTGGCTAATCAATATGCAGACCGGATCATTGAATTTTCTGATGGTAAGATCTTAACGGATTCCCATCCTCACATCGAACGACCAAAAGATGATCAATTTAACCTACGCAGAACGAAGATGAGTTTTTGGACAGCGTTGAAGCTTTCTTTCAACAATATCCGAACAAAAAAAGGACGTACTTTCTTGACTTCCTTTGCTTCCAGTATCGGGATCATCGGAATCGCGATCGTCCTTTCCCTTTCTTCTGGTTTCCAAAAGCAAATCGATAACACGCAAGCTGAAACGATGGCGAAATTTCCGATCACTATTTCTAAGGTAACGACTAACCAGACCCGTGACGATGCTGGATTAGGTGCAAGCAAAGCAGAGTATCCAGACAGCAAAACGATCACAGCAAAAGTCAGCGAAGAAGACAAAGCACAGCATACGAATAAGATCGATCAAACCTACGTCGATTATGTAACAGACATCGATCCTAATTTAAGTAATAATATTGGGTTTACTCGTACAACAGGAATCAATCTTTTACGTGATGTAAATGGCAAAGTACAGCCTGTCAGCTTCTCGAATCAAAACCCTGATGCGGAATCTCTTTCCTTGTCTAGTACGATGTCAGCAATGACAGGTGTGGGAGTGTCAAGTTTCCCTACACAGCTTGACACTAGCAAAGAAAACTTTTTAAAAGACAATTATTCTTTACTTGCCGGAAGTTATCCAGCCTCAGCAACAGATGTCGCGCTGATCGTAGACGGCAACAATAATACTAATATCAATGCATTGAAAAATCTTGGATTTGATGTGAAGGAAGACGAAAAACTTGATTTCGATGAGATCGTCGGTACAACATTCAAGTTAGTAAACAACAATACTTACTATACAAAACTTCCAACTGGGAATTTCATTCCTAATACAGATTATGATTCGATGTACCAGAATTCTTCAGATGAATTGAAGATTTCAGGAATCCTACGCGTGAAGTCTTCTTCTACAATGAATCTCTTATCGCCAGGAATCGCTTATAGTGATCAATTAACGACTCAAATCGTCAATGAGAACAAAGAATCCGAAATCGTCAAAGCCCAAAAAGACAGTGATGTAAATGTCTTAACTACTGAAAAAGTTGACGAAAACGCCAAACAAACATTGCTTAGTTATTTAGGCGGAGACAGCTTGCCTTCAAGTATCATGATTTATCCGAACAATTTTGAAGACAAAGAAAAAATCTTGGATTATTTAGATGATTACAATAAAGGCAAATCAGATGAAGATAAAATCATTTATACTGATTTAGCTGGAACGATGACTGAACTGACTGGCGGATTGATGGATGCTATCACTTATGTCCTCATTGCTTTTGCAGGGATCTCTTTAGTAACAAGTATGATTATGATCAGTATCATTACTTATACATCTGTGATTGAACGGACAAAAGAAATCGGTGTACTAAAAGCTTTAGGTGCACGGAAAAAAGACATCACTCGCGTATTTGACGCAGAAACGTGTATTTTAGGTATTTCTTCTGGGATACTAGGTGTGTTTATTGCCTGGCTAGCTACATTCCCTATCAATAGCATCTTGTACAGCATGACGGATCTAAAAAATGTTGCGCAACTAAATCCTGTCCATGCGATCATTCTAGTGATTGTCTCTACTGTATTGACGATGCTTGGCGGTCATCTTCCTGCACGAATGGCAGCGAAAAAAGACGCTGCTATCGCTTTGCGTGCAGAATAAAGCTATTCGTTTTTTCCAATTACTACAAAGGGTGGTGACAAAATTGTTGTCACCACCCTTTTTTTGAATAAACAGCTTTTCATAACCACTCGATAAACGGCGTTCTTCTTCCAACTCCTCGGTCACAACCTCTGATTCACGGTGTTCCTGAAGTAGCTTCTTCGGAAATAAGCCGAAATGTCACAAAAATTTGAGAAGCAATTTTCGTACATTCCTTCTTATTTCTTGAAGCTGACCACTTCTGTCACAACCTCTTGCCTATTTATAATTCTGGAATATGGTTTTCCCCTTTGAGCCACAGTTCTTGCGGTGTATATTTGTCTTTTCCATTTATGAATACTGTTCCATCTGCTTCAATCGTTACTTCAGTCCCAATCCACATATTAGTAGACAAAGCGAGAAGATTTTTTCTTTTTCCTCTTCCTTTTTTTCCAAATTGCAAGGCATCGGTTATCTCTTCTGTCCAATGAGATTTCACGTATTTTACTTCCCCGTTTTCAAATGTAACTTTCAAAATATTCGCTATATTTTCTACTTTTACTGCTTTAGGAAATGACTCCTCCATTTTTTTCACTTTCCTTCCATTAGCATTTAGTATGCGCTTTCTTATTGTTGTAAGTATATCATAATTTATTCTATTATCAAAAAACCGTATCCATTCCATTAAGGAATATTTTATCAAACAAGTTGAATTGTTTTCCTCCTTTGTACCTTTTACTATAGATAGGTAAAGACAACTAAGGAGGAATTTTTCATGACAGATCAACCGTATGATTTAAGAAAAGTCATCGAAGAACTAAAAACACTTCCAGGTCAATATCACGAAACAGATATTGAAATCGATCCTGAAGCAGAATTATCTGGTGTTTACCGTTATATCGGTGCTGGCGGTACAGTAAAACGTCCGACTCAAGAAGGACCAGCTATGACTTTCAACAATATCAAAGGTTTCCCCGGCACACGTGTGAACATCGGGACAATGGCTAGTCGTAAACGTGTAGGTGAAATTTTGCACCATGATTATCGAACACTTGGCCGTTTCTTGAAAGACGCTGTAGAAAATCCAATCAAACCTGTGAAAGTAGACAAAGCAGACGCTCCAGCACAAGAAGTCGTTCATCTAGCTACCGATGCAGACTTCGATATTCGCAACATTTTGCCTGCACCTACAAATACTCCTGAAGATGCAGGTCCATACATCACGATGGGTGTAGTCTTAGGATCAGATCCAGAAAAAACAATGAGCGATGTAACGATCCATCGTATGGTCCTAGAAGACAAAGATACGATCGGTATGTACATCATGCCTGGTGGGCGCCACATTGGTCACTTCCAAAAACAATTTGAAGCATTGAATAAACCAATGCCTATCACTATCAATATTGGTTTAGATCCAGCAATTGCCATTGGTACGACTTTCGAACCACCTACCACTCCACTTGGCTACAACGAACTATGGTGTGCAGGAGCTTTGCGTAACGAACCTATTCAAATCGTTGATGGTGTAGCAGTCGATGAAGTGGGTATTGCTCGTGCTGAATTCATCATTGAAGCAGAAATCATGCCAAATGAAACAATGCAAGAAGATATCAACACGAACTCAGGGAAAGCAATGCCAGAATTTCCTGGTTATACTGGGGATGCTAATCCAGCTGTACAAGTAGTAAAAGTCAAAGCAGTTACTCATCGAAAAGACAATCCAATCATGCAAACAACGATTGGTCCAAGTGAAGAACACGTATCTATGGCCGGTATTCCTACAGAAGCAAGTATTCTTGCCTTGGTTGATAAAGCTATTCCAGGAAAAGTAGTAAATGTCTACAATCCTCCTGCAGGTGGCGGTAAATTGATGACCATCATGCAGATTCGTAAAGAAAACGAAGCGGATGAAGGTATTCAACGCCAAGCAGCTATTCTTGCCTTATCAGCCTTCAAAGAATTGAAGACAGTCATTTTAGTCGATGAAGATGTTGATATTTTTGACATGAACGATGTAGTTTGGACTTTCAACACTCGTTTCCAAGGAGATAAAGACATTATTGTGCTCCCAGGAATGAGAAACCATCCATTGGACCCATCAGAATTACCAGAATATAATCCTGGCTCTATTCGTTTCCGTGGGATGAGTGCAAAAACTATCTTTGACGGTACAGTTCCTTTCGATATGAAAGAACATTTTGTACGTGCAAAATTCCAAGAAGTAAAAGATTGGGAAAAATATTTGAAATAATGAATGATCTGCAACTGTTTTGACATCATAAAAAGGAGTGCGGAAAATGGAACAATTGGCACAACGGAAGAAAAAAATCGTGATTGGTGTAAGTGGCGCTTCGGGCACCATTTATGCCATCAACCTAGTGAAGAAACTAAAAGAATATCCGATGGTAGAAACACACGGAATCATCAGTCCATGGGCAAAACAGAACTTAAAGCTGGAATCCGACTTATCCCTAAATGAATTCGAAAGCCTGTTTGATTACCATTATTCAAACAAAGATCTAGGTGCTGCTGTCGCCAGCGGATCATTTTTGACCAATGGAATGATCATCGTACCGGCAAGTATGAAAACAGTCGCAGGTATCTCTGTTGGTTTAGGCGACAACCTGATTGCACGTGCTGCTGATGTAACAATGAAGGAGCAACGAAAGTTAGTCATTGTCCCTCGTGAAACGCCATTAAATGCCATTCACTTGGAAAACTTGACTAAATTAGCACGACTAGGTGTGCAAATCATACCACCGATCCCTGCTTTTTATAATCAGCCTCAAACGATCCAAGATCTTGTTGATCACCATACAATGAAACTTTTGGATCAATTTGGGATTGTAAATGAACATTCAAAACGTTGGCAAGGTGATTAATATGGAAAAAGAAACGATAGTTGAAGTAACAAAACTAGGTTTCACGATCCAAGCCGTTGTTAAAGTAATCGGTAAAGACTTATTGATTACTTTAACAGGCGGAGATACACCACATATCGGAACAGTCACTACATTTTCTCGTGATACAGAGATCCAAACTGTACGTTTCCCTAGCCACGATGGTCGTTTCCACAAAGACGATGTCTTAGCCGAAAAAATAGCTGTGGTCATCAAAAATGCCGTTCCAGGAAGCTGTACAATCACTTCCGGTATCCATGTTGACCATATCTCCAATGCACAAATCAACGCTTCTTTTCCGATGTCAGAAGAGTTAGGTTACAAGATTTTAGATTGGTTGGAAAAAACAGATTTCCATATCAAAGAACCCGTTTATTATAAAGATGGTGAAAAACCATTATGAAAGAAGAGGTTGTGAAATCAGCGTTATGAGCGAATACCGAGGGTCAGCTGATTGAACACCGTTTATCAAGAGGTTGTGACAAAGCCGCTTCGTTTCGAGTAGTAAGAAAAATTTTGTAAACATGGGTTTCCACATTTTTGCATAAATTAGACTTACTACCGAGAAACTGGCTTTTGAACACCGTTTATCAAAGAGGTTGTGACACATCTTTTGTCATAACCTCTTGTTTTTATTTTTGCTTCACTGTAACTGCTACGATATCACCAATATCTTTTCCGATGTTTTTACGAATATCTTTTCGTAGTCCAAGGATATAGCAGACCGAACCATCTAAATTTTTCACGCCCATATTCACGATACTGCCTTCGTACGGCACATTATCAAAAGTTGCTTGAACTTTCACTCTTCCAGCACCGAATTCTTCTCTTATATCATATGGAAAAACAATATATGCGCCACCCTTGCCGACTTCGGAAGCATAGATTTTTGATTCAAAAGAATAAGTTTTCCTCATTTTATTCCTCCTATTTTTTACATCTAGTATAGCATAGCAAAAAAAGAAGGAACTGTGACAAAAGTCTTGTCGCAGTTC
>NZ_KV817756.1:0-65214 GCF_001814765.1 Enterococcus sp. HMSC061C05
CACAAGAAACAATTTCAAAAAACAGCTTCTCACGTTTGATGAATATCGCGACTTGTGAACGAAGCATGGATAAGTGAACCTTCTTTTTGCCACACTACTTTTTTGTAACCAAAAAACGATGGAACGTTGTTTTGATTGCCCTTGATGCGGACAGTCTGAACAGGTTCCATCGTTTCTTTATTTTCTTCGTCTTCTTCTGTGTGTATTTCGCGGTTTTTCTTCTATTGTTGGATCAATCGTGCCATAAAAGGGGCGATTGCGGTCAAGGTACCAGACATAAAGAATAAACAATGCAATACATAGTACAAAAAGGATTGCACCTATCATAAATCCTTCAGGCAAGTAGCTGAAAGTAACCGTGTGTTTACCTGCTGGCACTTTTAGCATCAAGAATGCGTTTTTGAAGTTGCTGACTTTGACTGGTTTCCCATCGATCTCGGCTTTCCATCCTTTGTCGTAAGGAATAGTTGTCACCAACATAGAATCTTCTGCGGTATCTACAGTTCCAGAAGCTTTTCTGCCAGAGGCTTCCATTTCGACACCTTTTTCTTTGATCTGATTCATTGCGGCTTGATAGGCTACAACATCTAGACCAACGACTTTCGGCTCCATGAAACTTACTTCTTTCGTCCCATAAAAACTTGCAGTAAATGTCACCGTTGTCTCTTGGGGGTAATAGCCAAGATCATAGTATTGTCCAGAAATATTGATTTGCGTTTTCCTTGATGTACCATTGACAGTGATCGTTGCACTAGAACTTTCTAATTGTGCAAAATTGGTTGGGAATAAGCTTAAGTAAGCTTGTGTATTTGCAGGTACATGGACTTCCCATGTGAGCTCTTTTGGTTGATTATCTGCCGTCTCTGAATAAGTCACACCAGTCGTTGTTTTTGTGATCGTCGTATTTAACTGATTCTTCAAAGTAGGCGTATAGAATGTAAAATACTGTTCATTTAGACCAGATAATGTATTGATCAAATTTGTCTGACTAGTTAAATTATCTGTTACGGGCTGCTCAATATCATTAACGGATAACGGTGCGGTAAATGCCAGTGGCAATGCATTGACATTCTGATACAGTGTATAGTCGCCGCTTTGACCAGCTTGGCGGAAGCCATATTTGCTGAACGTGCTTTCGTTCTTAGAAATGTTGTATTTGATTCCTGTAAAGCCATCCATCAGCAAAGTATTATTATTGTAGCGGATATTCAAATTTGTTCCTCTTGAACGGAACCCTAATGTATCCAGATAAGAGGAAGAATTACGATTTCTTATAGAAGAAAACAAGCTGATGCCGCTGTAACCGTAGTTGATCGAATCATTTGACGATACCGGATCCAGATTTTCCAAGCGGTAAAACGAGTCAGAATCTTCTTTTGTTTCATTTACAAGAGCTTTCAAGTCAGGATAAGGATCCGTATACAAACTGCGGGAAGCATAATTCCAATCATCAAGGATACCATGGATCATGCTGTTCGTATTGACTAATGCCTCAGCGGACATGATCAATAACAACAATATACTTAGATGGTTGAAGGAAAGTTTTTTATGCTGATAAAATCCCACAGCAAAAGCATAGATCCCTAAGAAAACAACTGTCAATACAAAGGAAGTCATCGTCACATAGGTGTAGCTTCCTTCAGGTTTGATGCCCCATGCCACCGCAAAGAGAGCAGCTACGACCAAAATGATTCCTAACAACAGCCCACGATCGTCTTGTTCTATCCTTTCCCATCCTTTTCCTGCAAGCAGGAGAACTAAGAAAGAGAACAGATAGGCATAACGGAATAAAAACATATTCGGTGCATGCATACCATGCCAAAACAAATTCAATGGAACAAGATAAAAACTTGCGATAAGTATGGCGAAAAGACCACCGTACAAAAACTTATTTTTCAACGGTACTTTCCGACTGGCAAAATAAAACAAGCAAAGGACCAGCGGAAGCAGACCTGCGTAAATGAACGGAATCGAACCGTATTTTGTGGTGTCATAAACACCAATCATGTTTTTCATGATCAGATCCAGATAAGAAGTCGCTTCTGTTTTCAACGTAGTGATTTGACTCAATGCTTCGCCATTTGACCGAAGATCCAGTACTGCTGGCAATACAATGATCATTGAAGCGCCGCCTGCCAGTAAAGAAGTGATCCCATAAGGAACAATCGATTTTTTGTATTCTGACCAGTTTGTCAATAGACGGGCAATAAAATATAAGAAAGAAAAGACACCAATCATGAAGCCCATATAAAAACTGGATAGAAACAAGAGCAAATAGCTGATGAATAAAAGTTTCGGCCGTTTCAGATCCATGACACGATGAATCCCCAAAATCACTAATGGAAGATAAACAAAAGCATCCAGCCACATGATGATCTCCGAATGTGCAGTAATGAATGAGATCAATGCGTAACTGACGCTAAGTGCAACATGCCCCCAGCGAGGAATCTTGAACGTGCGTGCAAGAAACCAAAAAGCTAATCCGGCGCAGCCGACTTTAAGCAAAGTCAGAACATAAAGTGCATCTGGCATCATCTGGTTTGGAAAGAAGAAAACCAGTGGCGTGAAGATCCCGCCGAGATAATAAGAAATCAAAGACAGATAATTCAAGCCCAGAGAAGCATTCCATGTATAGAAAATACTTTGCTTTCCAAGAAGGACATTTCGGAAGCTTGCATGAAAATTAGAAAATTGTGAAAAGGCATCACTTGCCAAAATACTTCTGCTGCTCCCGGGATAGATCCCGATACTTAGATAAACAAGTGCTAAAATCAAAAACGGAATCAGGAAACTAGCTGCTGCGTAGCGTCCGTTTTCTCTAAAAAATGACTTTAAGTTTTTTTTCATATTTATTTTCCACCAAATTTCTATGAAGTTGTATTTAGTTTATCATATCCTTGTTTTTCTCTGCTTAAAAAGAGTCTAGTTTTCATAAAAAAATAAAATTTGGGAATAAATAACTTCATAATTTGTTCGTATAACAAAAATAAACACAAAAAAAGGGGAGGAATCAAAAATTCCACCCGCCAAAATTTTTATTAAATAAAAAACCGTTCACTATCTGAACGGTCCAAGTATCATTCAATTAAACGCGTTCAACTTTTCCTGATTTCAAAGCACGAGTTGACACCCAAACTTTTTTAGGTTTTCCGTCGACCATAACGCGAACTTTTTGTAAGTTAGGTTTAACAGTACGTTTTGTTGAGTTCATAGCGTGTGAACGGTTGTTTCCACTTTTTGTCTTGCGACCTGTAAAGTAACAAACTTTTGCCATGGTAATTTCCTCCTTTGCCTTGATTTGGAGCAATAGAATAATTCAGCTCATACCAGACTAACATATCATATAGATTGGAAATTTGCAAGTACATTTTCATGGATACAATTGACATTTGTGAAGAATAATTGTAAATTAAACAGGGTTATACCTGAAATTTTGCAAGGTTTTTGAGTACTTTGGGTAACTGCCTTTTATTTCAAGTTGCGCTATGATAAAATATGATAGAAGAAAAATGGGAGTATTTTACCCGTTAAGGAGGCTCATTCATGGCTGTAAAAATTCAAACGTCAGCTGGAACCATTGAAATTACCAATGATGTAATTGCAACAGTTGTTGGTGGCGCCGCGACAGATGTGTTCGGTGTTGTAGGAATGGCCAGCAAAAATCAAATTAAAGATAATATTACTGAGATTTTGCGTAAAGAAAATTACTCAAGAGGAGTAGTTGTCCGCCAAGAAGATAATGGTATTGCTGTAGATGTTTATACGATTATCAGCTATGGTACGAAAATCTCTGAAGTTTCTCGCAACGTCCAAGAAAAAGTGAAATACAATCTAGAGGCATTATTAGGCGTAGCTGCCAATTCAGTTAATGTCTTTGTACAAGGTGTTCGTGTACTGCCAGACTAGGCAGGAGACTGGCTGATAACTCAGCAGTCGATCTGAAGGAGGATTATCTAGGTGAGTGTAACAGAAATAAGTGCAAGCCAGTTCCAGGAAATGGTGCAGGCTGGTGCGAATCGTCTGCAAGTAAATGCAGAATACGTCAATTCATTAAATGTATTCCCTGTGCCAGATGGCGATACGGGAACAAATATGAATCTATCTATGACTAGTGGAGCGAAGGCAGTAGTAGATTCAACCTCAGAAAAAGTAGGAGAATTAGCAGCAATGCTTTCAAAAGGATTGCTGATGGGTGCGCGCGGAAATTCCGGCGTTATTTTGTCTCAATTGTTCCGAGGATTTTCTAAGCAAATTCCAGATGTTGTCTCATTAAATGCTTCTGATCTTGCTGCAGCATTCACTCATGGTGTTGAAACTGCGTATAAAGCAGTAATGAAACCAGTAGAAGGAACGATTTTGACAGTAGCTAGAGAAGCAGCAAAAGCTGGAGAAAAGAAAGCGAAGAGTACAGACGATGTCGTTGAAGTGATGACAGCTGTTGTAAAAGGAGCAAAACGTGCTTTAGCTAAAACCCCAGACTTGCTTCCAGTCCTAAAAGAAGTCGGTGTTGTAGACAGTGGAGGACAAGGATTGCTGTTTGTTTATGAGGGCTTTTTAAGCGCATTGAATGGAGAATTCCAAGCGGATGAAACATATGAACCTTCTCCAGCAGAAATGGATGATATGGTCAATGCAGAGCACCATCGCAGTGTCCAAGGACAAATGGCGACAGAAGATATCCATTTTGGTTATTGTACAGAAATCATGGTGAAAATCGGTGAAGGACCTACTGTTGATAGTACGTTCGACTACGAAGAATTCCGTAACTATTTAGATGGTATTGGAGATTCTTTACTTGTGGTCAATGATGACGAGATCATCAAAGTCCACGTGCATACAGAAAACCCAGGAGAAGTCTTGAACTATGGACAAAAATTCGGTTCATTAGTCAAAATCAAAGTCGACAACATGCGCTTGCAGCATGAGACGATTTTGGAACACGATGAAGAAGTGAACGAGTTTGCGAAAAAAGAAACACCACGTATCCCGTATGGTATCGTAGCAATCGCTGCTGGTAAAGGCGTCCAAGAGCTGTTTGAAAGTTTAGGCGCTAATTATGTTATCAGTGGTGGGCAAACAATGAACCCAAGTACGGAAGACATCGTTAAAGCGATCCAAGAAGTGAACGCAGATAAAGTGATTGTCTTACCGAACAACAAAAACATCTTCATGGCAGCTGATCAAGCGGCAGAAGTAGCAGATATCCCAGTAGCAGTTGTTCCTTCAAGAACGATTTCTCAAGGATTGACGGCTATGCTTTCATTCAATGATCAAGCTTCTTTAGAAGAAAACAAAGAAACGATGACAGAAATGTTGTCTAGCGTCGTAAGTGGTCAAGTCACTCACGCAATCAGAGATACCTCAATCGACGGTGTAGAGATCAAAGAAGGCGACTTTTTAGGCATGATCGATGGAAAAATCATGATCTCTAACCCAGATATCACAGCAACAGCGTTAAGTACACTAGAACAAATGATCAATGAGGACACAGAGATCGTAACGATCTTAGCAGGTGATGAAGGAACAGTTGAACAAGCAAATGAATTTGCTGAGAAACTAACAGAAAAACATCCTGATTTGGAAATCGAGATCCACCAAGGAGATCAGCCTGTCTATCCTTATCTATTTTCTGCTGAATAATTCCTGTGACAGAATATCTTTCTAACACAGTATTCATTCATAAAAGGCCTTCGGTTAGTGATCAGGTATGATCACTGACCAAGTCCTTTTTTTGTTAAAGGAGGGAGGAAAAAATATATGCGTTCTTTAGATGATCCAATCACTATGCTGGCAGGAGTCGGAGAAAAAAGAGCGGCTAGTCTTGCCAGCTTGGGCATCCAAACGATTGAAGACTTACTGACTTATTATCCTTTTCGCTACGAAGATATTCAGGAAAGAAATCTAAACGAGATCCAAGATCAAGAAAAGGTTACTTTGAAAGGAATCGTAGTCTCTCCTCCTGTGATGAATCGATTTGGTTATAAAAAAAGCCGATTGCAATTTCGAATGATGCAAGAACATGATGTGTTCAACGTTTCTTTTTTTAATCAACCTTATCTAAAAGAAAAAGTCATTTTATCGGAGGAAATCGCTGTATACGGTAAATGGGATGCAAAGCGTAAAGCCTTGAACGGGATGAAGATTTTAGGTTCTCAAACAATGGATGACTTTTCGCCGATATATCACGTCAACAAATCGATTCGTCAAACGACATTAGTTGATCTAATCAAAAAAGGGTTTCAAGAATACGGCACATTGATCGAAGAAAACCTGCCGAACAACCTTGTGGAGAAATATCGACTACTTGACCGAGCTTCTGCTGTAAGAAGTATGCACTTTCCGAAAAACCACGAAGAAAATCACCAAGCCAAACGACGTGTCGTTTTTGAAGAATTCTTTTTATTTCAAATGCGTCTTCAAGGATTGAAAAAAGCAGAAAAAGCAGAAACGAATGGCTTGGAGATCCTTTATGATGTCCAAAAATTAAAAGAATTTACTCAAAAGTTGCCTTTTGAACTGACAAATGCCCAAAAACGGGTAACGAATGAAATCTGTCGGGATCTTCGCAGTCCTCAACATATGCAGCGACTTTTGCAGGGAGATGTAGGTAGCGGAAAAACAGTGGTTGCCGCAATCGCATTATATGCCACCGTTACAGCGGGTTTCCAAGGTGCGTTGATGGTGCCTACCGAAATCTTGGCACAACAGCACATGGAAAGTTTGCAACAGCTGTTTGATCCCAATGAAGTAACGGTCGCATTGCTTACAGGGTCAACGAAAACAAAAGAACGACGGGAACTCCTTGAAAAACTAGAACGAGGAGAAATCAACGTCGTGATCGGTACACATGCATTGATCCAAGATGGAGTTGAATTTCAGAATTTAGGTCTAGTTATTACGGATGAACAGCACCGTTTTGGTGTGAATCAGCGGAAAGTCCTTCGTGAAAAAGGCTGGCGACCTGATGTCTTGTTTATGACAGCCACTCCGATCCCTAGAACGCTAGCTATCACAGCGTACGGTGAAATGGATGTATCGATCATTGATGAACTTCCAGCTGGACGTATCCCGATTGAAACACGCTGGGTAAGAACACCTCAATTAGACAGTGTACTGGATTGGACAAGGAAAGAACTGGCAAGAGGACATCAAATGTATGTCATCTGTCCACTGATCGAAGAATCAGAAGCATTAGACGTAAAAAACGCAGTGGAAATCTATGAAAAACTTCGTGAACTATTTGCACCAAAATATGAAGTTGGCTTGTTACATGGTAAAATGAAGAATCAGGAAAAAGAAGTGATCATGGAAGCTTTCAAAGATAACCAGATGCAGATATTAGTTTCTACTACGGTAATAGAAGTAGGGGTAAACGTGCCAAACGCAACCGTCATGCTGATTATGGATGCGGATCGATTTGGTTTGGCACAGCTGCATCAGCTTCGTGGACGTGTTGGACGCGGAAGTGATGCTTCCTACTGTATCTTAGTTGCTAATCCCAAAAATGAACTAGGCGTGGAGCGGATGAAAATCATGACAGAGACCACCAATGGTTTTGTACTAAGTGAAAAAGATCTGGAATTACGCGGTCCCGGTGAAGTATTCGGCTTCCGACAATCTGGTTTACCTCAATTTGCGATTGCTGACTTGGTGACAGATGGAAATGTTTTGGAGGTAGCCAGAGAAGAGGCTGCAGCTCTTTGGCAGATAAAGAATTGGCAGATGCTGCCTGAGTATCAGCCTCTAGCACAAAGCCTCCAGATAGAAAATCAGGATAATCGTTATTTCGATTAGCAGACTATGCTATACTTTATAATGATGATGGAAAAAGGAGTTGGAACAATGAAAATTGCCGTAGATGCAATGGGCGGAGATCACGCACCTCAAGCAATTGTAGAAGGCGTGGCTTTAGCGCAGCAAGATTTTCCAGAAGTAGAATTCTTACTTTACGGAAAAGAAGCAGAAATCAAGAAATACTTAATAAATGAAAAAAACATCACGATTATCCATACAGACGAAAAAATCAATAGTGATGATGAGCCAGTAAAAGCGATCCGACGGAAAAAGACTGCTTCAATGGTCCTTGCTGCACAAGCAGTGAAAAACGGCGAAGCGGATGCTATATTTTCAGCAGGGAATACAGGTGCGCTGCTAGCAGCGGGTTTGTTCATCGTAGGACGTATCAAAAATATCGAACGCCCTGGCTTGATGTCTACTTTGCCAGTAGTAGGAAAAGAAGGTGCCGGTTTCGATATGCTGGATCTTGGCGCTAACGCAGAAAACAAACCAGAACATTTGTTGCAATACGGTATTTTAGGTTCTTTCTATGCACGTAAAGTCCGAGGGATCGGACGTCCCCGCGTTGCTCTTTTAAACAACGGAACAGAAGCCACAAAAGGTAGTGAAGTGACGAAAAAAGCCTATGAACTTCTTCAGAATGAAACAAGTTTGAATTTCATTGGAAATGTAGAAGCGCGCGAGTTGCTCAATGGTGTGGCTGACGTAGTAGTCACAGATGGATTTACAGGCAATGCTGTTTTGAAATCCATTGAAGGAACGGCAATGAATATGATGGATCTATTAAAATCCGCTATTCTAAACGAAGGGATCAAAGGGAAAATGGGCGCCATGCTTTTAAAAGACGGCTTGCGTTCTTTGAAATCTGAAATGGATTATTCCAAACATGGCGGAGCTGTTTTGTTTGGCTTGAAAGCACCAGTCATTAAAACCCACGGAGCAACAGGTCCTGATGCTGTCCGCTATACGATCCGCCAAATCCACACGATGCTTGAAACAAATGTAGTAGGACAGTTAGTCGAACAATTTGAAAAAAGCGAAGAATAATATTCAGATAGCTGAGGCAATCCGATTCGTTAAAAAAAGGTGGACATTCCTGAAAAATGTCAGTAAAATTAGCCATGGTGTAGGTAATTGACAAGTGTATGATTCTTGGAGGTGAAAAAGTTGACTCGCGAAGAAGTATTTAACAAAGTAGCGAAAATTATTTCAAATCATTTTGAGATAGATACCGATAAAGTGACGGATGAATTGAACATCAAAGATGATTTAAAAGCTGATTCAATTAGTATTATGGAGTTCGTTTTAGAACTTGAAGATGAATTCGGTACAGAAATTTCAGATGAAGACGCTGAACAAATTGAAACAGTTGGCGGCGCAGTAGATTATATCAGCAGCCATCTCAAATAATTTCAATAAAAGCAAAGAAGGATAAAAAGTTGTATGCAACTTTTTATCCTTCTTTTTTTAATCTTTTTGACACGGAAAAGACATTTTTCTGATAATTCTGGCGATAATTAGAAATTATGTTGCAAAGTAAAGCGGTTTTCTATATAATTATTAATAATTCATTACACAAAGATAAGAATAACCTTTGTTATAAAACGCTTTATTCTGTGTAATGTTCTTTTTTTACTAAGAAAAACTTCCGTTTAGGAAGCAGAGAGGGGTATTCGATTGTCAGATAATCAATTATTAGAAGTTCAGAACCTACATACAGGCTTCCGACTCAAAGATGACTATTACGATGCAGTAGATGATGTTTCATTTACTTTAGACAAAAACGAGATCTTAGCAATCGTTGGGGAATCTGGGTGCGGGAAAAGTACATTAGCTACTACGATTATGGGATTACTTGATCCTAATAACACAAAAATTACAGGTGAAATTTTATATAACGATCTGAATTTAATCGAACTGAACGAAACGCTTTATAATAAAATCCGCGGAAATGATATCGGAATGATTTTCCAAGATCCGTTGTCTGCATTAAATCCTCTCATGAGAATCGAAGACCAGATCAAAGAAGGACTTTCCTATCACACAAAGATGAATGCAGAACAGCGTCAAGCTCGCGCACTGGAATTACTAGAACAAGTAGGGATTCCTAATCCAGCAAGAGTTGGACGTCAATATCCCCATGAATTATCAGGCGGTATGAGACAACGTGTCATCATCGCGATCGCAATCGCCTGCAAACCTCCAATCGTCATTGCAGATGAACCGACGACAGCCCTAGATGTAACCATCCAAGCCCAGATTCTTGATTTACTGAAAGATCTTCAGGAAGAAACAAAAACAGGGATCATCCTGATCACTCATGACTTAGGAGTCGTAGCAGAAATGGCTGATCGAGTGGCAGTGATGTACGGCGGACAGTTTGTTGAAGTAGCGGGTGTAAAAGAACTGTTTGATCATCCGAAACATCCTTATACGCGCTCTTTATTGAATTCTATACCTCAAGAAGGAAATCATGATGCAGAACTCCATGTGATCGAAGGTGTCGTTCCTTCTCTGAAAAACATGCCTCGTAAAGGGTGCCGATTTGCTCCACGTATTCCGTGGATACCAGCAAGTGACCACGAAGAAGATCCTATCCTTCATGAAGTCGCTCCGAACCATTTGGTACGTTGCTCTTGCTACAAGCATTTCCACTTTAGAGACGAAAAAGGAGAGGTGTAGATGACAGAATTAATCACAATCAAAGACCTGAAAGTTCATTACCCTATTCGCAGTGGATTCTTCAATCGAGTAACGGATCATGTATATGCTGTAGATGGTGTGGATTTTATTATCGAAAAAGGAAAGACATATGGTTTGGTGGGAGAGTCCGGTTCCGGAAAATCCACTACAGGAAAAGCAGTCGTTGGTTTAGAAAAGACGACAGCTGGACAAATCATGTATGAAGGAAAAGATGTAACGAAGCGAAGCAACCGAAAAAAAATGGGTTATAACAAAGACGTACAAATGATCTTCCAAGATTCAATGTCTAGTTTGAATCCTAAAAAACGAGTATTGGATATCATTGCAGAACCTATCCGAAATTTTGAACGGTTAAGCGATCAAGAAGAAAAGAAGAAGGTAAAAGGATTGCTAGATATCGTTGGGATGCCGGAAGATGCACTTTACAAATATCCTCATGAATTTTCAGGGGGACAACGCCAACGTCTAGGAGTAGCCCGCGCTGTTGCTACTAATCCAAAATTAATCGTGGCCGATGAACCGGTATCTGCTCTGGATCTATCTGTTCAAGCACAAGTATTGAATTTCATGAAACGGATCCAGCAAGAATACGGTCTCAGCTATTTATTTATTTCTCATGATTTAGGTGTAGTAAAACATATGTGCGACAACATCGCAATTATGTACAAAGGTCGATTTGTAGAAATCGGTACAAGAGAGGACATTTATAATGACCCGCGCCACATCTATACGAAACGTCTGCTTTCAGCAATTCCGCAAATCGATGTAGAAAATCGGGAAAGCCACAAAGAAAATCGCCGAAAAGTAGAACAAGAGTATATCCAAAACCAAAGAGAATACTATGATGCGACTGGCCGAGTCTACGATTTGCGTACGATCACAACTACACATAAAGTGGCGTTGAAAGATGGAGGTGCGAGCTAATGTGGAAAACGATTCTGCGACGTGTTTTATTGATGATCCCGCAAGTTATTATTTTAAGTGTTCTGATCTTCTTATTAGCCCAAGCGATGCCAGGGGATCCATTTACTGGTTTGATCAACCCAAACCAAGATCCGGCAGTGATCGAACAAATGCGACAATCAGCTGGATTGAATGACCCATGGTATGTCCAGTACTTCCGTTGGATCGGAAATGCTTTGCAAGGCGATTTTGGTCAAAGTTTCTTATACAAACGCTCTGTTGCTGACCTAATCGGTGAACGGATCATCAACACGTTATATCTATCGATCTTGACAGTTGTCCTTACTTATTTGATTGCTGTGCCTCTAGGGATGCTAGCAGGCCGGTATCAAAATTCGATCTTGGATAAGATCGTCGTGATTTATAACTTCTTTAGTTTTGCTGTTCCGTTATTTATCTTCGGCTTGATCATGCTGTTTGTTTTTGGTTATCGTTTAGGCTGGTTCCCAACCAGCGGTTCTCAAACACTAGGTTTACAAGGGGGATTTATCACTCAGTGGATAGATCGCTTGAAATATATTCTGCTACCATCGATTACCCAAGCATTTCTGGCGACTGCCGTTACGATCCAATATCTGCGAAGCGAAGTAATCGATTCGAAGTCGCTTGATTTTGTCAGAACAGCCCGTTCCAAAGGGGTACCGACGAATAAAGTATTCAGTAGACATATCTTCCGGAATGCAGCGTTGCCGATGGCTTCGCAAATGGGGTATGAAATCACTTCGTTGATTGCTGGTTCTGTAGTTATCGAAAAGATTTTTGGCTATCCAGGAGTCGGGAAACTATTTATTGACTCTATTGGTCAACGAGACTACACCGTGATCACATCCTTAGTATTGATTTTAGGAATCGCGACGCTAGTGGGGACATTACTGTCAGATATCATTATGAGTATCGTTGACCCGCGTATTCGGATTCAATAAAACCAATCAGAAAGGAGAATGGATCGATGAGTGAAAAAAACAATACAGCAGTTCAAGAAAGTATCCCTCCTATGGGGATACGAATGATTGCTCGAGAATTTAAAAAAGATAAGATCGCTATTTTTTCATTAGGTTTGCTAGTGGTTTTATTATTAGTGATTTTTATCGGTGCGATGCTGACCGATCAGGATAAAGTGATGTATGTTAGTATTTTTGATAAATATGCTGCCCCAGGAGCAGTTTCGACACAAGGACAAAAGTTCATTCTGGGAGCAGATGAAGGCGGACGTGATGTATTAGGTCAATTGATCATAGGTGCTAGAAACTCTGTTACGATCGGATTTGCGATCACGATCCTTACTTCGATCATCGGGGTTGGATTAGGGATCATCTCTGGCTACTACGGAGGGATCATTGACAATATCTTGATGCGAATCGTTGATTTTATCATGATTCTACCGATCATGTTGATCATCATCGTCTTCGTATCGATTATTTCCAGATACAATGTCTGGTCCTTTATTTTCATCATGAGTGCATTTTATTGGGTAGCTAAAGCCCGATTATTCCGAAGCAAGACATTATCTGAAGCAAGAAGAGATTATGTCAGTGCCTCAAAAACAATGGGAACAAGTGATTTTAAAATCATGTTCCGCGAAATCATGCCGAATCTAAGTTCATTGATCATTACGAACTTGACAATGAACTTTGCGGCAAACATCGGTATCGAGACAACTTTGACTTTCTTAGGTTTCGGTTTGCCGGCAAATGTACCTAGTTTAGGTACACTGATCGGTTATGCAAGTAATGGAGAAGTCTTAGTGAATCGGCAATGGATCTGGTTACCCGCATCAATCCTCATTTTAGTTTTGATGTTGAGTATCAATTATGTTGGACAGGCATTCAAGCGTTCTGCAGATGCACGCCAACGGTTAGGCTAGTTATAGAAGCGAAGGGGGAAATAGGAATGAAGAAAACGATTTTTGGATTTGCAACGCTGATGTCTGCGGTCGTTCTTGCAGCATGCGGGGGCGGAGGTACAGATACTTCTGGAAATAACTCTGGAGGCAACAGCAATAACAAAGAGGAATTAACTTTTCCAATCGCAACAAAAAACAATGATGATGCAATCGAAGACGGTGAATTAGAAGCTGCGGTCGCAACGGACAGTCAGTTCAAAGGATTGTTCCAGTGGGAGTTTTATCAAGATTCATATGATGCAGCGTTTATGGCACCCTCTCACGAACCATTGTTTGCAAACGATGATGATTTTAGAATCACAGATGACGGAGCTGCAACACTTGATCTAGACGAAGATACGAAAAAAGCGACAATCAAAGTAAAAGACAACGTTAAATGGTCAGATGGTGAAGATGTAACGGCGGACGATGTGATTTTCCCTTACGAAATCATTGGGAATAAAGATTACACTGGTATTCGTTATGACGACACTTTCCGTAACATCGTAGGTATGGAAGAATATCATGATGGAAGTGCCGATACGATCTCTGGAATCAAAAAGATAGACGACAAAACAGTTGAAATCGAATATAAAGAAGTAAATCCAAGCATGCTTCAATCGGGTGGCGGTATCTGGACATATGCAGCACCGAAACATACGTTAGAAGGTGTAGCAATCAAAGACATGGAATCAAGCGATCAAGTACGTAAAAATCCAGTGACTTTCGGCCCTTATTACATGAGTAATATTGTTGCAGGAGAATCAGTAGAGTACTTACCAAACGAGCACTACTGGAACGGTACGCCTAAATTGAAAAAGATCACGATGAAATCTGTACCGATGGCTAGTGCAACTGAAGCATTGAACTCTAAGCTATATGACATGATTTTCCAAATGCCAACAGATACTTATGATACGTATAAAGAAATTGCTGGCTATACAAACTTAGGACGTGAACAAACTTCTTATACTTATCTAGGATTCAAGTTAGGTAAATGGAATTCAGATACAAAGAGTGTGGAATACAATCCAGATTCAAAAATGGCTGATAAATCATTACGTCAAGCCATGGGCTATGCATTAGATAACAATGCAGTAGGTGAACGTTTCTATGCAGGTTTGAGAAGCAATGCGACTTCATTGATCCCTCCAGTATTCCAGTCATATCACGATGATGAGATGAAAGGATTCACACAAGATTTAGACAAAGCGAAAAAACTATTGGATGATGCCGGCTACAAAGATGTGGACGACGATGGTTTAAGAGAAGACAAAGATGGAAACAAACTAACCATCAACTTTGCTTCGATGTCCGGTGGAGAAACAGCGCAACCATTGGCAGATTACTATATCCAACAATGGAAAGAAATCGGTTTGGATGTCCAATACACAACAGGTCGTCTGATCGAATTCAACTCTTTCTACGATAAATTAGAAAATGATGATCCTGAAATCGATGTTTACCAAGCTGCTTGGAATACAGGAACTGATCCAAATCCAAGTGGACTATGGGGACCAAATGCAGCATTCAACTACACTCGTTATGAATCAGAAGAAAATACAAAGTTGATCAACGATATCAGTTCAAGCAAAGCATTTGATGAAGACTATTTGAAAGAAGCCTATCAAAAATGGCAACAATATGCGTTTGAAGAAGCATTTGCGATTCCAACGTTGTTCCGTAACGAAGTATTGCCAGTCAACGACCGTGTCAAAGACTGGGATTGGTCCTATGATGTACCAAACCCATGGGCAAATGTTTCTGTTACAGCAGATTCACGTTCATAATCAAAAAAAATGACCGAAAAAGGACGATGTCCTTTTTCGGTTTTTTATTTACTGTTATTTTTGTATAGCGAATAAAAATAAATATAGTTTTTTAAAATTTTATTTTAAAAACACGTTGAACATAAATGTGTCATTATATATAATTTAAATAGATTTTAAAGAAGAAAATTGTATAAAATATTTGTTATTTAATTTAAGTTGAATAAAAAATATTGTTATTTTAAATTGATGGGAATCTTTCGCGTAGTTAATAAAAGAGAAGGTTCACACTTATCTCTTTTTAAAATAAAAAAAGGGGGACCGAACGACTGTCGCCTTGTTGCTTGTTCAAGTATGTTTCAATAGTCACTCGTGAGACACTTTAGGCACTCAAAAAAGGGAGCGGATACAAAATGAAGAGAAATGCGAAAAAGATGATATCAAGTTCATGTACACTTATTGCCTTGAGCAGCTGGATCGCACCAATCAATGCCGTTAGTGCGGCTGAAATACCTGAACCATTAGTCATTTCTACTACACCAGAGATTTTCAATATGGATGTGGTGCAAACAGATGTACCACTAAAACAAGGAAGAATAACTGTGAACACTTTTTATGGAGGTGTAACAGGAATACCGGGCTTCGGAACAGTTTGGGGAGAATTTTATCCAACACAAAGAAGAGTGACTGTTTATGCATATGGAAAAGAAAGAAACACAAGAACGGGTAATCCAGGAACAACCGTTCGGGTAACCGCCCCTAGAGCATTTTCTGGAAATACATCTGGCTGGTGGTGGGCATAGAAAGAAGTGCGGCTGATCCAGCCGCTTCTTTCTTCTAAACGATGAAAAAAATCTATCGCTTCTTTTTTCTATTCACAGTCACCAGTTTTTTATATGCTATTTCTTTTGCTGGAACCGAAATGATCAAATCAGCGATTCCAGAAATCCATTCATCGATCATCATCGAAGCAGCGAGTGGTGAAGAAAATCAGCAGGAAATGTACCAGACGATTGCGAAATATGCTAGAGAAAAGCAATTGGATCTCCATAAGATCCTCTTTCGAATCGGCAAAGATGGGGAAACGTATAAAGATATCTATACATTTGGTAAAGAAGGGTATTCGACCTATAGCTTTTCCCCTATAGCATCCGATTATCCTATCAATTTTTATGATTCTTCGAAACTATCTACTGAAGAAGTACTTGGCGGTTATATGATCACAGAGGAACCGCCTGCCAATATGATCGAAGAATTTTATGATATGGGGATGGAAATAACGATTGAAAGGGCACAATGGCCGCTTTATCTAGCTTCAGGTTTGCTATTAAGTATCGGTCAATTGTTCTGTATGCTTTTCTTGTGCTTATTCTTAGCTCTATTATTCTATAAGTCCTCTATGAGAAAGAAAGTCGGGATTCTCGAAACACTTGGACGAAGCAAAGCAAAACTAGTGTGTAAAGATAGTTTGATAGATGCGGCCATCTTCACGGTTATTTTAGCTGGCTTTGCATGGTTTTATCCCTATCTGCACTTTCTTTATCCCCAGATTCTGTTATGGGGGATCGTTGGAATCATCATCATGCACATATCAAGCAGCTGGGTGATTTATTCATGGGGATCGATTGCTGATAAAATAAAGGGACATAAACCGTATAGATGGCTGTCCTACACGAATCACCTTATCAAGGCCGCCTTGCTTGTATTTATCGTAGTAAGCGGGAATATGATCTTGTCTAGTATGGATGAGAACAAACAACTAGAACAGCAATTAGCTTATTGGAATGACATTCCTGATTATTATCACTTGAGATTTAGTAATATCACGACCAAATTACCAGATAATTCTAGAAATTTTACGAGAGAAGAAAGAAAAAAAGAAGCGAAAAGGATCAATCAGGACATGCTTCCTTTATTAGAACGAGCAGAACAATCAGGTGGGATCCTTTTGAGGGATAATGAATTTGGCCATACGAGTGACGTTCTTACCTACATTCAAAATGATGCTTATTGGTTAGTCAACCATAATGCCGTACACGAATTGAAAGTCAAAGATATACACGGAAAACCAATCTATCCATTAGAAGATGCCTTCTTCTATGTGTTGATCCCAGAAAATAAAAAGCAATACACGGATCTGATCGTTAAAATGGCAGAAGATGAAATCACTTTTTACCAGAATTCCTTCGAGTATGAACAAGACGAGTATCAGGGGGAATTAAAGGTGATCTATACCCAATCGAATCAAATCATCTTTAATTATAATTTTGATTTACTTGAGAATATCTTTTCTTTCAATCCGATCATTGTGTCCATTTCTTTGCCTTTGATCCAACCTAATATAGAGATATGGATAAGTGAGGTATCGAACGGCTCCTATTTGTTTCGAAATGGTCGAGAAGTTCAAGTGTTTATTGAAGAGAATGGCATTGAAGATGATTTTTACGGCCTAACATCTGTGAAAGACAGAATCAGCGAAGTAATTGCAAAAGCGCGTTCAGAATTTTACACAGCGCTAGTCGTCTTCTTACTGATTCTTATCAGTTTTGTTGCTATTGAACTATATGCGAGCATGATTTATGCAGAAGTAAATAAGAAAGAATCATTTTTAGCGTACATTACTGGTAAACCGCTGTTCCAGCGTCACAAAACTTACTATTTCATGACGGCAGGGATATCTTCAGGTGTTTTAGGGATCTTACTCATATGGCAGAAGGACTTATGGCCGATTGCACTGACTGTATTCAGCTTTGAGCTGTTTTTGCTGCTCCCAACGACTTATCTATCTGAGAAAAAGCAACGGCTGGAGGTGATCAAAAATGATTGATGTTAGAAAAATCACAAAAAAATACAAAGAGAAAACGATTTTTGAACACCTTTCTTTTTCTGTGCCCGCGGGTTCTATGCTTGCCATCACAGGAGAAAGTGGGATAGGTAAAACGACTTTATTGAATTGTTTAGGCCAGCTGGAAACGATAAATGAAGGGGAAATCTTGATCAATGGCCAAAAAATCAGCCGAAAAAACAGAAAAACATTTTTTCGGGAACAAGCTGGTTTTTTATTTCAAAACTATGCACTGATCGACAACGAAACAGTGAAGCAAAACTTGACCTTGGTCTCAAAAGAGGAGCAGAAAATCAAAGAATCCCTCGAAAAATTTCAGGTAGACCATTTGATAGACAAAAAAATATTTCTCTTAAGCGGAGGCGAACAGCAGCGAGTAGCTCTTGCTCGTTTATTTTTGAAAGAACCAAAGATCATCTTTGCAGATGAGCCAACAGCCTCTCTTGATCAAAAGAACAAAGAAATCGTTCTTCAAGCACTACAAGAACTGAATGCAAAAGGAGCTACGGTCCTTGTGGTTACCCATGATCCAACATTGGCAGCAGAATTCGATCATGTGTTGGACATGAATGAATGGAAGAAATCAATCCAATAAACCTTATTTATGTGTTTATTCTGTTGGTTTTGTCTGATAGTTTACCAGTGATTGGACTGTTTTTTTCAATCGTTTTATTGAAAAGTCATCAGCCAAAGATTCACCCACGATGGATAAAATGGTGTGTTCATTTTGCTCCTTTTTCAAGTGTTACTAACGGTGATTCTTCTATTGAGCATTCATGTTTCAGAGTTTCAGCTAGTACCCGCCCAAGAAGTCATTGAAAACATACGAGAATAAGGGATTGTACAAAAAAAGGAATGTGACAATAGTCGTGTCACATTCCTTTTTTGTATGAATAGTGTTCAATCAGCTATTCCACGGTATTCGTTCAAGAAACGGCAAAATATGAGAAGCTGTCTTTCTGTTTATTTCTCTAATACTCCGAACTAAACGGCTTTTTCACAACCTCTCGTCAATCACTAGGATTATTAAAGCTTTACTTACCTTTTACCCGAACCATTTCAAATTTAACAAAAAACCAGTATAATAAGGAAGTATCGAAAAAATATCCATAAAAGGAATGTGGAAAATGGACAACCAGCTGACAAAAGAACTAAAAGAAAATTATAACATCGTTTTTCACGATCTAAATTTGCTTGAACAAGCTTTTACCCATTCATCCTATGTGAATGAGCATCGCAATCTGCAATTATCGGATAATGAACGACTTGAATTTTTAGGAGATGCCGTTTTAGAATTGATGGTTTCTCAGTATTTATTCCGTTTATATCCTCATTTGCCAGAAGGAAAATTGACAAAAACACGAGCAGCGATCGTTCGCGAAGACAGCTTATCGAAATTTGCCAAAGAATGTCACTTTGATCAATATGTTCTGTTGGGCAAGGGAGAAGAGAATTCAGGAGGACGTACGCGACCAGCATTGCTTTGCGACCTATTCGAAGCTTTTTTAGGCGCGTTATATCTTGACCAAGGATTCGACACGACCCATGCGTTCATCGAAAAAGTGATTTTTCCTAAAGTCAAAGCAGGTGCTTTTTCACATGAGATGGATCATAAAACAAAATTGCAAGAAGTCTTGCAAAAATCAGGTGATGTATCGATCGAATACCGATTGATCAATGAAGAAGGTCCAGCTCATGAACGAGTATTTTGGATCGAAGTTTACGTAGATGATCAATTGATTGGCACTGGACAAGGAAAATCGAAAAAATTAGCAGAACAAGCTGCGGCGGAAAATGCATTGGCAGCACTGTAAAAGTAAGTGAGGGAAAGCTTTGTATTTGAAACGAATTGAAATAGCCGGTTTTAAATCATTTGCAGACAAGACAGTCATTGATTTTGAAAACAGCGTCACAGCAGTGGTTGGACCAAATGGCAGCGGAAAAAGCAATATTACAGAAGCTATCCGCTGGGTATTAGGAGAACAATCTGCTAAAAGTTTGCGAGGCGGAAAAATGCCGGATATCATCTTTGCCGGTTCCGATACCCGTAAGCAGCTGAATATTGCAGAAGTCACAGTGATTTTAGACAATAGTGATCATTATCTGCCATTGGAGTACAATGAGATCAGTGTAACCCGCCGTTATCGACGGACTGGGGAAAGCGAGTTTTTCATCAATAAACAAAGCTGCAGATTAAAAGATATACAAGAATTGTTCTTAGATTCTGGATTAGGAAAAGAATCGTTCTCAATCATTTCTCAAGGAAAAGTAGAAGCGATTTTCAGTAGTAAACCGGAAGACCGTCGTGGGATCTTTGAAGAAGCAGCTGGTGTGTTGAAATACAAGCAGCGGAAAAAGAAAGCAGAACAAAAGCTTTTTGAAACAGAAGACAACCTCAGCCGCGTCCAAGACATCATCCATGAATTGGAAGAACAGTTAACTCCTTTGGCCGCCCAGAGTGAGGCAGCAAAGGAGTTTTTACGGCTAAAAGAAACACTGACTCAAACCGATGTTTCTTTGATGGTTGCTGAAATCAAGACAGCAAAAAAAGATTGGGACAACAAACAAGCACAGCTTGCGAAATTCAATCTAGAATTAGGCAAACTATCTGAGTCGATCCAAGAACAAGAATCCATTTTGGCGAAGCAGCGTAAAGAAAATGCGCAAGCCGACCGTCTGATCGAAAAAAATCAGCAAGTATTATTAGATCTTTCGGAAAAACTGAAGCAGACAGAAGGACAAAAAGATGTTTTGCAGGAGCGGACAAAGCATACACAAAAAAGCTCGCAAGAATATCAAACTTCATTAGCAGAAGCACAAAAAAAGGTTAAACATTTTGAAAAGCTTCAAGAAAGCTTGATGAAAGAAGCAGCAGAAAAAGAAACAGAGATCCAAAAAGCTGAAGCAAATCTCATAAAAACACAGCAAGAATTAGAAAAATACCAAAAATCAACGAAAGAATTATTGGCAGAATTAAGAGATCAATATGTTGATTTGATGCAAGAACAAGCAGCTGTAGGAAACGAACTGAAGTATCTGGAACGTCAATATGTACAAGAAACAGCAAAAAGCAAGCAGACGTTAGCCAAGCAATCGGAAGTAGAAGCATCAGTAGATCGATTGATCTTACAAAAAGAAGAATTGACACAAAAGCAGGCGCAGCTAAAATCATCTTTAACTGAAACAAAAGAGAAGTTAGAAATGATCCAACGAAACGGGAAAAAGTTCCAAGAAGCATTAGCAAAAGAACAGCCTAAAATGTATCAATTGATGAATCAAGTCCAGCAGCTGCGTGCTCGTCAGAAAAGCCTTCAAGAAATCCAAGAAAACTATTTTGGTTTTTACCAAGGCGTTCGATTGGTCTTGCAGCATAAACAGCAGCTTTCCGGTATTGTCGGAGCAGTGGCTGAACTGATCGACGTCCCTGCAGATTTCACGTTAGCCATTGAAACAGCTTTAGGTGGAGCAGCTCAACATGTCATCGTTGAAAATGAAAAAGATGCTCGGCAAGCCATCACGTATTTGAAACAGCAAAGAGGAGGAAGAGCAACATTCCTTCCGCTGACGACAATCAAACCAAGACAGTTACCAGCTCATATATTGACACAAGCAGCAGCTATAGAAGGGTTTATAGGGATTGCCAGTGAACAAGTTGCTTATCCTGATCAAATTCAAACAGTGGTTCAAAACCTGTTAGGAACGATTCTTTTAGCAAAAGACTTAACTAGTGCCAATGCGATCGCACAAACGATCCGCTATCAATACCGAGTGGTTTCCTTAGAAGGTGACGTGATGAATGCCGGAGGATCCATGACAGGTGGAGCGAACAAACGAGGAAACCAAGGCAGTTTGTTTGTACAAAACCAAGAATTGAAACAGTTGACTAGTGAATTCGAAGAAGCAGATAAACAACTTCAAGTGCAAGAAAAGAAAGTTCAGGAGCTGCAGCAAGAAACAGCTCGTTTAGCCGAAGAACAAGAAGTTTTGCGTACACGAGGCGAACAATTACGTTTCGAAGAACAAGAAGCGACAAATCAGTTGCAAAACATCATAAACGAACTTGAACGTTTTGAAAAAGAAAAGCAAATCTCAACTTTTGAGACACGTGAGCTACAGCAGTTTATCGAAGATTACGAAAAACAAACGAACGAGTTGAAAGACAAACAAACAGATCTTGAAACGCAACGTCAACAAATCGACGAAGAGATCAAATCTTTAAGTCAAGAAAGTGACCAGATGGAAGCCAGAAGAGCACAAGTGCAAAGTCAAAAAGCACAAGAACAAGCAGATCTTGCTGTCTTGAAAGAGCAGTTTAATCATCTGCAGATCCAGCTCCGCGGTGCCCGAGTCCAAAAAGCAGAGGCAATCGAACGTCAAGAAGCGATAGAAAAACAGTTGGCGACATTGACAGCAGACTTTTCTGATCATGAAGTCACAGAAGAAAGTTTGGAAAAACAAATTAACGAATTATCTGCTCAGCGAGAAACATTGAAAGCTGAGTTGGCAAAAGCCAAGGAGCAGCGAGATAGAAGGCAGAGGGAAATCGATGAGCTTGAAGCAGTCTTGGCAGAGCGTAATCGTGAGCAAAAAGCACGACTGTCGGAACAATCCAAATTAGAAGTCCAAAAAGACCGAGCTGAAATGATTTTAGATAATCATTTGACCTATCTGCAGTCAGAATATCAGCTGACATTTGAGAAAGCTTCCCATGACTATCAAGAAACAACCGATATCGAAGACAGCAGAATAAAGGTTGCCTCCTTAAAAGAACAAATTGAAAAGCTAGGACCAGTAAACTTAAATTCAATCGAACAATACGAACAAGTCAGTGAAAGACATACCTTCTTAGCAACACAGCGAGATGATCTGTTAGCAGCGAAAAACCAGTTGTTTGAAACGATGGATGAGATGGATGATGAAGTGCGGACAAGATTCAAAGAAGTATTTGAAGCTATCCGTCAAGAATTCAAAATTGTCTTTCCAAATATGTTTGGCGGCGGTAAAGCTGAATTAGTATTGACAGAACCAACGGATCTGCTGAAAACAGGTATTGAGATTGAAGTACAACCTCCTGGCAAGAAACTGCAAAGTTTAAGTTTGCTTTCCGGAGGAGAACGAGCACTTACAGCCATTGCGCTGCTCTTTTCTATTATCCGTGTCTGTCCTGTTCCGTTTTGTATCTTAGATGAGGTAGAAGCAGCGTTAGATGAAGCAAATGTGAAACGTTTTGGTCGTTACTTAAGCGACTTCCAAGATGACACACAATTTATCGTAGTCACACACCGCAAAGGAACGATGGTCGCAGCAGATGTACTGTACGGAGTGACGATGCAGGAATCCGGTGTATCAAAAATCGTTTCTGTACGGATGGAAGATATCAATGAAGAGGCGAAAATCAACGAAACGAAAGTGTAGGAACGAAAATGATCAAATTAGTAGCAATCGATTTGGATGGTACATTATTAAATGAACAAAAGCTGATTTCAGATGAGAATAAACAAGCATTAGCACAAGCAAAACAGCAAGGGGTCAAGATCGTTCTATGTACAGGACGCCCCTTAGCTGCGATGGCGCATTATCTGCAAGAATTAGGGCTGGTAGATGAGGGTGACTATAGCATCACTTTCAACGGCGGTTTGGTACAAAAAAACGATACTGGTGAAATCATGGAAAAGAAAGTGATGGAAGTATCAGATATCCAACACTTATACAAATTGGCTCAGCAATTGGATCTGCCACTAGATGTTTTGTCTGACAATGTGGTTTTACAGCTGCCTAGTGCACCAAGGAAGCAATCCTTGTACAATGTATTGAATAAGCTGCTGCAATTCCAACCAGCGGATATAAGCGATATTACAGATGAATTTGTGCTTAATAAGGCAGTAATCGCTTATGACCAAGAAGAATTAGATCCTAAAATCAAAGAAATACCAGCAGAATTCCATGAAATGTATGAGATCATCAAAACGAGAAGCATGCTTTTGGAATTTATGCCAAAAGGTGTCACAAAAGCTTATGGTATTTCTTTATTGGCAAAAGATCTTGGTTTGAAACAAGAAGAAATCATGGCAATCGGTGATGAAGAAAATGATTTACCGATGATCCAATACGCTGGTCTAGGCGTAGCGATGGAGAATGCTGTGCCTTTCGTCAAAGAAGCAGCAGATTTTGTGACAGCCAGCAATGAAGAAAATGGCGTAGCCAAAGTGATCCAAAAATTTGTATTAGAGTAGGGGGGAGTCAAATGGGATTTTTTGATAAAATCAAGCGTGCTTTTACTGGCGAAGAGAAAACGGAAGAAGTTGAAGTACAGGAGAAGTACGACAAGGGTTTAGAAAAGACGCGTAAAACATTTGGTGAACGGATGAATGAGCTGTTTGCCAATTTTCGAACAGTCGATGAAGACTTTTTTGAAGAATTAGAAGAAACACTTATCGGGGCAGATGTAGGTTTTGAAACAGCGATACGAATCACCGAAGCGTTACGTCAAGAAGTGAAACTCAGAAATGCGAAAAAATCGGCAGAAGTCCAAAATGCGATCATCGAGAAACTTGTGGATCTCTATGAAGCGGAAGGAATCAATGAAGTAAATGAACTAAATATCCAAGAAGACGGACTAACAGTTATTTTGTTTGTCGGCGTCAATGGTGTAGGGAAAACAACAAGTATTGGTAAACTTGCCCATCAGTTCAAAAACGAAGGTAAAAAAGTATTGATGGCAGCAGCAGATACCTTCCGTGCTGGAGCAATCGACCAATTAGTTGTCTGGGGCGAACGCGCTGGTGTTGAAGTTGTTCGTGGCAATGCAGGCGGCGATCCAGCAGCTGTCGTATTCGATGCTTTGGAAAGAGCAAAGACAGAGCAGGCAGATGTTTTACTAGTTGATACTGCAGGCCGACTGCAAAATAAAGTGAACTTGATGAACGAATTAGAAAAAATAAAACGAGTAATCCAGCGGGAATTACCAGAAGCACCCCAAGAAACATTACTTGTATTAGATGCAACAACTGGTCAAAACGCGATGGTTCAAGCAAAACAATTCAAAGAAACAACAGATGTGACCGGTCTTGTTTTGACAAAATTAGATGGTACAGCAAAAGGCGGTATCGTACTTGCTATCCGTAATGAATTGCATTTACCAGTGAAATTGGTTGGGTTGGGTGAAGGAATCGATGACTTGGAGCCGTTTGATCCAAACGATTTTGTCGTTGGATTATTCAAAGGATTGCTAAAAGAAGAATAACCCATGTCTAAAAAGCAGGAGCTGTGACAAAAGTTGCAGCTCCTTGTTTGAATGATTGTTTTTAACATAGCTGTGTTTTTGATGCCTTCATTTTTATACTTATTTGTAAGCGGTTCTCAAACAATTTCGTTCTTTTTCTTAGACTTTTTGATTATAATTAGATTCATATGAATTGGAGGTCACTTAATGATGAATTTTAAGCAATTATTATTGCATGACAATGCGCGCCCTTTTATCGACCAAGCTCGATTTGGTATAGAACGGGAAGGACAGCGGGTTGATCTTGCAGGAAATCTAGCAAAAACCGATCATCCAGCAATCTTTGGCGATCGATCTTATCACCCCTATATCCAAACAGATTTTAGCGAAACACAAACAGAGATGATCACCCCTGTTACCGATTCTATTCCCGAATTATTTCAGTATCTGGCTGCTGTTTATGATGTGACTGCTCGTTCTATACCGAAAGAAGAGATGATCTGGCCATTAAGTATGCCACCTGCCTTACCGGAAAAAGACGAAGAAATCATTATTGCAAAATTAAAAAGTTTCGAAGATGTCTTGTATCGACGTTATTTAGCAAAAGAATACGGGAAGCGAAAACAAATGGTAAGCGGCATCCATTTCAATTTTGAATTTGGTGGCGAATTGTTAAGAACATTGTTCAGCCATCAGGAAGAATTTCAGGATTTTTCTGAATTCAAAACAGAACTTTATTTGAAAACAGCGAGAAATTTTTTACGCTATCGCTGGATGATCACTTATTTATTTGGTGCTTCACCGATGAGTGAGAAGAACTATTTTATAAATGAATCACACCCGCAAGAACCTGTTCGCAGTATTCGAAACAGTGCGCTAGGCTACACGAATCATCCAAATGTGAAAGTTTCCTATGCTTCCATGAAACAGTATTTAGCAGATATTGAGCGAATGATCGAAGAAGGGAAACTTTCGGAGGAGAAAGAATTTTATACACCGCTTCGTTTCCGAGGCGGAAAGAAAGTCGCAGATTTAGCAACAACAGGCGTTCGTTATATTGAATTGCGGAATATCGATCTGAACCCTTACGCAAGGCTGGGAATCAATCCGGAACAAGTTCGTTTCTTACAATTATTCCTGATGTATATGCTATGGACAGAAGAAAAAGAAGACAGTGACCAATGGGTGGCAGAAGGTACGACTCGAAATAACAAAGTAGCACTAGAACAACCATCACATCAGACTGAATTTCATCAAGAAGGTAAAGAAATCCTTGAAGGGATGAAGCAAATGCTGGTTGAATTGGATTGGTTGGATTCTCTTTATTTAGTGGAGGAAGCATTGACTCAAATGGATCATCCCGAACAAACGTTAGCAGCGAAACTCTATCAAGAAGCACAGCTATCGAGTCAGCAAGAAGTTGCTGTGGCATTGGGGCATCAATATTATAAAGAAAGTCATGAACGTCCCTATCAGTTGGCCGGTTTTCGCGAAATGGAACTTTCTACTCAGATATTTATGTTCGATGCCATCCAAAAAGGTGTCCAAGTCAAAGTATTAGATGAGTCGGATCAATTTTTGCGTCTGCAATACCAAGACCATGTAGAATATGTGAAAAATGCAAACATGACAAGTAAGGACAGCTATATCGTTCCACTTATCATGGAAAACAAAACAGTAACGAAAAAAGTTTTAAAAGAAACTGGGTTCCGAGTACCAGGAGGCGCAGAATTTTCATCCATGGAAGAAGCCGTAAAAGCTTATCCAAGATTTGCCGATCAGGCCTTTGTGATCAAACCTAAGTCCACAAATTACGGGTTAGGTATCACGATTTTCAAGGAAGGGGCTGATCTGGAGGATTATCAAGCAGGATTGGCGATTGCTTTTCGTGAAGACAGCTCGGTTTTAGTAGAAGAATTTATGCCGGGAACGGAATATCGTTTCTTTGTAATTGATGGAGAAGTCCAAGCCATCATGTTGCGGGTCCCTGCTAATGTTATTGGTGACGGTATCCGAACAGTGAAAGAACTTGTTGAAGAAAAAAATAGTGACCCTTTGCGTGGAACGAATCATCGTGCACCGTTGGAATTGATCCAATTAGGCGAATTAGAACAATTGATGTTGAAAGAACAAGGGTTAACGATCGAATCAGTTCCCCAAGCCAATCAAATTGTTTATCTAAGGGAGAACTCAAATATCAGTACGGGCGGTGATTCGATCGATATGACGGATGAATTTTCTGAAGCTTACAAAAAAATCGCCGTTTCTGCGGTAGAAGCACTAGGAGCTAAAATCAGTGGTATTGATTTGATCATACCAGATAAAGAAATCGATCCTACAACCGATAAAAAAGCATACGGGATCATTGAAGCAAATTTCAATCCAGCGATGCATATGCATGTTTATCCTTTTGCAGGAAAAGGCAGAAGATTGACGATGAATGTATTGAAATTGTTATATCCTGAAGTATTTTAAACGAAAAAGCTTTTGACAGATTGTCCTATTTGATGTCAATCTGTTCAAAAGCTTTTTTGCATGTAAAAATTTATGTGTTTTTTCGATTTAAAATAAACGATCCCAGAAGCTTTTTTTCTTTTTTGGTTTTTCTTTTTCAGCTGGCGAAGAGTTTTCTTCTGGGTATTTTTTTTCGATATCGATCACAGGTTCATTTACTGCTTCTTTTGCTGTTAAGAGCAATCCGAATTCCTCAGGATTTGCAGTGACGTGATCGTTGACTACAGTGAAACGGCTATTGTTTTTCGTTGCTAGCTGGATATATTGGTTTTGGACAGAAAGGGGTAGAGCCCCATTCAAGAGTATGGAAGCATCTGGATGTTTTTTGAGTTCTTTTAAAAAGTTTTCTTTGTTTTTTGGTTGGATCATTTCAGCAACAGTCATACTAAGATAGCAACGTTCCCTGAATGTCCCTAAATATTTATGCTGTTCTTCAGGGTTCACTAAAGGTGTACCATAAAGTCCCTTATCCAAATGGCTTTTTACATCATCTTGTGCCATAAAAAATACCCTCCTTCTTCTCTTTGTCTTTCTTACGATTATAGCATATTCCCAATAATACCTAAAACATATGAAAAAGCGGTTGCTTTTGTTCAACGATTCACTTAAAATAAGAATGAAAATCATTCTCAATTAGAAAGGTGGATTGGATGCGCTACGGACGACTAGTAGCATTATTAGTTATTTTAAGTAGTATTTCATTGTTCATCGGAGTATCGAATGTACAATTGTCAGAACTGCTCCAGTTAGATGGGCAAAGCTTACAAATCTTGCTAGCGACTCGTTTGCCACGAACGATTTGTTTGATCCTTGTGGGAGCGACCAGTAGTATTTGTGGGTTGATTATGCAACATTTGACCCAAAATAAATTTGTTTCACCAACGACTGCGGGCACGATGGATAGTGCGCGTTTAGGTATTTTAGTGGCTATGATTTTCCTACCTAGTGCATCCTTGATTGTCCGATCCTTGACAGCATTTTGCTTTGCTTTCGCAGGAACATTGCTTTTTTTATCCCTTACGCGATTGTTCCCCCAGAAAAATCAATTGATGCTTCCGTTGATTGGGGTCATGTTAGGGAATATCATTGGTTCAGTTGCTACTTTTTTTGCTTATCAATTCCAGTTGGTACAAAATATGACTTCATGGCTTCAAGGGAATTTTGCGACTGTGATACGAGGAAATTATGAGTTATTGTATGCTGTTGTTCCATTGTTGTTCTTGGTTTGGCTATTTGCTTACCGATTTACGATCATTGGTCTGGGCGAATCGTTTGCAGTAAATTTGGGAATAGATTACCAGAAGATGCAGCTTTTAGGTATTGGCTTGGTTTCATTGGCTAGTGCAGTCATGTTGATCATGGTAGGAAGCATTCCTTTTATCGGAGTGATCATTCCGAATCTTGTCTCTAAAATATATGGAGATCAAGTGCACAAAACCATTGGCGTAACTGCTTTAGCAGGTAGTTTGTTCTTAGTATTTTGCGATCTTGTCGCTCGTGTGTTGATTTTTCCTTATGAAATACCAGTCAGTGTGATCGTTGGAATCATCGGTGGGGCTATCTTCCTTTATCTTCTGATAAGGGGGCGACGATATGCTTAAAAAAAAGCCGTCTATTTTTATTGGTATGTTTGTTCTTGTTCTATTTGTTACAGGAGTGTACTTGACGATCCATACATATGGAAACTGGCATTTTGCGTGGGTATTGAGGAGTAAGAAAATTTTTGCATTTATCCTTGTCTCGCTAGCTGTCAGCAGTGCTACGATCAGCTTTCAGACAATTACGCATAACCAGTTTTTGACTCCTTCCGTATTGGGACTTGAGTCGTTATATGTCCTTGTCCAAACGGTCCTTTTCTTCTTTATCGGAGGAGTGACGATGCTTCAGCAGACAGGTACAGGTTTTTTCTTATTGAACGTTGGGCTGATGGTCGGGTTGAGTCTGTTGTTATTTTTCTTTCTTTTGAAAAAAATGAAAGCAAATCTTTTTTTATTACTGATGTCAGGGATGATTTTAGGCACGCTTTTTGGTAGTGTCAGTACCTTTTTACAAGTCATCATGGATCCGAATGAATATGATTTGCTTCAAGGGAGATTATTTGCAAGTTTTGGCAATATCCAAAGCCAGTATCTTTTGCCTGCTTCTTTGATCATTATCGGCTGCTGGTACCTGTTATTTCGATATCGACATGTGCTAGACGTTTTCCATCTTGGGAAGGAACAAGCTGTAAACCTTGGGGTAGACACAGATCGATTTGAATTTTTTATTTTGTGTTGTGTCAGTCTTTTGACAGGGACATCAACGGCTCTTGTGGGTCCAGTTACTTTTTTAGGGTTTATTGTCGCAAATGTCAGTTACCGTGTATTTTCTACTTATCGTCATGGTCAGCTATTTATCGGAAGCTTTCTGGTAGCTATGCTGTTTCTGACAGGAGGACAGATCGCAGTAGAGCAGATTTTCGGCTGGAATACAACAGTGAGTGTCGTCGTTGAATTTGTCGGAGGAATTTATTTTGTCACAAAATTGATTCGCGAAAGGAAGAGTATCTTATGATCGATTTACAAAAGGTCAATAAACTGTACCATGGAAAATCAGTGGTCAAAGATGTACAGTTAACGATTCCTGAAAAGAAGTTGACTGCTTTTATCGGTCCAAATGGTGCTGGAAAGTCAACGGTGTTGTCGATGATCAGTCGTTTGATACCAAAAGATACAGGTGAAATCTATTTAGACCATAACGAAGTAAAGGCTTGGAAATCCAATGAATTAGCCAAAAAATTATCGATCTTGCGACAATCGAATGAAATAAATGTCCAAATTACTGTGAAAGAATTAGTAGAATTTGGACGATTTCCTTATACGAAAGGAAAATTGACGACTAAAGATCAGAAAATCGTTCAGGAATCACTGGAACACCTCGGGTTAGAAGAAATAGCAGATCAATCGATTGACACTCTTTCAGGAGGTCAACTCCAACGTGCGTATATTGCAATGGTACTAGCGCAAGACACGGATTATATTTTGCTGGATGAACCTTTGAACAATCTAGATATGAATTTTGCTGTTCAAATCATGCAGATCTTAAAAAAGTTAGTACAAGAAATTGGGAAAACGATTGTTATCGTTCTTCATGATATCAACTTTGCTGCAAGTTATGCAGACGAGATTGTTGCAATGAAAGAGGGGCAGTTATTTACGCAAGGAACGACCCAAGAAATGATAAAAAAAGATGTATTGGATGAATTGTACGAAATGGACATACGGATTTGTGAGATTGAAGGCCGCAGATTCTGTCTTTATTTCTAAAACTAACATTAGGAGAGAAGAGATGAAAAAATTAGTAGTAGGTATCTTGATTCTAGCATCATTTGGTTTAGCAGCATGTGGAAATAGTAACAACACCAGTCAGGCAGATACAAAGAAAAGCAGTACGCAAGCTGAAACAGCGTTAACGATAAAAGACAGTAATGGCGATCAAATCGAGGTGCCAAAGAATCCTGAAAAAGTCGTCGTATTCGACAATGGTTCTTTAGATACGATGGATGCTCTTGGTGTTGGAGATAAGGTAGTTGGAGCAGCTACGAGCAGCCTTCCTGAGTATCTTTCCTCCTATAAAAAAGTGGAATCAGCAGGTGGGATCAAAGAACCAGACTTAGAAAAAATCAATCAGCTTCAGCCAGATCTGATCATCATTTCTGGCCGGCAAAGAGATTTTCAAAAAGATCTAAGTCAAATCGCTCCGACTATTTTCCTTTCTTTAGATGCGAAAAAGCCATGGGAATCTTTCCAGCAAAATGTCACTACTTTAGGGGAAATCTTTGGGAAGCAAGAAGAAGCCAAAACTCAATTAGAGGAATTATCCAATGCAATCGATCAGACGAAAAAGAAAGCAGAAGCGTCTGATAAAAAAGCACTAGTCACACTTGTGAATGAAGGGCAATTGTCAGCCTACGGATCAGGTTCTAGATTTGGTTTCATCCATGATTTATTTGGCTTTGAACAAACGGATGATCAAATCGAAGCATCCACTCACGGTCAAAGTGTTTCTTATGAATATGTGCTAGAAAAAAATCCGGATATCTTATTTGTGGTAGACCGAACAAAAGCTATTGGTGGAGACGACAGCAAAGATGATATTTCTGCCAATGAACTGGTAGCACAAACGAATGCTGGTAAAAATCAGCAGATCATCTCCCTTGAACCAGATGTCTGGTATTTAAGCGGGGGCGGTTTAGAGTCAATGAAACTGATGATCGAAGATGTGGATCAAGCATTTAAGTAGAATCAAAAATAATCGAAAAAATTGAACCTACCGCTAAAAGTTAGATTTTCCAGCTAACTTTTAGAGGTAGGTTTTTATGTGTTTGGGAAATCTTTTTTCTTTAATACTCAGGTTAAAGCGCTAATTTCACAACCTTTATTCACGCATGTGTCTCAGCAAGCGGTTGATAGTTGATGATCTGCATTTTTCGATAAAAATCGGCAGGAAGCTTACTCCAACGTTTTAATAATTGATAGAAATAACTTTCTTCTGCTTTGATCTTATACTCGCTTAATATCAATCCGAAACTATTCGTTTGTTTTGCAGCTAATTTTTTATAGATATCCAATGCTTTTGTTTTATCTTCATTGACAAAAAGTGTTTTTACTTCAATATAAGAACCCTCGATGTTTTGTGTTTCTTCGATAAAATAGATACTTTTTATATATTCTTTCATAGTGATTCCTCCAAAGAAGTCTTTTTATTTGATAAGTTTACTTTACCGAAGAGTTGTTAATAATCCGTGAACAAAAAGTTATTCTTTTTCCAATAGTTATTAAGGGATGTTTATTTTTTAGAATATACTTTGTTATTTAAGGAATGGATAAGGTTGGACAAATAACAGGTTGCTTTTTGGAGCCTGCTTCGCTATAGTAGAGAAAAAATAACGAAAGAAGCGGATTTAGATGGGAGAAGAAATTAAAACAGACCTTGTACTGGCAGAAAATCAATGGATAGAAACAGAACGACTTATTTTACGACCCGTCACTTTAGCAGATACAGAGGATGTATATGAATATGCAAGTGATGAGGTAACGACACGGTTCCTCTTTCCCGCAAACCAATCATTAGCAGAAACAAGAGCAACTATTGCTACATCCTTTATAAAGGACCCTTTAGGAAAATATGGTATAGAACTAAAAAAATCAGGTAAACTGATCGGAACGACAGATATCCGTGTGAATGACCACAATGGGACTGCCGAAATCGGGTATGCGCTCAATTCTGCCTATTGGGGAAATGGCTATATGCCTGAAGCTACCGCTGCTTTGCTGAAACTAGGTTTCGAACAATTAGATCTTGTAAGGATCTTTGCTACCCATGACGTGAGAAATTCCAATTCGGGGCGGGTAATGGAGAAGTTACATATGAAAAAAGAAGGATTGATCCCAGATGCTGAGCGAAGAAATGGCGAAGTGGTTTCTTTAGTGATAAGAGGAATCACAAAATCCGAATGGTTGGCTCTCCAACAAACAGGAAACAGCTAAAACCAGACAAATTAGTTGCATCTGATGAATAAAGTGATTATTCTATGACGTGAGGTGATACAGATGAAATTAGAAGTGACAAAAGAAGCACAAGAAGTATTGAAAAATAAATTAGAAGCAGATGATCAACTTTTATTAGATATCGAAAACGGCGACGGTCCATTTGCAGAAAGCCAAGTCAGTTGCCAATTAGACACGGCATTTCGATTGATCATTGTTAAAAAAGATACACAAACAGATCTAAGTCTTTATTCTGTAGTGGCTGATACACCAGTTGGACCAATCAAAATCAAAGACAGTGCAATACTTTACATGGATGATCCATCAACACTTGCTTTAGAACCAACTTACAATAGTTTACAATTAAAAGGACCAAGCGGCTTGAGAAAAGGCAACTTGCAAGTTGTTCGAAAAGACTAGAGGGATAAAATGGGAAAATTGGCGGTCATCAGCGACTTACATGTGGACATCAATAAATTCGGCGAATCAGAGCTGATGCAGCTTTGGCAAGTTTTGCAAAAGCACAAGATCACTCGGCTTCATCTAGCCGGAGATACGGCCAATAAAGTAGATCGTTGCCTAGCTGTTGTCGAATTTTTCGTCAATAAAGGATTATCTACGACCTTTCATTTCGGCAATCACGAGTTGGCAGATGTGCCCAATGAACAGATGATGGACCATTTTCCAGACCCACATTTTTTAAATGAACGGTATATTGCTTTAAATGAGCAGACCGTTCTTTTAGGAATGAATGGCTGGTACGACTATCAGTTTTCCGAATTGAAAGATTACGATGCAATCGTACGAATGAAACGTTTGTATTGGTATGATCGGTTCATCCAGCGTGGGAAAACAGATCTCGAGGTCAATGCAGAAATGCTTGCAGCTGCAAAAAATTTGCTAGACCAGTTGGAAGCAAAAAAGCTTGAGGTCATTCTATCCACTCATTTCGTTCCTAAACGAGCATTTATCGTGTATCAATCTGCTCCTTATGAGCGTTGGAACAAATTAAATGCGTTTTTAGGATCAGAATCATTCGGGAAATTATTAGACCATTACTCAAATATCAAACAAGTAGTTTTTGGTCATACGCATCGGCGGTTCGAAGATCAGTTGATCCATGGAGCAATTTATAGTTGTCGACCATTCGGTTATTATTATGAATGGCAACTGACTCGTGATTTTGTTTTGAAAGAACAGTTGTTAGACAGCTATGATCCTATGAAATTACGCGTACTCTTGCGTGCCCATCACCCAGCTTTTCAGGCCTATCAAACACAACACTTGCAAGAGGAATTTGAACAAGCGATGACGATCATTTCGTATTGAGACAGCATTAGCGATGTGTAAAAGAAAATCCCTGTTAAATATAAGGATAAGTAAGAGCAGTAGATCCATTTATCGTGGATCTGCTGCTTTTTTGCTGTGGAGAATAGTTAGCGAATGTTTATTTGATCAATTGGTTCATAACATAGGGAGTACTAGATGCAAGCGTTTATTCTTTTTTTATCTGATACTGTCAAAAAATAATATAATATGTATTTTTTATTTACTTATAATAACTATTGATTGCAGTCTTGACAGTCAAGTCATATTTTGATGGATGGGGGTGTGAGACGTACAAATGATTTTAAAGACTATGACAGCTATAGTTCTAATTTTAATTGCATCAAGCGGCAATAGAAAAATAAGAATCAAAACGGACTGATGATCACCTAACAACTAATCGACATATATGAGCAGACACGGGACGATATTCTTCTCTCTCATAAGTTCCGTAAAGCAAACATGTGCTATGGATCGATTGTATATTTATTAAAAAAAGAAAGAGGAATGGCAATGATGAAAAAAGAAACTATATTAGTAGCAACGATGTTATTCAGTATGGCAGTAAGTGCGACTTTTGTCTCTGCAGCTGAAGTATACCCAAAGGAATATAACACAGACGGAACGATCACATTTGAAGCAGGAGATGAGGGAATAACTCCTCCAGTTGATCCGGAAGATCCTGATCCCAACGTCCCTGTCGATCCAGTAGACCCTCCAAGTCCTGGAACAGGAGGAGCATTATCGATTGATTATGGATCAAAATTCAAATTTGGGACTCAAAAAATTTCTACTGCAGATAAAACGTATTATGCATCTGCTGATGAAATGACTGATGGTTCTAAAAAACCGACATATGTCCAAGTGACAGATAAAAGAGGAACACTATCTGGGTGGAAATTAAGTGTAGCACAACCAGAACAATTTAAAACTGCCAGTGGGGACGAACTAGTTGGAGCACAGCTGAAGTTTACGAAAGGACAGGCTGTTTCTTTGGTTGATCCAACATATACACCTGAAACGGTTAATTCTGAATTAACGCTGACACCAGGAGGAAATAATACGTTAGCAATCAATGCTAAATCAGGAACAGGTGTGGGGACTTGGGTCTATCGATTTGGTGCGAATGAAAATGAAAATAAAGATGCGGTACAGCTTTCGGTACCTGGTACATCGGTCAAGTTAGCACAACAATATTCTACTAAATTAGTTTGGACATTAGAAGATACACCCAATAACTAGTTTACTTGCAAGAACAGTTGAAAATAAGCATGCAGTCAAACGGTTTTGTGAAGACAATCTAAACAAAGGTTGGTAAAGGCCAAGCTATATTAGTTTGGACAGGAACAGTTCATCTGGGAATTCAACGATCAGGAGGAAAAGATATAGTGAAAAAGAGAAGAATCGCGCTCATTTTAAGCAGTCTATTAGCGACTAATATCTTTCCGATTATAGGGTATTCTTTGGAATCGAATCAGTTGGTGAATGATAATAGAAGAGTCGAAGAAAGCAAAGAGCCTTCGACACTCGATCGTTTAACAGAATCTAGCCAGATCCAAGAAAGCAGTGAGAATTCAAGTACTACTAACAGTAAAGAGACCACTGACAAAGAAGAATCTGAAGAGTTAATCAAACAGCCATTAGAGAATGCCCCGACTTATCGAGTGGGGCTGCCTAATGATCCCAATATTATTTCTATTGATAAGATTTTTCAACAACCTATCGGCACCAGCACATCCATATTGGAAAACGGGAAGCTATTGCAACTGAATCCAGCAGAGAGGTCTCAAAGAGGAGCTATTTGGTCAAACAATAAAATCGATTTACGCTCAGATTTTACATTTAAATGTTATTTATATTTAGGAAATCAACGAGATAAAGCAGGAGATGGTATGACTTTTACATTGACTGGTGATTCTAGAATGGCTAATGATCCCAGTCAAGTTATCGGTTCCCCAGGTATGGGAATTGGTTCTTATTCGACTCGATCAGGACAGCCTTATGTCGCAAATGCACTCTCGATTGAGTTCGACACATATAAAAATAGTGGCTCTTCTGATCGAATGGATCGTGAAATAACTGCCGATAATAAGGGACATGGACATGTCGCCTTTGTCACTCCTAAACCAAATAACAACAATTATTCCGGAGAGCATACTGGCGTAACAGTAGCACCTACCTTTCTCTCTGATGGTACATGGCGTACATTAATCATTCAATGGGACGCGTCTCAAAGAAGTCTCACCTATGATCTGGAAGGTGTCGGTCGCTCTTCTCACATTGTACCTGATCTCATCAGTCAATTCGGTTCTACAGAAGTAAATTGGGGATTTACTTCTTCAACAGGTACATTTTTTCAAGAAAACGCTATCGCGATGACGCAACTTCCATCTAATGTGTCATCATCAGCTGATGTAAAAGTCAATGATAGTGATTATGGGGCCATCGCTGAAGTTGAAAGAAACGATAAGATAACTATCAGAAATACATTGAAAGTTACTGGGAATTTTCTTGAAGATAAGAAATTGGAGACTAGTATAGACCTACCACAAGAATTAAATATTCCTGAGCGTGTCTTGATCAACGGAAATCAAGTTGATGCCAAAGATATCCTGATAACAGGAAACCGAGTCACACTCAATCTAGGAGATTATTTTGTTCTTGGAGATACATTGATTATTGAGTTGGAAACAGACTTGCAAGAAGTCATTCCCGAAAAGGTACTGACTATGCACTTTGAATATCTTGAGAATGCAAAGTTAATTGAGCAGTCAAATGATATAAGTCTGACGATTGCGAAGCTGAAGGAAATAGATGTCCATGTTTATTATAAAGAGAAAGAGAGTCAAAATGAACTCGCAGAAATGAAAACAATCACTGGAAAAATCGGAGAGAGTTATAAAGAAGTTCCTATTGATATTGAGGGATATGTTTTTGACTCTGATTCAGCGAATACAGAAGGTGTCTTTTCCGAAAATACAGCGGATATCTATTTTTATTACAGAAAAGGAAAGCTTTATCTTTCAGCGGCTCCTCAGTATGTAGATTTTGGGCAACATAAAATATCCAATAAACCATTAAGTGTATTTGGGCAGTTCTCAGGTGGATTGAAAATCATGGATGAACGGGCTTCTGGAGGTTGGACATTACAATTGAAACAAGAAAAAGTTCTTACAAATGGAACGTTTGAACTCCCGGAAGCTCTTTCGTTTGTTACTTCTGAAGAGACAACGGTTATAGGGTCATCTGCTGTTACGATTTTTGAAAGTGACCAAAAAGGCGAAAGTGATTTGTCTGCTATTTTAGATTCTACATCTCAACATGGAATCAGAATAGATATTCCTGTAGAAAATCAAAGGATTGGAACATTTGAGGGGAAACTATCCTGGATTCTTGCAGATGTTCCAGAAAATTAATAAAAAGAGAAGATGAGGACAAAAGCATGGTTCACCAAGGACAACAGGAACCATAAATACTTATTTCCTGCACAGCTTAAAATGGCAGAGACACGCTTTTGTTCCCGTCTTTTCTTACATATGATGAAAGGAGCGATTTTCTTGAAACCAAAACAGCAATTATTTATAACACTCCTAGTTATTATAGGGACACTTTTTAACCATTTACCAGTGACAGCTAGTGCATTCAATTTTTCGGTGACGCCAATAACTTCAGAGAATCAGATCGATAAAAGAAAAACTTATTTCGATCTCCAACTTGTTCCAGATCAGGAAGTAGAATTAAAAGCAGAATTGAGAAATGATACGGAAAAAGAAGTGAAAATCGACATTTCTGTGAATAGCGCAACGACTAATTCAAACGTGATGGTTGAATATGGAAAAAATGAGATTGAAAAAGACGAAAGTCTAATCTTTGATCTGATCGACTATGTGAGTTATCCAGAGACAGTGACACTGGAACCTAAAAGCGTTCAAACCGTGGTTTTCCATGCCAAGATGCCAAAAGATCGATTCGATGGTGTATTGGCTGGTGGAATCACATTCAAAGAAATTGTGACGGAAAAGGATCAAACAGAAAACAAGGATCAAAGCTTATCGATTGAGAATGAATACGCCTATACTGTGGCCTTGTTAATGCGACAGACACTGAATGAAGTTGCTCCTAACCTAGTACTCCATGAAGTTAAACCTGATCAAATCAATGCAAGAAATGTCATTTTAGCAAACGTTCAAAATGATCAAAAAACCTATATCAATCAGGTAGTTATTGAAACAAAAATTACAAAAAAAGGACATTCTGAAGTTTTATATCAGGAGGAAAAAGAAGGATTGCAGATTGCGCCGAATACAAACTTTTCTTTTCCAACAGCTTTGAATGGTCAGCCACTAACTCCAGGCGAATATCATCTCACAATGACCATTCTAGGAAATGAAAATGAAAATGGAAAATTCTCAAGAAAAAAAGAAAATACCACTATCAACTATACCGACCAATGGATATTTGAAAAAGTGTTTATGATAGACGGGAAAGAAGCCAAGGAATTGAATACGAAGGATGTGACGATTAAAAAGACCAATAATTGGATCTACATCTTGGAAGCGCTGATTTTCTTGTTGTTCGTTTTAATACTTATCCTTTGGTTTATTTTGAGAAAGAAAGAAGAGAAAGAAAAGTAAAATCAAAATAACAAATAATAGTTTTTCCTTATTGCGTGATATTTAAGTCCTTTTTCGATAGTATAAAATGCTTTTGTATTAGCGTAGATGCCTATAAGTAAATGATATAATCATTATAACAGGTATAACAGTAAGAATGGTCAATAAACGGATCCTCCAGGTTGTATGTAGCGTACAGTTGGGACGATGTAGGAAATACGAATAAGAAGGGATAGTAGCAGTGAAGGAATGGAAACAGCAATATACGTAGAAAGAGCTGATGGCTAATGAATTATGAGTTTTTTTTAAGCAAGGAAGATTATAGAAGTTATTCATTACTTAAATATTTAGAAGCAAGCTCAAATTTATCAGAATCAATCTCGGATATTCAAGAGAAACTATCGTTATCGACATTTCTCTTGAAAAAAACTATCGATAAGCTAAAACATGATTTACAAATGTTCGATTTAGAGAAAAATTTTCGTCTAACTGTTAATGAATTGATGATATGTTTGGAAATCAATGGTAAAAGTTCTAGTAAAGCCCTATTATCTCGCTATATAACAGATTCTTTATCCATGAAAATGGTATTGGCTTTCTTTCAGGAAAAATATATCTCAATAGAAAATTTTGCTGAACAGCATCATGTGAGTTATTCTGTGGCGTATAAAGTATTGCAAGGGCTGAAAAGAAATCTAAAAAAGTATCAAATTTTTTTTGAGAAAAGAAAGTTGACAGGAAATCCTAAAAACATCCGCCTTTTTTTATATAATCTTTTTAACTCAACAGAAATAAGTGTTGAAAAGTTGTATGCGCTACCTATAATTATAAAAACAGAAAAAATGGTAAAAAATTTAAATCGGTATTATCCTCTTTCCGCTTATGAAAAAAAGAAATTATTCCACTTTTTAGCAATCAATCTATTGTCTGAACAAGAAGATTCTTTAGATATTGTCAACAATCAGCCGCTATTTTTCTCAGATATAGGATTTTTCTATCTAAAAGGAGTACTGGAGACAGAATCAGTTGTTTTTATCTGTAAGATCCTCTCGTGGCTTTATCTCCATGATAAGTTAGATCAAAAGTATTTGAGGAAAAAAGAAGATGAAACAATCGAATGGTTGAATGAGCGGTTCATTGAAAGTTTTGAAAAACGGTTCAAACGGTTACCGAAAGAAACGAGAAAATCGATCCAAAATGAGTTAACCAAAATACATTTTAAACTTTTGCATTATACCCTTAATAAATCGGATGAATTTCCACTAGATATTTCTTTTTTTAATCAAAACTATCCTACATTTTATTGCTATCTATTAGAGTATATGAATGATCTAATGTCAAAACACAAAGAGTTGCTTCAAGATAAATTTTTTCTTTTTTTCAGTTATTTATTGTTATTGATCAATCACATACCCGTTCAACTAGTTTCTGAGCCAGTAAAGATCATCATCGATTTTTCCTATGGTGCTGCCTATAATCGATTTATCAAGAAAAATTTAAGTTTGTACATTAATCTGAATACGGAAGTGATAGAGGCTGGAAAACCTGATTTTCCGGATGTTATAATCACGAATAGAAACAATTTATATGAAGAAAGTGTGTCTCAAGTAGTGGTTTGGCTTGATCCGCCAAGAGCAGTAGACTGGGGGAACCTTACAAAGATTTTGTTGACTATCCAAGAAGAGAAATACAAAGACAGCAAAATTGACAAGCAAATAGACGATTTTCCTGAAGAAATCATCGACAGGATCGAATAGTGAACTTCTTTTAGAAAGTCCACCTGCTTTTTCTAAAATAAAAAAACTTGGTACGCAATCGCTGTACCAAGTTTTTTTATTTAGCTTTTAATTAAGCCATAAATAATAATTTATATAAGAATACTGCTACGACACCAGCACAGATAGGTGCAACAACGGGTACCCATGCATATCCCCATTGAGAAGAACCTTTATGTTTCAATGGAAGTAGTGCGTGTACAAGACGTGGTGCAAAGTCACGAGCTGGGTTCAGACCAGGACCTGTAGGACCACCAAGTGAAGCAACTAATGTCCATACAAGGAAACCAAGTGCTAAGTGAGCTGTACCAAGGTTATCTTGGAAGAATGGTGCTTTTGTAATACCTAAAGCTCCAAAGAATAAAACGAATGAACCAAAGAATTCATTGACGAAACCATTGAATTTAGAACCAACACTGTTGATTGTTGAGAATGTACCTAACACATGGTTTACATCTTCTGTTTGGTCGTAGTAAGGTTTGTAACAAGCCACTACGATCAATTGTCCGATCGCTGCACCAATCAATTGTGCAATGATATAAGGAACAACTTCAGCCCAAGGGAACAATCCATTAGACGCTAAGGCAATCGTAAATGCTGGGTTGATGTGGTTACCGCTGATTCCGCCAAAGATCATTGCCGGCATCATAACCCCAAATCCATATCCGACAGCAATCAGCATCCAGTCGCTGCCATATCCTTTTGTACCTTTTAAATCTACGTTTGCTACAGCACCGTTACCTAGCACGATTAGTAATGCTGTACCAATCATTTCCGCCGCAAGACGGGTCATTAGTGAGTAATCCATAAATACCTCCAAATGTTATAAAAATGCAAAAAAAAAGAAACATCAACACGAAAAGCATCGGTGCAGTGTTTCGTGTCGGAAGGATTTCTGCAGTCTTAACAAATGTGAATAAAAAAATGATTTCCATTACGTATAAGAAACCAGACCAACAGTAAAACTCCAACTCTTTTTAAAAGTTCTCCACAAATCACCAAGCTTAACTATAAATATACCAAAAAAAAAACGTTTTTTTTCTCAAAAATTGTATCTTAGAAACAGCATGTTTTGAAACTTTCAGAAAAGGTTTGTTAGTAAAATGAAAGCTATACGTAAGGAGTGTTGTTTGATGAAATTTTTTCAAGAGTTTTTCATTATTATTTTCTTTTCTGTATTAGGAGAAGGTATCCGAATTTTTGCTCATTTACCTATTCCTGGGAGTATCTTAGGTATTCTTTTTTTATTTTTAGCATTTGAAATGCATCTTGTTGATCCTGAAAAAATCGGAGCAACTGGTGATTTTTTATTGAATAATCTAGCTATTTTATTTGTTCCAGCTGGTGTAGGTTTATTGGAATATTTTGATGACATTGCTTCGATATGGCCTGTTTTACTGGGGGCAGTCGTCGTGTGCTCCATCGTCACGATGGTTGCAGCGGGAAAAACGGCAGAAGGGGTAGAAGCTTTGCTAGGCTATGTCCGTAAGAAAAAAGCAAGCAGGGTATCTGTAAACGAAATGGAGGAGAATCAAATTGACTGAGTTTTTTGTGAATCCATTATTTGGCTTAAGTTTGACTTTAGGAGTGTACGTATTATCTGACAAATTTTTGCGGAAATATAAACTGCCTGTTTTGAATCCTCTCGTATTATCGATTGTTGTTATTATCTTATTTCTGCATTTTTCTGGCGTCAGCTATAAAGAGTATAATATCGGCGGCAATTTTTTGACTATGCTGATTACTCCTGCGACAGTGGCACTTGCCATCCCGCTTTATAAAAACTTCCGTTTGTTGAAAGAAAATTTTTATCCTGTAATAGCTGCGATTTTGGCAGGGATAGTCGCAAATTGCTTGGTTAGTGTAGGGATCGGTTATTTTTTCTCTCTTCATAAAGAGATGGTCATCTCATTACTACCGAAATCTGTAACGACGGCTATTTCTGTCGATTTGTCTCATACGATGGGTGGGGTGAACGCCGTGACTCTTGCTATTGTTGTCTCTACAGGTATTTTTGGCTCGCTGATCGCTACTCATATTTTCCGCTTATTCAAGATCGAAAGTCCCGTTGCTCGCGGTGTGGCGTTAGGAAGTACTTCTCATGCTATCGGCACAGCAAAAGCAATCGAGATTGGCGAAGTAGAAGGGATCATTTCAGGGCTTGCGATATGCGTAAATGGGATATTGACCGTTTTGTTGCTGCCGTTATTCTTTCAGCCTTTTGCTGGCTTGTTTTGATGCGAAAACCACTATTTTATGCTACAATAACCAAAACGTTCTAGCATAAAAAAGGAGGGAAAGACGTGTATTTGTCTTCCGAGTATCTTAAACAATTTGATAAAGATCTATATTATAAGATTCTCCTCCTAGAAAGTTTTGAGGATCAAGCTTGGCATACTGCTGCACAATTAGCGCAAGTTGTTCAGCTGGATGCCCGCAGTGTGTCGAAATACCTAAACGAGCTGTCTAAAAACTATCAGCAGTTTAGCGGTAAGACGCATCCTTTGTTTACAAAAAATCACCGTTCTGGTTATAACTTTTATGATACGCTCGATTCGATTGAACATGAGCGTTTTTTAATCTATCTCGTGCAAAGTACGCTGAAATTCCAGCTGCTGCACGACATTTTTTTTGAAGAATTCCACACGATGTACCAATTTGCGCAAAAGCATTACATTAGTGAATCCACTGCTCATCGAAAAATCAATGAATGGAAACAGCAACTGCAAACTTATGGCATTCGTCTGCAACGAGGTACATATATCGCGCAAGGCGAAGAAGAAATCATTCGACTTTACTTGCATATGACATTCTGGCAGTTGTTTCGAGGGAAAATCTGGCCGTTTGAAACGATTTCTCAAATGGACGTAAAGAATATGGCAGAACATATCATGGCTTTTTTCAACGTTCGTTTGAATGAAATCAAAAAAAGACGATTGGAATACATGCTAGGTGCCTTTTTTTTAAGAAAATCACAGAAGCATTATGTGGTATTGAATGAGAAAAAAAGAGGGCTGATCGCAGACAATCTGTTGTTCCAGCGATTCTGCCAAGTCATGGAGCCGGTATTTCCTAATTATTTTCAAGTAGAAGACGAATTAGGCGCATTGTTTCTTGTTCTGATGACGCGTGAAGAATATTATAGTGATCCTAAGATACGGAAGAAAATTTTTGATTTTCATCAACAAGCAGAAACACCGCCTTTTGCAGCTCTTTCTGAAGCAAAAGCAGCTCTTTCTCTTTATCAAGAAGAGCAGGAGCTACCAGCGGAAGATCTGACCTTTGAGGCAGAAAACTATTTGTTCAGTAGTCATTTTTTCGCCTATCTTTTTCCTAACGCAAAAGAAACGATTGATGGAAACAGTAGTGACTTCATTAATCATTTAGTCATTGAAAACAAGGAATTAAAACAATGGTTAGTACGCTTTTTTGAAAGCAGACACAAACAGCCTAATCATCTGGCGTTTAAAAATCATGCGTTTTTGATGGGACGGTATCTGACTGTGTTTAAAACATTAGGAGCCTTTACTCCACAGCTTCCAAAGATCACGATCCTCTTGATGACAGATTTCCCATTATTTGAAGAGCAACTGTTAGAGGAGGGGTTACGGACGTTTTTCCGTAATGATTATCAGCTGATTTTTCTACCAACGGATTATCGGGGAAGAGAAGTGGATCTTCTGATTTCCACAAGTAAAGTTCATCGAAAACCGTGGGCGGATCTTGACTATTTTATTGTGACCGAAGAATTAAAATTGATAGATTACATTCAGCTATCTCAAAAATTTGAAATGATTCAAAAACAAAAACAATCAAAAAAATAATAAAAAAAGGAGAATAAAGATGACATTTGAAGAAATTTTACCAGAATTGAAAAAAGGTGCAAAGATTATTCGTAAAGGATGGAGTGGATTTGAGCTTTATGTTGTTCTCGTATCCGATGATGAATTTGATGGTTGTCCGGTGACGCCTTACTTATTGATCAAAACAAGTGATGAAGGTTTTTCTAGCTTCGCTCCTACAGTTTGCGATATTTTAGCAGATGATTGGGCGATCGTAGAATGAAAAACCGTTATCCAGATTTAGCTAAACAGGTCGTATTTATTACAGGAGCTGCTTCTGGTATTGGTGCTGCGCAAGCCCAAGCTTTTCTGGAACAAGATGCCTTTGTGTTTGGATTAGATCAAAAATTTGGAAAAATGGAAGAACTTTCTTTTCGATTTCCTGAAACTTTTGCCTACGCACTAGGGGATGTCCGACAGAGGAAAGAACTCCAACAAGCGGTATCGAAATGCCAAAATCATTTTGGTGAAGTTACGATTTTATTGAATACTGCGGGGGTATTAGATGCATACAAATCCTTGATGGAAACTGACGAATCGCTGTGGGATCTGATTTATGAAACGAATGTGAAAAGCATGTATCATCTAACAAGCATCATCCTTCCTGATATGATCCGTCGAAAAAGCGGAACAATCATTAACATGGCTTCGATTGCGGGTTTGGTTGCTGGCGGAGGTGGGATCGCTTATACAAGTGCGAAACATGCAATCGTCGGTTTTACTAAACAACTCGCTCTGGATTACGCGGAGCAGGGGATCCGAGTAAAAGGAATTGCTCCAGGAGCCATCCAAACGCCGATGAATGCGGCTGATTTTGAAGGAAAAGGTGAGATGGCAGAGTGGGTGGCAAATGAAACACCAGTCAAGCGATGGGCACAGCCGGAAGAAGTAGCGGAGCTGACATTATTTCTTGCCTCTCCTCAAGCAAGCTATATACAAGGAACGATTATTCCAATCGACGGTGGCTGGTTGCTAAAATAACCTTGTGTTTTTTTCAAGCTTCTGTATGATAAGAAATAAAGAGAGAACCAAATGGTTGATGATAAAAGAAAGTCGATGATTGTTCCCGGCATTTGATGTCAGACAGCTTTTTCACAACCTTCTGCGGCACTTCAGTTGGAATTTTCTTCCCATCCTTTGGTCGCAGTCATTACCAAGATAAAATTATCTTGCAAAGGAGAAATAGAACATGGAAAAAAATAATACCCGTTCAGCCAAACGCTGGACAACGACAGATGTGACTCGGATGGCGCTAGTCACTGGTTTATATGTGGCAGTGACGCTGGTTTTGTCTGTTTTTAGTTTTGGAGTGATTCAGATTCGTCTCTCGGAGATGTTCAACTATCTGTCCTTGTATAACAAAAGATACATCGCCGCGGTAACAGCGGGAGTAGCTTTGGCTAATATTGCTTCTCCTCTTGGACTGATAGATGTTGTAGTAGGAAGCGTCAGCACGCTGATTGTATTGCTTATCAACTATAAAATCACTAGTCGCATCAAAAACATGAAAATCAAAATGGCTGTGACAGCATGCGTATTCGCTTTTTCCATGTTTACAGTAGCTGGTCAGCTAACGATTTTATATCAACTACCTTTTTTCTTGAATTGGTGGGTGATTGCTTTAGGAGAATTGGCATCAATGATTGTCGGTGGGATAATTATTTATTGGATCGGTAAAAAAGTAGATTTGACAAAATAAAGATCTGTTTAAATTAAAATAAGGCAGCGTGGAAGAGACCGGATGTTGAGTCTTCTTCCATGCTGCTTTTTTGCTCAATTCGTTCGAAGAAATCGATTTAGCCGTTTTTTCATCAAGACACCGATATAGGCTGCTCCAATTGCTTTGATTGCTTCCGGCAGTAAAAAAGGCAGTAGCCCACTGGCAAATGCAGTTGTAAAAGTAAGGTCGCCACTTATCTTCAGCCAGATCGTCCCACAGACTAATGCGGTAAGAGAGCCCATTAGATTGGCAAAGATTGCGTATAAGTAATGAGCGTCTGTTTTTTCGATCATCCAGCCAGTTAGCCATGTTTGAAAGAGAAATCCAATCAAATATCCGCCAGTTGGACCAAATAAAACAGCTATGCCTCCAGTCATCCCTGAAAATACAGGAAGACCGATCAAACCCAGTAAAAGATAAACTGTAACCGATATCAATCCCAGTTTTCTTCCGAGAAAAGTGGCTGTCAGTCCAATAGCAAATGTTTGCCCTGTCAAAGGAACCAAACCAAAAGGAATGGTCATCTGAGAAAGGACAGAAATAATCGTGGCAAATTCCGCAGCCAGTATCAATTCTTTCAATGTTCGGTTCATAATGCCCTCTTTTCGTTAACTTAATATTTTTATTTGGTTAACGAAATTGTAAAACAAAGTGATTGCTTTGTAAATAGGAAATAAAAAAAAGACCAACTATCCAATAGATAGCGGTCTTTTTCAAGAAAGCTTTTGAAATTATAAGCTTTGGTTGTAGTATTCAACGACAAGAGCTTCGTCGATTTCTGGATATAGTTCGTCACGTTCTGGTAAACGAGTCAATGAACCTTCCAATTTTTCAGCGTCAAAGCTTACAAATGCTGGACGTCCAACAGTTGCTTCTACAGCTTCTTTTACTGTTACGATGTTTTGTGATTTTTCACGAACTGAGATCACTTGACCCACTTCTACGTGGTATGAAGGGATATCAACGCGTTTGCCATCAACTAAAATGTGACCATGGTTAACTAATTGACGTGCTTGACGACGAGTCGTTGCAAGTCCTAAACGGTAAACAACATTGTCTAAACGTTGTTCTAGTAAGATCATGAAGTTAACACCATGTTTACCTTCTTTGATTTTGCTAGCTTTTACGAACAAGTTACGGAATTGACGTTCGTTCATTCCGTACATGTGACGAAGTTTTTGTTTTTCAGTTAATTGCATGCCGTATTCTGATTGTTTGCCACGGCTGTTAGGTCCGTGTTGACCTGGTGCGTAAGGGCGACGTGCTAATTCTTTTCCTGTGCCTGACAATGAGATGCCTAAGCGACGAGAAATTTTCCATGATGGTCCTGTATAACGAGACATTAAAATTTCCTCCAATGAATATAAGTTTTTGGAGTAAAATAATCCGTTGAAAAATTCATAATCATATAGTTTGTTCTTCAATCTTCACCTTTGCAGCCGCGGTTACACAATCGAACCCGAGACGGGGCAACAAACTAGGGATGAGTTATTATTTTTCTGCTGCATTATTTTACACAAACTACAGTATATGATAGATCATCCATGAATGTCAAGATAATTAGTACGTAAAAACGCTTTACAAACCTAGGCTCTCTTTATAAAATGAGAAGGTATGTGCAAATGGAAAAAAGTGAAGGAAGTTTAAGGAGAAAATCAATGAATCCGGTATCACCATTATTTGAGAAAATCGATGCTTCAATTGAAAAGAAGGCGAACCTTTTTGAAAACAGCTTTTCACGTTACGCTGTTCGAGCGGTTCTTGCCTGTTTGTTTTTGACTTTAGGAACGGCTGTGGCATTTGCGATCGCGATGAAGGGGGAAGATATCGCGCACGGTCTAGGAAAGATTTTATACGCATTTATGTTCAGCTGGGGTCTGGTCATGATTCTATACATGAACGCCGAATTAGGAACATCGAATATGCTTTATATGACCGTGGGTGTTTTTCGGCAGAGACTTGCTTTAAGTAAGGCAGCCAAGATTCTATTTGCCTGTATTTTTTTCAATATGATTGGCGGTATGTTATGTGGATTTCTTATTTCTATGACTACGCCATTTCAAGATTTAACGTTGGACAACTTTATGTTAGAATCAATAGCAGTAAAACTAGCAAAACCTGCAACAACGATTTTGGTGGAAGGAATGTTTGCGAATATCGTTGTCAATACCGCTGTACTGATCAGCATGCGGATGAAAGAGGATGCTGGGAAAGTGATCACGGTCGTATTCATTATTTTCATTTTTGCTTTTTTAGGATATGAACACGTGATAGCGAATTTTCCTGCCTTTACGCTTGCTTACTTTGCTTCTCATGGACAGATGGACGGAATGACAGCCAGCAATGTGTTACATAATTTGTTTTTTGCTTTGGCAGGGAATTATATTGGTGGCGGTTTAGTGATGGGACTGGGTTATGCTTGGCTGAATCAATCAAAATCATCCTATGTGGACTAAAAAGTCGTTCATTAAGGGAGGAAATACCATGGAAGTGTTAGTTTTTCCAAAAAATGAAGAAAAAGCGTTACAAATGGAAAAGTACATGAAAAATCTTTTTCCTTTTGCTGGGGTACCTAAGCCGGAACGCGCTCTTTTGCAACAGCCGTTATTGGATGAAAGCAAACATTTATCTGTTTCTGAAGTTTTAGCTTTTGTTCATTATTATTATGAACAAATCGAAAGAGAATATCAGTATGTGGCGATCGATTTAGTCCAAAAAAACATCAAACGGCTTACCTTTGAAGAGATAGTTGCATTGTTACCACTAGTCCAGAAAAAAGAATGGTGGGACAGCATCGATTCTTGGAGAAAAGTATACAGTACATGGTGTAAAGCCCATCCAGAGCAACGTAAAGAAGTCTTTCAGTTGTTCGAAAAAAAGGAAGATTTCTGGTTGCGTCGAATAGCAATCACGTTGCAATTAGGTTATAAACAGCAAACAGACACAGCACTATTGATCCGAGCAATAGACGAAGACCGTCAAACAAAGGAATTCTTTATCCAAAAAGCAATCGGTTGGGCATTGCGTGATTATAGTAAGACCGATGCCGCTTGGGTAAAAAGTCAGCTGACAACAGATTTGAGCAAGTTAGCTGTTCGCGAGGCAAGCAAGTATTTATAAGAAAGCGAGACGACAAGAGATGAGACGCAAATTATTTGCTTTTGATATTGATGGAACGTTGTTAGATTCAAATAAACAAGCTTTAGATAGCACGAGAGAAGCATTGGAAAAATTACGCAAAGCCGGTCATCTGGTCACGATTGCTACAGGGCGGAGCCGGTTCCATGCGCAAGAAGTCATTCGAGATCTGGATTTTACGAACTACATTTTATGTAATGGAGCGGCCGGTTTTTTAGACCATGAACAAGTATATAAGAACTTACTAGATCGCGAACAGTTGGATGCATTCGTCGAGGAAGCGCATCATGAACAGATCGACACAGCTTTTGTCAGCTTAGACAATATCAAACGTTCTTCTTCCAATGATGTAACGGTGATGGAAGAGGCGATGCATTCTTTCGGTGCTGTCTTGCCTGAACTAGATCAGTTTTTTGCAGAGGAACAAGAAATCTATCAAGCGTTAGCATTTTTCGATCAAACCTATGATGGAAAATTCTCCTCATATGATAAGATTCGATTTGTCCGCTGGCATGAGAACAGTGTAGATGTCGTTCCCCAAAACGGTTCTAAAGCGGCGACGATCCTACACTTAGCAGAACAAGTAGGCATCCCGCATGAAGATATTATCAGCTTTGGTGACGGACAAAACGACCGTGAAATGTTGCGTATGTCAGGAATCGGAATAGCTATGGGGAATGCTGTGCCAGAAGTACAAGCAGAAGCCAAGATGGTCACTGATACAAATGATCAAGATGGTATCTGGAAGGCATTGAAAGAGTTAAGTGTGATTTAAAAGAGGTTGTGAAAAAGCTGTTCTGCATCAAGTAATAAGAACAGCCAAACAAAAATAGCTCCTCCTATTTTTCGTTTGGCTGGGCTTATTACCGCAGATGAAAGCTTTTGAACACCGTTTAAGGAAGATGGCGTTACAGAAGTGGTCAGTTTCAAGTAATAAGAAGGGATTTATGAAAATTGCTTCTCAAATTTTTGAAAAATTTTGGCTTATTTCTGAAGAAGCAGCAGATGGAACAACGTTTATTCGGGAAATGGGACTGTGACAAGATTTTTGCCACAGTCCCATTTCTTTATTTTATTTTTCAAATCTAAGAAATATCAGGAAAGAGTTCCTTTTGTTTGACCTTTTCTTTCTTATTGAAAACAACTATAATATAGAGTGATGTTAAAAGAGAAGAGGAATTTAGTGTGCGGGTATTGTTTATTGGTGATGTAGTAGGTTCAATGGGACGAGAGATGATTACTGAATATCTTCCTAGGTTGAAGAAGAAGTATCGTCCGCAAGTAACGATCGTAAATGGTGAGAATGCCGCTTCTGGACGTGGAATCACAGAAAAAATCTATAAAAAATTTTTGCAAGACGGTGTAGACGTCGTGACGATGGGAAATCATACGTGGGACAACCGCGGGATCTTTGAGTTTGTAAATGAAGCCAAAAAGATGGTTCGGCCGGCAAATTTTCCGGAAGGGACGCCTGGACAAGGGATGGTCTTTGTCAAAGTGAATCAGATCGAATTGGCAGTAATCAACATGCAAGCTCGTTCTTTCATGGTGGACTTGGATGATCCTTTCCGTAAAATGAAGGAACTAGTAGAAGAAGCTAGGAAACGTACGCCAATCATTTTTGTAGATTTTCATGGAGAAACAACAAGTGAAAAACAAGCGATGGGCTGGTTTTTAGATGGGAAAGTTTCAGCAGTGGTCGGTACACATACACATGTCCAGACAAATGATGCGCGAATTTTGCCAAAAGGCACAGCGTATCTGACAGACGTTGGGATGACAGGACCCTATGATGGTATTTTGGGTATGCGCAGAGAACCTGTGATCGAAAAGTTTCTGACCGCATTACCAAAACGTTTTGAAGTTGTCGAACAAGGCCGATCGATTTTAAGCGGCTGTATCTTAGAATTGGATGATACGACAGGTCATGCAAAAGAAATCCAGCTGATTCAAATCAATGAGGATCGACCGTTCATGGAGTAGAAAGAGAGGCAGTTTTTTGCAGCAGGAGCCGGAAATTCAAAAAGAAGTAAGGAAACTGACAAAACTTTTAAGAGAAAATGAAACGATCATTCGCTACAAAGAACTTGAAGAAAAGATTCAGCAAAACCAGTATTTAGCTGAGTTGAGAGAGAAAATAAAACAAGCGCAAAAAGAAGCTGTTCATTTTGCCCACTATGACAAACCAGCAGCAGAACAAGAAGCAATCAAGCGAGCGGATCAATTCATGAAAGAATTTGATCAGCATCCGCTTGTTATAGCTTATAGAAAACAGCTTTTGGAAGCAGATGATCTGCTTCATCATTTAACAACGATGATACAAGAAGAAATCAATGGACAAATAGAGGAGGAAAAACATGCCTCAAAAAACTAAAAATACTCCTATGATGGAACAATATCTAAGCATCAAGGCACAATACCAAGATGCTTTTTTGTTCTATCGTTTAGGAGACTTTTATGAATTATTTTATGAAGATGCGATCAAGGCATCACAGCTTTTGGAATTAACGTTGACGAGCAGAAATCGAAATGCAGAAGAACCTATTCCTATGTGCGGTGTCCCTCACCATGCAGCACAAGGATATATCGATGCCTTGATTGAAAAAGGCTATAAAGTAGCGATTTGCGAGCAGGTAGAAGATCCAAAGACGACTAAAGGGATGGTCAAGCGCGAAGTGATCCAGCTAGTCACTCCTGGTACAGTCATGGACAGCAAAGGATTGTCGGCAAAAGACAACAATTTTTTAACAGCTGTAGTTAGTCAAGGAAATGAATTTGGCTTTGCTTATGCCGATCTAAGTACGGGAGAATTGAAGACGGCTCGGTTGCATGATGAAGAAGCTGTTTTAAATGAAGCCTCTGCATTGCAGACAAAAGAACTCGTATTAGGCAGTGAGATCACTGATACCCTTCGTGAACAGCTAAGCGGGCGTTTAGGGCTAGTCTTTTCTCAACAAAATGAGATGGAAGAAAACGCGGAATTTAGCTTTTTGACAAGCGAACTAGTCGATCCGCTGGAAAAAGAAGCAACCGGCAAACTATTGACTTATTTAGCGGTAACACAAAAGCGGAGTTTAGCGCATATCCAAAAAGCAGTAGAATACCAACCAGATCATTTTTTGAAAATGGATTATTATTCAAAATTCAACCTAGAATTAAGCCAATCTATTCGGACTGGGAAAAAGCACGGCACTCTTCTATGGTTATTAGATGAAACAAAAACAGCAATGGGCGGCCGTTTATTAAAACAATGGCTAGACCGTCCGCTTATCCAGGCAAAACAAATTAAAGCAAGACAAGAAATGGTCGCTTCTTTGCTAGACAGTTATTTTGAACGTATCGATTTGCAGTCAGCATTAACGAAAGTCTATGATCTGGAACGCCTAGCAGGTCGAGTAGCTTTCGGTAATGTCAATGGGCGAGACTTGATCCAGTTGAAAATTTCTTTAGAACAAGTGCCAATGATCAGAGGGTTGATTGAAGGAATCGATCAAGGTCAATGGCAAAGTCTGCTTTCAGAAATGCAACCGATGGACCATCTCGTCCAATTGATTGACCAAGCTATCCAAGATGATCCGCCGTTACAAATAACGGAAGGAAACATCATCAAAGATGGATTCAATGAGCAGCTCGATACGTACCGTTCTGCTATGAGAAACGGAAAGAAGTGGCTAGCAGAACTTGAAGCAAAAGAGCGTCAAGAAACAGGAATCAAGAACTTAAAAATCGGATTTAACCGCGTTTTCGGTTATTATATAGAAATCACAAAAGCAAATCTTGGAAATGCAGAGCTGGAGAAGTATGAACGAAAACAAACCTTAGCAAATGCAGAGCGTTTCATCACACCAGAACTAAAAGAATTGGAGACACAAATCCTCGAAGCAGAAGAAAAATCTGTTGATTTAGAATATCAGTTGTTTTTAGCTGTGAGAGAAGAAGTCAAAAAGGCTATCCAGCCGCTACAAGTACTTGCAAAAGCAATCAGCGCAGCAGATGTGCTACAAAGTTTTGCAACGATCAGCGAACGCTATCAGTATGTTCGGCCAGAACTTGTCAGTGACAAGCATCAGCTTCTGATCAAAGACGGGCGACATCCTGTAGTAGAAAAAGTATTAGGACATCAGGAATATATCCCTAACAGCGTAGAAATGGCAGAAGACGAAATGATCTTGCTGATCACAGGACCGAATATGTCTGGTAAAAGTACGTATATGCGCCAGTTGGCATTAACTGTTCTGATGGCGCAAATGGGCTGTTTCGTTCCGGCAAAACAAGCAGTTTTACCTATTTTTGATCGGATTTTTACCCGAATTGGTGCAAGTGACGACTTAATTGCTGGACAAAGTACTTTTATGGTAGAGATGATGGAAGCCAATCAAGCCCTGCGTTATGCTACGCCAAACAGTTTGATTTTGTTTGACGAACTCGGGCGAGGAACAGCAACCTATGACGGAATGGCGTTGGCCCAAGCAATCATCGAATATATCCATCGTCATGTACAAGCAAAAACACTCTTTTCTACCCATTATCATGAACTGACGGTACTTGAAAAAGAACTTCCGCAGCTTAAAAATGTCCATGTTGGAGCTGTTGAAAAAGACGGAGAAGTTGTCTTCTTGCATAAAATGATGGATGGACCTGCGGATAAAAGCTACGGTATACATGTGGCAAAAATCGCAGGATTGCCTGCCAATCTACTTGAGCGAGCAGCAGATATCCTGCATACGCTAGAAAATGGCGATAACGGACACCATACTGTTCCAGCTGAAGTAGAAGAAAAGACTAAAACAGCCAAACAGGAGCAAATAAAACCACCTGCAGAAAAAGTAAACCAAGACCCTATACAAGACAGTGTCAAAGAAGAAAACCAACAACTTTCTTTATTCGGTGAATTATCCGAAAATGAAACAGAAGTCATTGAATCACTGAAGCAAATAAATTTACTAGAAATGACGCCAATGGATGCACTAAACACATTATATGAATTACAAAAACAACTGTAGGAAGAAGGCGGATATCGATGGCCAAAATCCAAGAATTATCTGAACGTTTAGCTAATCAGATCGCTGCGGGAGAAGTAGTGGAACGACCAGCTTCCGTCGTGAAAGAATTAGTGGAAAATGCAATTGACGCCGGTAGTACTCAGATTGATATCTTAGTTGAAGAAGCGGGACTGCGGACGATCCAAGTGATTGATAACGGAGAAGGCATTTTGGCAGACGACGTAGAGAATGCCTTCAAGCGGCATGCGACAAGTAAGATCCATAATCGCGATGATCTTTTTCGCATACGAACGCTGGGCTTTCGAGGGGAAGCTTTGCCAAGTATTGCCTCTGTTTCTGAAATGACTCTGGAAACGGCGAATCAGGAAGAAAAACAAGGTACTTATCTTTCGCTCAAAGGCGGTGAGGTCTTGGAGCATCGGCCAGCACCTCTGCGTCAAGGAACGAAGATTACCGTCAGCAACCTGTTCTTCAATACGCCAGCCCGCTTGAAGTACGTGAAAACACTGCACACAGAATTAGCGAACATCGGGGACATCGTCAATCGTCTGGCATTAAGTCACCCATCAATCGCTTTTCGTTTAGTACATGATGGAAACAAAATGTTGGCAACTGCTGGAAATGGCGATCTGAAACAAACGATTGCGGGAATCTACGGATTATCTACCGCTAAAAAAATGTTGAAAATCGAAGGAAAAGATCTAGATTTTGAGTTATTTGGTTATGTTTCATTGCCAGAGGTGACTCGTGCCAGTCGGAATTACTTATCGACGATCATCAATGGACGTTTTATCAAGAATTTTTCCTTAAATAAAGCAATCGTTGCAGGTTATGGATCAAAATTAATGGTCGGCCGTTTTCCTATTGCTATATTGGAAATCAAGATGGACCCGCTTTTAGTCGATGTAAATGTCCATCCGACGAAGCAGGAAGTCCGGTTGTCGAAGGAAAAAGAACTAACAGAGCTAATTAGTAACGCCATTCAAAAAGCATTGTCCCAAGAAAACCTGATTCCAAGTGCCGCGGATAATCTACGGTTCAAGAAAAAAGTACCAGATCAGCCTAAAAAGGAACAAATCGAAATCGATTTGTCCTACGCTTTTGAAGAAGAAAAACCTAAAAAGCCAAGTAGTTTAAATTTTGACCGAGAGACAGGAACCTTTTTTGTAGAAGAACCAAAGAGCACATTTGTTGACAGATCTGTTGATAAGTCTGTGGAAAATGTTGAAAACTTTTCTGGTTTTTCTGAAGAAAACACCAGTTATCCAGAAAAAACAGCGAAAACGGTGGATAAGTTTGGTGAAAATGTTGATAACTTTGTAGAAAAAACAGTGGAAAAATCTGAAAAGAAAGAAATTACTACTGTGGATAACACAGAAGAAACAAATAAAGAACAGATAGATATATCCTTGGAAGAGGATGAACAGATTTACGAGAAAGAATTGACACTGCACCCTGAATTTGATTTCACTCAAGGAAACGACAAAACATTAGAACAAGCGATCAAGAAACTAGAAACGGAAAAACCAGTTCAACGTTTTCCTCAATTGGAATATTTTGGACAGATGCACGGAACGTATCTTTTTGCCCAAAGTAGCGACGGATTGTACATCATCGATCAGCATGCTGCTCAAGAGCGTATCAAATATGAATATTTCCGAGAAAAAATTGGGGAAGTATCTGATGATCTGCAAGAATTGCTTGTTCCATTTGTGTTGGACTATCCAAACAGTGATGCTTTGAAATTAAAAGAGCAAAAGCATTTGCTAGAAGACGCAGGGATTTATTTAGAAGAATTTGGTCAAAACAGCTTTATTGTACGGGCCCATCCTACTTGGTATCCCAATGGTGAAGAAGAATCGATTATTCGCGAGATGATCGACATGCTACTGACGACAGGAAGTGTGAGCGTAAAAAAATTCCGTGAAGCAACAGCAATCATGATGAGCTGTAAACGATCGATCAAAGCCAACCATTATTTGAATGAAGCACAAGCACGTGTGCTGCTGAAAGATTTAGCACAATGCGAAAATCCGTTCAATTGTCCCCATGGCCGCCCAGTATTGATTCACTTTACCAACTCGGATATGGAAAGAATGTTCAAACGGATCCAAGACCCGCATTAAGTCAGAGAGAAGAGGGAAACATGAAGATTATACTAGCATCTCAATCACCAAGAAGAAAAGAGTTATTGGCTCACATCGTTTCAGAATTCGAGATCGAACCTGCTGATATTGATGAAACGCCATTTCCAGACGAACTGCCAGTCGATTATGTACGCAGAATGGCTGAAGAAAAAGCACGAACTGTTTGGGAACAAAAAGAAAAGAAAGACAGCTTAGTGATTGCTAGCGACACGACTGTTGTTCTCAACCAGGAGATCATGGGTAAACCAGAAGATATGGCTGAGGCTGAAGTCATGTTGAAAAAATTAAGCGGGGAAACACATACTGTATACACAGCAGTTGTTTTAAAAACAAAGGAGCGAGAAGAACGAATACTAGCAGAAGCACATGTCACTTTTTATCCACTGACAGATGAAGAAATCAATCGTTACTTGGAGACGGGAGACTATGCGGATAAAGCAGGGGCATACGGCATCCAAAATGCTGCAAGTGTATTCGTCAAAGAAATTTCTGGAGATTACTACAGTATCGTAGGGTTTCCGATTGGTGCTGTCAATCAGGCACTGAAAACATTCAATTAAACAAAAAAGCGGACTATCTGATTTTCGATTGAAAATCCATGATAGCCCGTCTTTTTTATTGAAAAGATTACTTATCTACTCTGATTAAGATTTTACTTCAGCTTTACCGACTGCTTCGCCTGGGCGAACAAGTCCTGATTGGTCAAGGGATAGACCAGCAACTTTTTCGTTATTAGTTAAAGCAACAATAATGTCAGTTTTCTTACCAGCTTGTTCTATTTCTGGCAAATCCATTTCAGCAATCAGAGTTTCTGGTGTGACAAGATCTCCTTCTTTCACGAATACAGTGAAAGGAACGCCTTTTAGTTCAACGGTATCTAATCCCATGTGAACAAGTACTTCCAGCCCCACATCAGAAAGAATACCAATGGCATGTTTTGTTTCAAAGACGCTCGTCACTTTACCATTTACTGGTGCATAGACTTTGCCGTTTGACGGTTCGACAGCATAACCGTCACCCATCATTTTTTGTGAGAAAACTGGGTCATTTACTTCAGTAATTTCCTTGATGTTCCCAGCAGCCACTGCGAATAATGTTTCTTTTGTTGCAACTGCCGTACCAGTTGCTGAAACAGGTTCGAAAGACTGTGGTGTTGCTGTTGCGCCATTCGCTGTTTGAAGCTGTACATCAGCAGCATTTTCAGGAACAGCAGGATCAATCTTATTCAAGATTCCCTGACGTCTAAAGACGATCGTCAAGCCAAATGGAATGATGATAGCGATGATCATTGCGATGATGAAAGGTACCCATGTTTCTGCTTGGATGGCTAGTATTCCTGGTAAACCACCTACTCCGATCGCGTTTGCTCGAACATCCATCAAGTTGGCAAACATGCCAGCTAATCCAGAACCGACCATTGCTGCGACGAAAGGATAGACGTATTTCAAATTGATTCCGAACATAGCAGGTTCAGTTACACCTAAGTAACAAGAAATCATTGCTGGAATCGAGATTTGTTCTTCTTTTTTGTTCCCACGATGCAAGAAGACGATGGCTAAGACTGCAGAGCCTTGGGCGATATTTGATAAAGCAATCATCGGCCATAAATTCGTTGATCCGAAATCTGCAATCAGCTGCATATCAATCGCATTGGTCATATGGTGGAGACCAGTAATTACTAAAGGTGCATACAGGAACCCGAATACAGCACTAAACAACCAGCTGATAGAAGACGTCAACCCGGTATTTACGATAGTTGAAATCCAGCTTCCGACTGTCCAGCCGATAGGACCTAAAATAACGTGAGCAGCTAAAACAGTTGGTAACAATGAAAACAATGGAACAAAGATCATTGAGATCGACTGAGGGATATATTTGCGGAAGAAAATCTCTAGATACGCTAACATAAACCCTGCCAGCATAGCTGGAATAACTTGTGCTTGATAACCAATCATTTGGACTTGAGCAAAACCAAAATCCCAAAATGGAATATCTGCTGCGGCTGTGGAAGCTACACTATAAGCATTTAATAATTGCGGAGAAACTAATGTAATTCCTAAAACAATTCCTAATATTTGTGTAGTACCCATCTTTTTCGCAATACTCCAAGTGATACCTACTGGAAGAAAATGGAAAATTGCTTCACCTGGCAGCCATAAAAAGGCATTGACGCCATTCCAAAATTGCGAGTGTTCAACGATCGTTCCACCAAGACTTTCAAACTGGATACCTTCAAGTACATTTCTGAACCCAAGGATCAATCCGCCGACGATAATTGCAGGAATCAGTGGTGTAAAGATTTCTGCCAAGACGGCAATGGCGCGTTGTACGGGATGAAGGTTTTGTTTTGCTGCTGCTTTTCCTTGTTCTTTGGAAACCCCTTCAACGCCGGATACTGCAACGAAGTCGTTATAAAAAGTAGAAACATCATTTCCTATGATGACTTGGAACTGCCCAGCATTCGTGAACATCCCTTTCACGCTAGGAATATCTTCGATTGCTTTTTGATCTGCTTTTCCAGGATCATTTAGGACGAAACGCATACGAGTTGCACAATGACTAACTGCAGCAATATTTTCTTTTCCGCCGATATCATGTAGCAGTTTCTCGGCATCTGCTTGATACTTTGCCATATCAATAAACCCCTTTCTTTTAACTTGTCTATGCAAGTTACTTCTTCGTTTACTATACTTTTTTTTAGGAAGAATTGCAAGCGTTTTATTCAAAAACATCCAGAAAAATGATATCGTTTTAAAAAGCATAAAATAAGCTTTTCTTAAAAAGGGGAACATTGAAATACAAAAAGAGCTGTAGTATAGTGAAGAAATGATGGAAGAACGAGTGAGGGAAAAAACATGAACAAGTTCAATGAAATTTTTTTAGATTTGGAACAGAAAATTTTAGCGAAAGAATATCCTCCGCATTCGCTTTTGCCTAGTGAGAACCAATTGATCAAAATCTACGGTGTTTCACGAGAAACAATTAGAAAAGCACTGAATCTTTTGACGACGGAAGGATATATTCAAAAAAAACAAGGAAAAGGGTCGATCGTACTAGATCGAAACCGCTTTGATTTTCCTATTTCTGGACTGACAAGCTATAAAGAGCTACAGGAAACCCAACGTATTCCAAGTGAAACGATCGTTCATACGTTAGAAGAAACAGAAGTAACAAAAGCACTGAATGAGATTACTGGCTGGGAGATTGGTGCACCTGTCTGGCATTTGATACGCGAAAGAAAAATCGATGGTGAAGTGGTTATATTAGATACTGATTATCTATTAAAGGAAATCGTTCCTCATTTAACCCCAGTACAAGCACAAGGATCGATCTATGAATATTTTGAAAATGAGCTTTCTTTAACGATTGCTTACGCACAAAAGGAAATCACAGTAGAAGAAGTAACAGATATCATGAAAACAACGATGGATCTTCACGATGACACTTACGCAGTGGTCGTCAGAAGTCTTGTTCATTTGGAAGATACCCGCTGTTTTGAGTATTCTGAGTCGGTACACCGATTAGATAAATTCCGTTTCGTTGAGTTTGCCCGGCGCCGAAAAGTGTAAATGTTTCGAAAAAAAGCAAATTGTTGGCATCTGTCTGCTTTGGCGCTATGATAGGATCACAAAGGGGGCATTTTTAATGGATAAACCAACAAGACCAGAAAAAGAAGAACTGAAAGAAAAATTATCACCGATGGCTTATGCAGTCACACAAGAAAATGCAACAGAACGTCCATTTACCGGAAAATACGATGATTTTTACGAAAAAGGGATCTACGTCGATATCGTCAGCGGCGAACCGTTATTTAGCTCTGCGGAAAAATATGACGCAGGTTGTGGCTGGCCATCATTCAGCAAACCAATAGCGAAAAGACAAGTACGCGAAAAAGCCGATTTTTCTCATGGCATGCATCGAATAGAAGTTCGAAGCAAAGAAGCAAACTCTCATCTCGGGCATGTATTTACCGATGGCCCAGTAGATAAAGGCGGTCTGCGTTACTGCATCAATTCTGCCTCACTAAAATTCATTCCCTATGAAAAGATGGATGAACTCGGTTATGGCGAATACAAATCACTGGTAGAATAATGAAAATACAAAAAGAGCGGTACAATACGGGGATTCACTCGATCGTCCGCTCTTTTTTATTCAAGCGATTGCTATTTGAAAGAAACGCTCCCCAGACTCCTTTTTTCACAAGGTGAAATGTGCTACAATAAAGGGAACGTATGTGTGCAAAAGAAAGAGGACTAGAATATGTATGAATATCTGACAGGTGTGGTTACCTTTATCAACCCCTATTACATAGTAGTAGAAACCAATGGTATAGGCTACCAGATCGCACTAGGAAATCCTTACCGCTACAGCAGCAAACTAAATCAAAAAATAAAAATTTATGTCCATCAGGTGATCCGCGAAGATGCGCATCTTTTGTATGGATTTGATTCTTTAGAAGAAAAACAACTGTTTTTGCGATTAGTCAGTGTTTCAGGAATCGGTCCAAAAAGTGCTCTTGCGATCATGGCAAGTGAAGACCACTCCGGTTTGATCCAAGCAGTGGAATCCAGTGATGTCACTTATTTGACAAAATTTCCAGGGGTAGGGAAGAAGACGGCGCAACAAATGATCTTGGATCTAAAAGGAAAATTTGGTGAGCTGAGTATCGATACGCCCTTCAGTCTATTCGATGAAGCAAATACAAAAGACGCTACCGCTCTATCTGAAGCAATGGAGGCTCTCTCAGCTCTTGGTTACAGTGATAGAGAAATCAAACGTGTAGAAAAACAATTAAAAGAAGTCGATAATCAGACAACAGATGAGTATTTACGCCAAGCACTCAAGCTGATGATGAAAAAATAAGGAGGAGACCAAATGACAGATGAATACTTGTTATCACCAGAAACTGGCGAAAATGAACTGAGTTTGGAAAAATCTCTTCGTCCGCAGTTGCTTTCTCAGTATATCGGGCAGAGAAAAGTCAAACAAGAACTTCAGATCTACATCGAAGCTGCCAGAAATCGGGAAGAACCATTAGATCATGTTCTGTTGTATGGGCCTCCTGGATTAGGGAAAACGACGATGGCTATGGTCATTGCTAATGAGATGACTGTGAACATTCGTACGACAAGCGGCCCCGCTATCGAACGTCCGGGTGATTTAGTAGCGATCTTGAATGAACTGGAAGCAGGGGATGTCCTATTTATCGATGAGATCCATCGATTGCCTAGAGTAGTAGAAGAGATGCTTTATTCGGCCATGGAAGATTTTTATGTAGACATCATGGTAGGACAAGGACCAACCGCACATCCGGTCCATTTCCCTCTTCCTCCCTTTACTTTGATTGGGGCGACGACACGAGCAGGTATGCTTTCTGCACCTTTACGCGATCGATTTGGCATCATTTCACATATGGAATATTATGACGAACAGGAACTGCAGGAGATCGTTTTACGTTCTTCGGATATTTTTCAAACAGAGATCATTGAAGAAGGGGCATTGGAAATTGCTCGCCGATCGCGAGGAACGCCTAGAATCGCGAATCGCTTACTCAAACGGGTTCGTGATTTTGCGCAAGTTCAAGGAGACGGGAAAATCGATCGTCCTATAGCAGATCAGGCGCTTACTTTGCTACAAGTCGATCAAGCTGGTTTGGATTATGTTGACCAGAAATTGTTACGGACGATGATCGAATTATATGGCGGCGGACCCGTAGGATTAAGCACGCTTTCCGTAAATATAGGAGAAGAACGAGAAACAGTCGAAGATATGTATGAACCGTACTTGATCCAAAAAGGATTTTTAAAGCGTACACCTAGAGGACGAATGGCTACGGCTTATGCTTATGAACATTTCGGCTACGACTATCATATGTGATTTTTGCTTTTAGATTGGAGGAAAATGAATGAGTGATACAACACGTACGAAACAATTGATCAAAAACGTATTGATTGATTTGTGCCAAACACAATCTTTTCGAAAAATCAGCGTCCAAAAAATCGCAAATGAAGCAAAAATCAATCGTCAAACATTTTATTATCATTTTACAGATAAATACGATTTGCTTCGTTGGGTCTATTGTGAGGATGCCTTGCATTATTTAGACCCGCAATGTCTTACTCTTGATAATTGGGAAGAGCAAGCATTGAAAATGCTGAAAGCAATTGCTGAAAAGAAAGAGTTTTACGCAAATACTGTGCTTTCTGACCAAGAAATTTTACAAAAAGAATTTTCTCAACTAATCCAAAAATCTTTTATCAAGATTTTTGAGCAAATGGATGAAGAAAGACAGCTTTCTGCAAAAGATAAACTATTTTATGCTCGTTTTTTTTCTTACGGTTGCAGCGGCGTGTTAGTCAATTGGATCACGAATGAATATGAAGAAACACCGATGGAAATCGCTATGCAGCTTTTCCGTTTAGCCAAGGATACGGAATTATACTCTTATCGTCTTTATGCAAAAGAAGAGTTGGAAGAACAGTAATAGAAATAATCTTTCGTTGAAAAAGCCATGATCGTTAAAAGGAGATGGGAAAATGACAAAAATTTTATTTGTTTGTTTGGGAAATATTTGCCGTTCACCAATGGCAGAAGGCTTGTTGAAGAAACGAATAGCATCAGAAGGAAAGGAAGCAGAATTTTTTGTGGATTCTGCTGCTACAAGTACGTATGAAGTTGGAAAGACACCGCACCCTGGAACGAAAAAAATATTGAACCAAGAAAATGTGGATATGACGAATATGGTTGCTCGTCAAATCACACCCCACGATTTTGAAACTTTTGATTGGATCATTGGCATGGATCAAGAAAATGTAGAAGAACTGAAAAGAAGAGCACCACGCTCAGCACAGGAAAAAATCCATTTGTTTTTAAGTAGCATCCCTGGAAAAGAAAAAGAAAATGTTCCCGATCCATACTATACCAATAACTTTGATGAGACATATCAATTGATCACAGAAGGGTTAGATCATTGGTGGAACATTTGGATGGATGAAAATAAAATAACAAACAGTTTCTAAAATTAGCGCTTTCTTTTTTTAGAGACGTTAGAGCATTTCCTTGTTTTTTTGTAAAATGTTAGGTAAAATAAGATTAATTAAGTAACACTTTCTTAGCTAAAGGAGGAGTGCATTCGATGAACGAAGAGACAGTATCACCAATGAAGAAGCTTACGAAGTTAGTTACTCATACCTCGTATCAACTTTTTGATTCTTTTGTAAATGACACTGAAGAACATGCTAAGAATGTACGATTGCAAGGAAAGTTTATTCTTGAGCTGCAAAAAGCTGCGACTGAACATAGTCTAGTTATCTTACAAGTAAGAGCGAATCGTTTGAGTAGCAAGTATGAAACGATCTCAGGTTGGGTGGCGACAAAAACGGTCGAAAAAGACCGAGTAATGATCCGCCTACAAAACGAAGAGCAGCAGATCCGCATGGTTCCCGTAGAACAAATTGAAAAAATAACAATCCTTTCGCCAGCAGGAGAACAGGAACGGTTATCAAAATAATTTATACCAGATAGAAAAGCACGTATGAGCTTGTACCATCAATCATTACTAATCAAAAATAACCGAATGCTTTAAGCGGATACCGATAAAACGAAACGTTTTACGATGAGTATCACAGCATGACAGCATTCGGTTGATTAGTTGAATCGATTGTATGGGACAAGTTTTTTTGATAAAAAAAGGTCCTGCTAGCCGGGGAGCTAGCAGGATAAGGAGTTAAAAATGAAAAAGTGTTGTTAGGGTTGTTTGTTGGTATGCTTATATAATAGTCATTAGTTGTGAATATTTTGTGACGAAAGTTTTCGAAAGTTGTTAAGTTTTTTTGCGAAATTTATTTTTATATCATGTATTTGTCTAAAATTTTATACTATAAAAAGACACGTTGTGCAATCAGCTACCCTTTGGTATTAGTTCAAAAAACGGTAAAATAGCTCCTTATATTTTGCTGTTTTGCTTTTCTAATACTTAAGCCAAGGCGCTGATTTCACAACCTTTTTTTACAAATCCAGCGATTCCCATGAGTCAAGAACTATCTTTTCTTCAAAAAGAAATAATAGGAATAGAAGCCTTGATAGTTGCGATAAAATAAAAATGGATAGATAAAATTCGAGAGAAACATGTATTGACGTGGCAGATGAAAGGGTCAGATTTGTTAGTGTATCAGGAGTGCCGTTAGAAGAACACAAGGAGAGAAAAGATGGAACTATTAGAAAAAGAAAGTATTGATTTTTATTTGGAGCGTGATTGGACCGTTTTACGCTATGCTTTTTTCAAGGAAGAAGAGTATGACGGACTAAATAGTCATCAGGAGGCAGTTTTAGAATTTCTCAATTACTCAAATAGATTGTGTGTTGCCAGGTCATGGCGGATTAGCGAAAGGCTTCTCGTAGTTTCTAAAAAAATATATGCACAAAAAC
>NZ_KV817757.1:0-520 GCF_001814765.1 Enterococcus sp. HMSC061C05
TGTCGTAGGTTCGAGTCCTACTGCCGGAGTTCTCATTTTGAGAAAGAGTATTGAGCTTCTTTCACTCTGGAGAGTTGTCCGAGAGGCCGAAGGAGCATGATTGGAAATCATGTAGATGGTGCAAACTGTCTCAAGGGTTCGAATCCCTTACTCTCCGTAATAAGTTTACCTGGCCCGTTGGTCAAGCGGTTAAGACACCGCCCTTTCACGGCGGTAACACGGGTTCGAATCCCGTACGGGTCATTTTAATTGAATGTTGGAGGTTTAGCTCAGCTGGGAGAGCATCTGCCTTACAAGCAGAGGGTCAGCGGTTCGATCCCGTTAACCTCCATAATGAACTGGTTCCGTGGTGTAGGGGTTAACATGCCTGCCTGTCACGCAGGAGATCGCGGGTTCGATTCCCGTCGGAACCGTCGTTCTTGTTATTCAATTAATAATTTTAAAATATGGCGCGGTAGCTCAGTTGGTAGAGCAACGGATTGAAGCTCCGTGTGTCGGCAGTTCGATTCTGTCCCGCGCC
>NZ_KV817757.1:620-83694 GCF_001814765.1 Enterococcus sp. HMSC061C05
TCAGTGGTTCGAATCCACTCTCCTCCATTTTATAGGGGCATAGTTTAAAGGTAGAACAGCGGTCTCCAAAACCGTTAGTGTGGGTTCAATTCCTGCTGCCCCTGCCATGGCGAATGTGGCGAAGTGGTTAACGCACCGGATTGTGGCTCCGGCATTCGTGGGTTCGATTCCCATCATTCGCCCTTTTTATTCTTGGGGTATAGCCAAGCGGTAAGGCAAGGGACTTTGACTCCCTCATGCGTTGGTTCGAATCCAGCTACCCCAGTTTCTATAATTTATTCTTTATTTTATAGATTGATAATAGTATAATGGCGGTATAGCCAAGTGGTAAGGCAGAGGTCTGCAAAACCTTCATCACCGGTTCAAATCCGGTTACCGCCTTAGTACTAATAAATCAACTTGCCGGCGTGGCGGAATTGGCAGACGCGCTGGACTCAAAATCCAGTGCCCGTTGAGGGCGTGCCGGTTCGACCCCGGCCGCCGGTATTGACTAAGATGTCTTCATCTTAGTTTTTTATTGAGAAATTAAATAACATCTTTTATGATGGCGAATGTGGCGAAGTGGTTAACGCACCGGATTGTGGCTCCGGCATTCGTGGGTTCGATTCCCATCATTCGCCCTTTATTCTTGGGGTATAGCCAAGCGGTAAGGCAAGGGACTTTGACTCCCTCATGCGTTGGTTCGAATCCAGCTACCCCAGTTATTCTTTTAATTTGCCGGCGTGGCGGAATTGGCAGACGCGCTGGACTCAAAATCCAGTGTCCGTTGAGGACGTGCCGGTTCGACCCCGGCCGCCGGTATTACGAAAAACCTTGAAATTTAATTTCAAGGTTTTTTATTTTATTTAAATACTATTTTATAAACCCATAGATCAGTATAGGAACAGTAAAGTTTATTAGGTTTGAAAAATTTTTTTGTATAGAAAAAAGAACCTGTATTAAAAAATAATAATATTTTCTACTAAAATATATTGAAATAAAATTTCATAATTATATAATTAATTATGAACATTCTTTGCTTCATCATGCAGTGAATGCTTTCTATTTTATTGAAAAGGAGTGGTTTTAGTGGAAAAGCTGATGAAATGGGTTGAGGAAAAACTTGTCCCACCAATGGCAAAAATTGGTACACAGCGACATTTATTGGCAATTCGTAATGGGGTTGTTTCAACACTGTCATTGATTTTGATTGGTACATTTTTTATGGTTTTCATCAATTTACCGTTTCCTGGATGGAATGAATTTATTGCCCCTTATTCGGCAACGATCGTTTTACCTTTCAGGATTACGATGGGATTAATGGCTATTTACGCAACTTTTGTTATGGGTTCGGATTTAGCTAAATCATATGGGTTGGATAGTGTGACGGGTGGTATATTATCACTAGGGACGTTCTTTATGTTACAAGTTCCTGTAAACGTTTTAACACCTGAAGAGGCACCTCTTGGCTGGGTCTTACCGATGAGTTCTTTAGGAGCATCTGGGATGTTTGCCGGGATCCTATCCATGATTTTTGCAGTGGAAGTGTATCGTTTCTTTAAAAAGCGTAATATTACTATCAAAATGCCAGAACAAGTACCACCTGCTGTTGCCCGTAGTTTTGAGGCATTGATTCCTGGTGCAGTGATTTTAACAACGACTTGGTTGATTCGAAGCGTCGCGGGCTTTGATGTAAACGCTGCCTTGTTATCGTTATTCGAGCCTTTAACCAATATTTTAGGGAATAATCTGCTTGGTGTTTTATTACCGATGTTTTTGATCCATTTGTTGTGGTCATTTGGGATCCATGGCATGAGTATCGTAGGGGCTGTCGTTCGTCCAATGTGGCTGATTATGTTGGATGAGAATGCGAAGGCGTTAGCAGATGGTACAGCTGCTACCAAATTGCCTTATATTGCTCCTGAACAGTTTTATCAATGGACAGTTACGATTGGCGGTGCAGGAGCCACGATTGTGGTATCAGTTTTGTTTTTATTCTTTTGTAAATCAAAATTCTTAAAAGAAGTTGGTCGCTTTTCCATTATTCCTGGTATCTTCAATATCAATGAGCCGATGATTTTTGGAGCTCCTATGATGTTGAATCCTTATATGTTCATTCCATTCAACTTAGTTCCTTTAGTTTTGACTATTGTCAGCTATTTTGCAGTCAAATTAGAAATGGTCAATGGATTTACTGTGTTGCCAACATGGACATTACCAGCACCAATCGGCGGCTATCTTTCAGCAGGAAATGACTGGCGTGTGGTTGTTTTGATTGTGATCAATACACTGATAGCATTTATCATCTATTATCCATTTGTAAAAGCTTATGATAAAAAGATGTTGTCAGATGAACAAAATAATAATGGAGATAACGAAATACAAACTGCTTAAGTCTGATTTCAGAGGTGAAAAACAATGTATTGGCTGATTTTATTTTTTGTTTTTATCTTTTTATTAACGATAAGCCAACTTATGTTGAATATGCTGGCTATGCGTCACGTTCACATCAATCGTTGGGTTTGGGCACTGGCATCATTTTTGATTGTGATTCTTCCAAAGATCATTTTACCGCAGATGAATGTTTTATTATCATGGGGTACATATATACTTTGTGGAATTTTTGCTATCAATTTTATGATCGAGCAGCATAGGTGGTTTGTCACATCGAAGCTTTAATCGAAGCTTTAAATGTTCCAAAAGCAGGCTTGTAAATGCAAGCTTGCTTTTTTACCGTTGTATCAAGAACAATAGACCATACTCCATACTAACTGAGTCGTTTCTTTTCTTTCCGTTCTGCCATTGATGTTTTTTTATATAAAGATTATGATTGCTTTAACCGATTTGGCAGAAAGAAGGAGATAAAAATGAGCGATTTATCAACAATGGATTTAGAATTAGTGGATGCTGCAACCGAAGTCATTAAATCAAATATTGATTTGGTGTCTTTCAATCATACAGTAGGAGCTGCAGTACGTTGCACAAACGGTAATGTGTATACTGGTGTGAATGTTTATTCGAATCATGGGGCATGTGCAGAAATCATTGCGTTAGGGACAGCAATCAGTCGTGGTGAACGTGATTTTGAGTGTATCGTAGCTGTGGGTGGAGATCATTCTGACATGATCTATTCTCCATGTGGGAATTGCCGACAGTTTATATTGGAGTATGCACCTGATTGTGAAATCATTGTCTCAACAGAAGAGGGGGCTAAAAAAATCAAAATTACGGATCTCATTCCATATGCTTACCACAGATCAGAATGATTTTATACAAACAGATTCTCTTTTTATTTTCAATCAATAGAAGGTTTAATGATGTTGGATGAATGATTATCGGTATACAAGGAGATGCAGTGTCATGGGGAAGCTAGTCATATTAAGAGGAAATTCAGCAAGTGGGAAAACAACGACAGCTAAAGCTATTCAAAATCATTTTCCTATGGGGAAGGTGATGCGAATCTCTCAAGATGAAGTGAGAAGAGGAATGTTGAATGTCAAAGATAAAATAGGAAATCCTACACCAGATTTGATCCGTCAGTTGGCAGAATTTGGAAAAGACAGATTTGATTTAGTCCTTGTTGAGGGGATCATGAGCGCAAAAATCTACAAAGCGATGCTTATGGACCTGTATGAGAGCTTTCAAGGAAATGTATTTGCTTATTATTACGATCTTTCTTTTGAAGAAACGCTGAGACGTCACAGCCAGAGAAAGATGTCAAAAGAATTTGGTGCAGAACAAATGGCGGAGTGGTGGTTGGAGCACGATATACTTGGATTGCCTAATGAGAAGATACTGACTGCCGAATTAAGTCAACAAGAAATGATAGAGAAAATACTTCAGGAGATTGATCTGCAGGTAGACAGTTGATTTTTTATCAAGAAATAATTGGTGATAAAAATTAAAATTTTTATTCTGTTCTAAACAATTATGGTTGTTTAGAACTTTTTTTTGTGTATGATATAAAGGAGAAATAATTTTTTAAAGGGAAGGAAATTGTTTTGATAAAAGTAGATGGAGCATTACTGAAAGAATACCGAAAGAAAAAGGGGTTAACCCAAGTACAATTAGCAGAAGGTATTTGCGAACAGGCAACTGTCAGCAATATCGAAAACAAGAATATGTCACCAGGTATCAACATCCTAAGTGCGCTTTGCAAAAAGTTGAATGTCGAGATCTCCGATATATTAGTGGAAACAGAAGAAGACAAGATCAGAAAAAAATTAAGTGAGATTCAATCGTTGAATGCTGTATCGAAGTACAAAGAATCTTATGAAATTTTACAAACGATTGATCAGAAAAAAGTAAGCAATTCTGATCTTTTAAACCAAATCTTGTTTTATCAAGGACTGCTTGATCATCTTTATGCAAAAAAAGAAGATGCAGCATTGTTTTATTTCAATCAAGTGTTGGAACAAACGACCGAAACAGATATCCATCATTTACAAGCAGCTGCAAATGTGGCCATGATCTATTTGGCAAAAGGAGAATTAGACTTTGCAAAAGTGTATGTGGAACGTACGCTTAAAATCTTGAATGATACTGATTTTGATAATCTGATGGTTTGTGCCGTATATTATAATATCGCTACCTATTACAGCAAAATCGAGAACTATGAAAAAGCAATCCAGTTGTGCGAGAAGGGGATCGAATACAATAAGAAACATAAATCGACCCATTCATTGGAATACTTGCTTTATGAAATTGCTTTTTGCCATAAGCAACTAGGAGAAGACGATTATTTAGAAAGATATATGGATGCCAAAAAAGTAGCATGTTTCAACGGGAATGATCACGCGGTGAAAGTGATCGAAAACGACCTTAAATAAAGAAATCTTGACAGAAGTGTTCAACTTTAAGAACATCGTATATTCGAAAAAAAGAGATGTGACAAAAATTTTTGTCACATCTCCTTTATTATGGTTTAATTTCGATTTCAGCAGTTGCTTCAAAACTTTTCAACATACGATCTAGTCCATCTACTAATTTCGATTTCGGACAGCCGATATTCAATCGTAAAAATTGATGACCGTTTCCGCCATAAATCGATCCATCCATAATCGCCACTTTACCTACAGAAATCAGCTTCTCTCTTAAAAGAGGGATATCTGATACAGCTTTGGATACATCCAGCCACATCAAATAGGTTGCTTCAAGATCGACGACTTTTACATCTGGCAGTTTTTCCTGGATAAATGCTTTTACATACCGCTGATTGCTTTCAAGATAATGATTCAATTCATCTACCCAATGACTGCAATACCGATAGGCACTCATTGTCGCTAACATACCGAAAACATTGGTAGAAGATAACCCATCCGCATTTTTTAACTTCCTTTGAAAATGCTCACGTAACCCAAGATTCGGTATCAACGCATAGGCAAATGTCAATCCAGGGAAGTTAAATGTTTTTGTACCGCTGGTGACAATCGCCACTTGTTCATAATTGAAGCGTGTGATAGGTATATGCCTTTGTCCTCGTCCTAAAATGTCCATGTGTATCTCATCAGATAATAAAAATATAGAATACTGACGGCACAATGCCACGATTTTTTCTAATTCCCATTGTTTCCATACTCTTCCGGTTGGATTGTGGGGAGAGCAGAGAAGTAGTACTTTGTTTTCTGGCCTGGCTAATTTATCTTCTAAATCCGTAAAATCGATCCGGTACTGACTTTCTTCATAGATCAAAGGATTCTCGACTAGAAGTCGGTCATTGTCTTGGATGACTTTAAAAAAAGCATCATAAGCTGGCGTTTGTAAAACCACTCCTTCCCCTTTTTTAGTAAGCATTTGAATAAGGGTAGATACTGCATAGATAACTGTTGGAGTGTACATGATCCATTCTTCTTCCAGTAGTGTGTCAAAACGGGATTGATACCACTGTTTAATTGCTTCTTTTAATTCATGATGATTCCAGCGGGTATAGCCAAATACTGGATGGTTCATTCTTTCTTTCAAAGTTTCAAGTACTTCTTCGGGGACCATAAAATCTGTATCAGAAATCGTAAAAGGGAGTAAATCAGCTTCTCCAAATCGGTCTTCAACGTAGTCCCACTGTGTACAGTACGTTCCTTTTCTATTTATAGCGGTATCAAATGTCACAAAATTCACCTTCTATCTTTTTATCCTAAAATCGTATCAAGCTGATTGCGAACAGTTGTGACTTTTGTTCCGATAATCACTTGGACGTTTTGATGATCGAGATGGACCACACCTAATGCTCCTAGTTGTTTTAACTTTTCATCATCTACGATATCTGCATCTGCTAAAACTAAACGTAAACGTGTAATACAATTATCTAAAGATTGGATGTTTTCTTGACCGCCAAGTGCTGCTAAAATTCCTTTTGCATCGTATCCGCCTGTTTTATGAAAGTTCACTTCTTGATCGGTATATTCTGTTTCATCCACTGTCTTGTCACGCCCAGGTGTTTTTAAATCCAATTTTATGATTACTGTTTTGAAGACAATATAGTAAATACCGAACCACAAAGCACCGATTATTAATACCCACCACCATTTTGTGTCATTACCTTGGAGTAGACCAAAAATCACAAAATCTAAGATTCCACCATCTGTATTCCCGATTACTACACCTAATAATGCCATGACCATAAAACCTAGACCAGTCATGACGACATGGAAGAGCCATAATAGCGGACTAATGAATAAAAATAAAAATTCGATTGGTTCTGTGATTCCGGTCACAGCTGTCGCAATCACACCTGAAATCAATAATCCTTTGATTTTATGTCGATTTTGTGGTGCTGCGGTACGATACATAGCTAATGCTGCTGCAGGCAGTCCAAAAATAAATGTAGGCATTTTTCCCTGTGATAAAAAGGCAGTTGCACTTGGCGAAATAGGCAAATTGTTTTGCAATTCTGCATAAAAGATATTCAGTGCACCAAATACTTCTTTCCCATCAATGATCGCCGAACCACCAGCTTCAGTAAAGCGTATCATCGAAACTAGAATATGATGAAGCCCGAATGGAAGAAGCAGTCGTTCCCCTGAGCCGAATAAGAAGGGACCAAATATTCCTGAACGTTGGATTAGCTGGCCGATAGCCATAATGACCATAGCGAATAAAGGCCAAATCAAGGGGATGATCAAACCAACAAACCCTAAAACTAGAGAAGTGATAATCGGTACAAAACGAGCCCCTGAGAAGAAGGCGAAACTATCTGGTAACTGAACAGTATAAAACCTGTTATGCAACTTATAAACGATGATTCCAGCAATGATCCCTCCAAGAACACCCATTTCGATCGTCTGGATACCAAAAACCATTCCTTGTCCAGCTTCTCGCAAGTGGTCGGCATCAACTAAACGATTTGTCAGGACTAAGTAAAAGTTGATGGCTAAATTCATGACAGTGTAACCGACGAATCCAGAGAAAGCGGCCACACCTTTTTCCTTACGAACTAATCCTAATGGAATGGCCATGGCAAACATGACTGGCAAGTAGGTAAAGGCAAAACCGCCAATAGCAGACATGAATTGGAACACTGCTTTGACTGTTGGATATCCTAAAAACGGTAAAGTCTGAATCATTGATTCACTGGAAAATGAACTACCTAACCCTAAAAGAATACCCATGAAAGCTAACAAAGCAACCGGCAACATAAAAGTCTTTCCCAACCCTTGAAAGAACTCCCAAAAGGTCGATTTCTTTTTCTTTGTATCCATTTTTCTTCCTCCATCTCTTAGTAGTTTTAAGATCTTCAAAAAAATGATTGCGTTTTCATAGATAGGTTTATTATAGCTAACTAAAGGAAATAAAAAAGAGGAGACAGATATTCTGTATCCTCATACATGATTGAGTAAGCTGTTTCACTAGAAATAGCAACAAATTATAGCTAATTGTTTTTCATTTGGTCTGCATACATCAAGAGTACTGTATCAAATAAACAAATGACAGAAATTCTTGAACTTAAATCGACACTGTGGTGATAGCGAGTCGTTCCCTTTGCATATAAGGAAATCGTCGATAATTTTTCCAAGTTACTTCCCTTGGTTGAAATAATGCTGATGATAGGGACTTGTTGTCTTTGAGCAATCTGGGCATAGGAGAGGATACCTTTTGTTTCTCCTGTGAAACTGACGAAAATAGCTAAGTCTTCCTGATTTAAATTACTTACAGCTGCTTCTTGTTCATCCCAATCTGAACGAGCAAATGCTTTTTTTCCTAAAAAAGTCAGTTTTCGAGCAAAATCTGTACAAATAGGGAAGCTTCCTCCTAATCCAAAAACTTCAATAGTATTCGATTGATGGATCAATGTCATCATTTGTTTGGCCTTTTCTTCGCTCATTTGATGGAACGTTTCTGTAACATTTGAAGTGATCTGGTTCGTGATTGTTTGAAAGCTTCGGCTATTTCCTTCCTGTTCCTCTACATGGATGGATTGATCGATGGCGTATTTCAACTCTTTAAAACCTTGATAGCCTAAATGTTTAGCCGTTCGGGAGATAGTAGCAGTTGAGACAAATAAATCATCAGATACTTCATAAATCGTTTTTGTTCCAATATCGGACAAATGGAGGAATATATAATCCAATATTTCATTTTCGATTTTACTTAACGAGGAACGCTTCTTTTCTAGTAAAGCAATCAAACTATTGCTTAACATGGACGGTACTCCTTTCAATATCTAACAAAAATAACACTCGTAAACAAATAGCTCTGTTGAGTTTAGATAATAATCTAACTTATTATATAGCGCTTTCATGAAAATGTATATATAATAAAAGTTAGTTAAAATACTGGGATGATCTAAAGACAAAAGAGAAGAAGGTAACCAATGAATCGTAACAAGCCCAAGATTGCTGAACAAAGTCCAAAGAAAATCTTTCTTTTCGATATGACATTCAGTTTGATTTCTTCTGATGGACTTTTGCAAACGCAACGTTTAGAAAGAAAATTGACACATTTCTTTCAAAAAGCGCAAAAAAATGTGTCAGTCAAAGTCTATGATTCTAGCCAAATAGACAAAGAAGCAAAGAGAGCAGACATCTTATTGCTCACTCCTTTACTTGGATACGCAAAAGATAAAATAGAAAGTCAGTTCCCTGAAATACCTGTTTTCGTGATATCTAAGGAAGAATATGGAACTTTGGATGTGGAGAAAATAGTTAGTAAAATGGTTGATTAAATCAAATTTTGATTGTTCCACCATTTTAGCGTTTTAAGAAGTCTCTGCTATGTTCAAATGATAATTTTGAATGTAGCAGAGTTTTTTACGCAAACAAACATAATTCTTAAAATGAATCTACTTGGATGATTTTTGTCCCCGTATTCTTGATCTCGTCTAATACTTTTTCAGAGCAAAATTTATCAGTGATCAAATAATCAAAGACTGAAATATCAGCAATCTTGAACTTTGATGTCAGTCCGATTTTTCGATGATCAGCAACTAGAATCTTGCATTTGATTGTCTGGTTGATCATCATTTCATTGATTGTTGATTCATTCAATATTTTCGTTGTGACCCCATGTGCGACATCGACTCCGCTGCAACCAATGATACAAATGTCTGCATTGATTGAAGAAATCGTATTTAATACGATATCGCCCACCAGTGCTTCTTTTGGAAAGCGCATCTCTCCGCCAGTTAAAATATAACTGCAATTATCTTTGTGAGGAGAATAGTTGATTTTTACGTTGTTTGTAACGACGGTCAAATGGTTAGATTGAAGAAAATCCAGTGTTTTCAATGCAGTCGAGCTAGAATTAATAAACAATGTATCATAATCGCTAATGTATTTACTAGCTTCTCTGGCAATCGCTTGTTTAATCCTTTCAGGACCAGATTGATCAAAATCAGTCTGGTTTTTGTAATTATAAGAACAATAACCGTAATTGCGGATGATCTCGTTTTTTTCTTCTAATAAATTTAAATCTCTGCGTATCGTACTAATAGATACATCCAGAGATTCAGCTAATTCAAAAGTTGACAATTGTTCGGTTTGCTGAAGTAGTTCCAAAATATCTTTTTGCCGTTTTTCAATATTGACAAGTGAGTTTTTCATGACTGTTGCCTCCTGAAGGTCACCTTGATCCATGGATTTATTTGATTGGTTGTTCATTTAAATATTCATATCTGTCTTTATTATACTGAAACGATCATTAACCTTTAAAAGAAAATCATATAAAAGACAAACAGTCATATAAAAGGGTTTTCACGCATGCGGTTACGCATTAAGATTTACTTGTAAGTCGTAAGAATGATATGGGGGGAGCAAGCAAATGAGCAAAACGGTGAATGAAGTGACAAAAGAAAAGTGGATATTAGAAACATTTCCAGAATGGGGTACGTATTTGAACGAGGAAATCGAATCAGAGGTAGTGGAACCTGGAACTTTTGCTATGTGGTGGCTAGGCTGTACGGGAATTTGGCTGAAAAGTCATGAAGGAACGAATATCTTATGTGATCTATGGTGTGGAACGGGAAAACGCAGTCATGGAAATGGCATGATGAAAAAAGGGCATCAGATGATGCGTATGAGCGGTGTTCAAAAGATGCAGCCTAACTTACGGACTCAGCCTTTCGTAATCGATCCTTTTGAAATAAAAAATGTAGACGCTTTAATCGTCACACACATCCATTCCGATCATCTAGATATCCACACAGCTGCAGCCGTTCATCAAAATTGTCCTGAAGCAATATTCATTGGACCAAAAGAAGTGGTTCACACGTGGCAAAAATGGGGGATCCCTGAAGAAAAAACGATTATCGTGAAACCAGGTGATGCGGTCAAAATCAAAGATATCAATGTAGTAGCTTTAGAAGCGTTTGATCGGACAGCGTTGGTTACTTGTGAAGATCCGGAAGAAGTATTGAAAGGAAAAATGCCTCAGGAGATGGATCAAATAGCAGTAAATTATTTATTCGAAACATCAGGAGGTACTCTTTATCACGCAGGAGATTCACATTATTCCAATTTATTTGCCAAACATGGCAATGACCACAAAATCGATGTCTGCTTAGGAGCCTACGGTGAAAACCCACGAGGGATAACAGACAAAGTTACTTCTGTTGATATGCTGCGCATGGCGGAGTCATTGAATGCAAAAGTAGTGATTCCTGTCCACTACGATATTTGGTCTAATTTTATGGCTGATCCTAAAGAGATTACTGAAATTTGGAAATTCAAGAAGGATCGCTTACAGTATGGGTTTAAACCTTATATCTGGCAAGTAGGCGGGAAATTCATCTATCCGACAAACAAAGATGATCTTGAGTTTAATTTTTATCGCGGATTTGAAGATGTCTTCTCGATTGAAAATGATACACCGTTTCCGTCGTTTTTATAAGAAAGAAGGGAAGTTTCTTGCTGAAATACTTTTTTGACCATCAATTGATCCATTACCCAGATAAAGAAATCACGGATTGGCGTGAAGCTATCGCCGAAAGCTGTCGTGTATTGATTGATAAGAACATCATTGATCAAACGTATGTTGAAGAAATCATTCATTGTGTAGAAAAATATGGACCTTATATTGTGATTGCACCTCAAGTAGCCATGCCGCATTCTTCAGAAAAAAGTGAGGGAGTTTTTGGAACGGCTATTTCATTTACCAAGTTGAAGCAGCCAGTCCGTTTTGAAAGTGAAGGGGAGAATGAGGAGAAAACGGCCAGTTTGTTTTTTACACTCGCAGCAAAAAATCCAGAAGAACACCTAGAAAATATCCAAAAATTATCCGAATTATTAATGACAGATGGATTGGTTGAGCGTCTCATCTCTACGAACTCCATCGATGATTACCAAGTTGTGATGGCGGAATATAATTAATTGATAGAGGAGAAAAAAGATGGGGGAATTTTTGTTAAGCATTTGGACGTATTTTGCAACAAATATCTTGACGCAGCCAGCGTACCTGATTGGTTTTATCGTGTTATTAGGCTATATTTTGCTGAAACGCCCACTTCATGAATGCATCGCTGGATTCTTAAAGGCAACGGTTGGCTACTTTATTTTGACTGTTGGCTCTGGTGGTTTGGTCAACAATTTTCGACCAATCTTGGTTGGACTGAAAGAACGGTTTAATTTGGATGCCATGGTTACAGATCCTTATTTTGGACAAAATGCTGTGGATGCTGGATTAATGGAGACATTTGGCCGTACCTTTGGAGATGTGATGATTCTATTACTGATTGCGTTTGTTTTAAATATTTTATTAGTCCGTTTTCAGAGATATACGAAACTGCGATCCGTTTTCACGACCGGAAATGTTCAGGTCCAGCAAGCAGCTACCGCTTTTTGGATTTTACTGTTTTGCTTTCCTGATCTAGGCAGGATACAAGTATTGATATTTATGGGATTGATTTTAGGGTGTTATTGGGCAGTAGCTTCTAACTTAACAGTAGGGATCACGCAGGAATTGACAGAAGGTGCCGGATTTGCGGTGGCACATCAGCAAATGTTCGGAATCTTTATTTTTGCCAAACTAGCTGAATGGATGAAAAAGCGGGATGAAAAGAAAAATCGATCGATCAAGCAAGACAAGAAAATCGAAGATATCAAATTACCAGGATTCCTGTCGATATTTAATGAGAATATGGTTGCTACTTCGTTGCTCATGCTATTTTTCTTTGGGATCATTCTGCTTGTACTAGGCAAAGATTATTTGATTCAAGCACAATTCATGCAAGAGGGGCAGAGTTTCTTATTCTACATTATGACGACTTCCTTGAATTTTGCGGTATATCTGGCAATCTTGCAATTAGGTGTTCGGACTTTCGTCGATGAACTAACTCAATCCTTTCAAGGAATCTCAAACACGATTTTACCAGGAGCTGTTCCAGGAATTGATGTAGCCGCTACTTTTGGCTTTGGTTCGCCAAATGCGGTAACGATTGGATTTTTGTTTGGTGCTTTGGGCCAGTTTTTGATGATTGGTTTACTGATTTTATTGAAATCGCCAACGATCGTCATAGCCGGTTTCATTCCATTGTTCTTTGACAATGCTGTTATAGCAGTTTATGCCAATAACCGAGGTGGATTCAAAGCTGCCTGTCTGTTCCCATTTCTTTCTGGAATCATACAAGTAGGCGGTTCAGCATTATTCGCTACATGGATCGGGATGTCAACATACGGTGGTTATATCGGGATGTTCGATTGGGCGACAGCTTGGCCATTATTTACAGTAGTCATGAAAGTCCTAGGTTATGCTGGAATCGCCGTAGTCGTCATTGGTCTATTGGCTATTCCGCAGTTACAATATCGGAAAAATCCTGAGGGGTATTTCTTGATTGTAGAAGATTATGAAAAATATGCAGAAAAGCAGAAAGCATAAAAGAAATCTGATTAGACAACACTCATAATGGAGGGATTAGGATGAGAATTTTAGTATCGTGTGCAAATGGATCAGGAACCAGCTTGATGATGATGAGAAGTGTAGAAAAAGCAATGAAAGAACTAAATATACCAATTACCAAGATTCATCATTGTGCTATTTCAGAGGGAAAAAGCTCAGCGAGTCAATATGATGTCGTTTTTACACCAGTCAATTTTTTGAATATGTTTACTCAGGCAGAGAAAAAAGGCGTTACAGTTATCGGTATCAAAAATGTGATGTCCGCCAAAGAAATCAGTGAAAAATTTGCTGAAACAACGTGGTATCAAAAAAACAAGTGAAAGAAGGAACCAAGATGAGCAGGCCGAATCTACAGATTGCGTTAGATCACAATTATTTAGAACATGCATTAGGCGATGTTATGAAAGTCGGTGATGTAGTAGACATTATTGAAGTGGGAACGATCCTTTGCTTACAGGAAGGACAAAAAGCGATTCGCTGTATTCACAGTATATTTCCAGACAAAAAACTGGTCGCTGATACGAAATGTGCAGATGCTGGAGGAACAGTAGCAAGAAATGTGGCTAATGCAGGAGCAGATTGGATGACAGTCATTTGCTGTGCAACAATGCCAACGATGAAGGCAGCACAAAAAGAGATAGGCGAATTACAAGTAGAACTCTATGGCAATTGGACTTTTGAGCAAGCCAAGGATTGGTATAACATCGGAATCCGACAGGTAATCTACCACCAAAGCCGTGATGCGCTCTTATCTGGTGAAGCTTGGGGTGAAAAAGATTTGTCGAAGGTCAGCAAACTGATTGAACTAGGCTTCAATGTTTCTATAACTGGTGGATTAAATCCAAACACATTACAATTGTTTGAAGGAATCGATGTGTATACCTTTATCGCGGGTCGGGGGATTACAGCAGCAGAAGATCCAATGAAGGCTGCACAATGTTTCAAAGATGAGATCATTCGTATCTGGGGGTAAGGAAATGGCTCAAATCGGGATTTATGAAAAAGCATTACCCAAAGATATTTCATGGAAAGAACGTTTTTCCCTTGTAAAAGAAATGGACTTCGATTTTATCGAGATGTCGATTGATGAGACGGATGAGCGGTTAGCACGATTAGATTGGTCTGAAGAAAAGATAGCTGAGCTGAGAGAAGAGATGTTTAGCTCTGGTGTACGTATCCATTCGATTTGTTTAAGTGCGCATCGGCGATTTCCGTTTGGTTCTGCTGATCCAGAAAAGAAAAAAGCAGCGAAACAACTAATGAAAAAAGCAATCCATTTGGCGCATAATCTAAGCGTCAAAGTAATCCAAATAGCTGGATATGACGTTTATTATGAAGAGAAATCAATGAATTCCAGAGAAGACTTTATCGAAGGAATAAAAGAAAGCGTAAAGGAAGCTTCTAAATATGGCATCATTCTTTCCGTGGAAATCATGGATGATCCATTTATGAACTCCATTTCAAAATTTTTAGAAATCAAAGAACAGATTCATTCCCCTTTTCTACAAGTATATCCAGACCTAGGCAATTTGTCCGCATGGCCGGAAAATAATCCGGCTCGAGAACTTGAGAAAGGGATCGATTATATCACTGCTATCCACTTAAAAGACACGTATCCTGTAACAAAAGAATATTCAGGTCAGTTTCGTGATGTTCCTTTTGGTAACGGATGCGTTGACTTTCTTGGATTATTGAGACATTTGAAACGTTTAGATTATGATGGAACATTCCTGATCGAAATGTGGAGTGAAAAAAGTCAAGACTTTCGAAGAGAAATCCAGCAGGCAAAAGACTACTTAAGTTCTAAATTGAAGGAGGCTGGTTATGATGTCTTGTGAAGAAAAAATTGCAGCAATGAAGCAACGTGTCTTTGAAGCAAATCTGGCATTGCCGCAATACGGATTAGTTAAATTGACTTGGGGCAATGTGAGTGAAGTGGACCGTGAGCTAGGAGTCATCGTTATTAAGCCAAGCGGTGTCCGATATGAACGCATGCAAGCAGATCAAATGGTTGTAACAGATTTGTCAGGAAATATAATAGAAGAAGACAGCTTGAAACCATCTTCAGATCTGCCTACCCATGTTGTTTTATACAAAGCTTTTGAAGATGTAACTGCTGTTACTCATACTCATTCTACTCACTCTGTCATGTGGGCGCAAGCAGGCCGAGATTTGCCAGCTTATGGCACGACCCATGCTGATGCTTTTTATGGAAAGATTCCTTGTACACGCCAATTGACGAAAGAAGAAGTAAAAGAAGCTTACGAAGTTCATACAGGGAATGTGATTGTCGAGACGTTTAAGGAAAGAAAATTAGAGCCAAACGAAGTCCCTGGAGTACTTGTCTATGGACATGGACCATTCACTTGGGGGCACTCACCTATGGAAGCAGTAGAAAATAGCCTGATTTTAGATGAAATTTGTTTGATGGCTAAAGAAAACGAGTTGATCAACCAAAATATAGGTGAAATCCCACAATATTTGCTAGATAAACATTATTTTCGAAAACACGGAAAGCATGCATACTATGGGCAATAGAGATGCTAGGGTAAGGGTAGAAAATTAAAAGATAATACTTGATAGAGAGAAACAGAGGTTGTGAAGAAAATTTATCACAACCTTTTTTATTTATCAAAAAGGATGCATTCTAAAAGGAAAGAGGAATTTTAAGGAATTGAGAGAATCTTTACAGGAGCGTTATACGTGATAGATTAAATAGTCAAAGAATTGTATTATTAGAGGGAGAATTGTATAAGAAAGGAAGAAAAAAATGAATGTTGATTCCCTTATGATCGATGAGATTTCTGAATTATATAAGAGCGTTGGTTGGACGAATTACACAAAAGACACTGCAAGGTTAGCTAGAGCATTTGAACAATCTGAATCTCTGATAAAGCGTAATGGGGAAGGGAAGATTATCGGAATCGTTCGTTGGATCACTGATTTTGCGACGATCGCATTTATTCAAGATATCCTCATTCATCCGAGGTATCAGCGCCAAGGAATAGGCAAAGCGCTTTTGAATGAAGCTTTGGAGAAGATTACCAGTTATGGACCAGTCCAAATCGAATTATTGACAGATGATACTGAGAAAACAAAAAAATTTTATGAATCAGTAGGATTTGTTCAAGTAAAAGAAATGGATGCTGTTTCTTATATAAAGGATACTAGAAGAAAAGAGGGACTTTTTGGTAATGACAAATACTATGTATAACGTAAAAAGAAAAAACGGGAGGATAGATTCAAGTATCACTCAATCTATCCTCCTATCCTCGTCTATTTTATTTTTTTATTCACTTCTTTATCAAATACTATTTTTTGTACATTTGGACTAATATAAAAAATGAATACATGATTTTTTTTAAAAGAAAATGCTATACGATAATTTTTTTTATCAATATTGACTTTCATTTCATATATTCCCTTTGCCGAGCGTATTCGTACTGGTTTTATACGAAAAAAATTATGGTCTACATGCTCTATGACTTTTTTAGAAATAGTTTTTTTGTATGCGAGATGTACCTCTTGCGGAAATTGTTCCAATAGTTCACTGTCAAACTCAACAGTATAATCCATATTTTGCTTCCTTTCTATACGGCTTAAGTGTTGGAATAAGTCATTCATTAGTTTTTGCATTGTTACTTTTCGATGATGGTTACAACTGCTTTGCCGCAAGTCAGTTCTTTTTCCAGCTCGCTCTTTATTTTTATGGCACATGGTTTGGAAAAAGGTGCTGCTTCTTTCCATGAACCAAGTAAAGGATACTCATTACTCATGCCTTTCACATATTGTTTGTTTTTGACACCTTTTGTTTTTACTTCTACATAATACATTTGATCATCTTCTTTCTTGCTGTTTTTAGTTCATATTCAAATATATGTAAGCGAAAATGATTATGTATCTATATCTTTATGATAAATAAAAAGAATCAATTTGAAAGTTTTTTTCACTCGATATAACTAATTTGAATAATACATATAATAAAAACGGATAGAATCTGTTGCTTTATTGAATCACTTGTTTTGAATAATCAATAGACAAAAGCTATCTCTAAACGTACTTTGTAAAATAATATCATTTAAAAATTATTAGTTAATCGTTAAATATAATAAATTAAAATAAGCCTATAACTATTTATTTTAGTTATTGCTTTTCTTTTTCGCATATTATTAAGTAAAAAAATTAGCAGTATCTGTAATATCAGAAGAGGACGATCACCATTTTAAAAGTCATGTTTCTATCTTAAGAAAAGAGAGTAGGTTCTATAATAATGATAAAAATATTTTATGTTCTGTTAATTGGTTGTATCACTATATTGAGTGGCTGTACAGCTACTACAGAAGGTCAAACAAGCATACCTAAAAAAATATCTCTTACACAAAAACAATTAGATAGAGCAGATAGGCTTTCAGGACATTGGTTTTATCATGAAGAAGATACTAGATTCGATATCGAGATTACAAGTGACCAGATCAAAGTAAAAAAGAAGAAGACAGAAAACAAGGAAGAGGAAACAATTTATAGCATCTATAATTATGAAAATGAAAATGGAAAGATAAGCATTTATGGAACAACGGATAAAAAGGAATTTTATATTTCTGAAGTAGATACTGATACAGTTTGTATCGGGGGTGGGATAGCAGACATAGAAAGTGCTTGGCGGGTTAAAGCACATAAGCAAACTTTAGAATAGAAATTTTATTGATATATTTTTCTAAGAGATAGTAAGTGGCGAGGAAAAGGGAGGAGATAAATAAATACTGTATAGATTATTATCTGAATGATCAAGAAACTATTTTTTAGCTTAGAGAAGATTCTAATAATAAAAATGGATAAGCTTCTTAATCATTCGGATAACATCTTATGTGGATTTCAATGATGCTTGTAACTAACGTAATAAAAACCTGAAACAAAAATAGCTCCGCCGATGATATTTCCAATATAAACGGGGATAAAATTCGAGAGAAATTCTAACCAAGTCGCTTGACCTTCAAATATGGCAGCAGGTATCACAAAACAGTTGGCCACACTATGTTGGAAACCGATTGCCACAAAAATCATGACTGGAAACCAAATCGTTAATACTTTGCCGGCCGCATCTTTTGCCCCATATGATAACCATAATGCTAAACCAACAAACCAATTACAACCTATTCCAGACCCTAATGCTTGCCACCAAGAAACAGCGATTTTATGATCAGCAATATGAATCACTTGGTCGAGATAGACACCTGAATGAGTTAAACCAACAAAGTGACCAAAGAAATAGGCAACGAAAATTGCACCAATAATATTTGCAAAAGTAATCACTGACCAATTCTTAACTAGCTGTGAGAAGGTGACTTTTTTATCCATAAAGGCAATCGCCACAGCCATCATATTTCCGGTGATCAATTCACCACCGCCAAGAAGGATGACCAGCAGACCGATAGGGAAAACCGAGGCACCAACTAAACTAGTCAAGCTAGCCATAGATTCTGGGATAGAAGCAGAGACCCGTACGTATGCCAAATAACCTAGAGAAATCATGGCTCCTCCGATAAACCCTAAAATCAGTTTAGCTAAGATAGGTTTCTGTATTTTTTTTGATCCAAGATGAATACTGATTTCCATAATTTCTTCTGGTGTGTGCATGATACTTCGACGCCTACTTTCTTAATGAATTTTCATGTGATAAAATATAGTGAAAAAATTCACATTTTTCTTGTTGATTATATCATCTTATTATTTATATGTGCATATTATTGTAAAAATTTTTATTTAATCACATTGGATTCTAAAAAAGAAACAAAAATAAAAGTTATGTATATGGTGGTCAAAAAGTAAATAATATCAGTTATCAAATTTCCTGTAAATTTTCTTGAAACTACAGCATATATTACTTTAAAACAATCTACATTTTTTATAAAAAAGGAAATGAATAACTGAAAAAATTATTATAGGAGAGAAAAAATATCACCATAATTGGTTTAGGATTAACTGTATATTTATTTATATAATTTGTTTATAGACATGTGAAGTTATTTGCAGAACCTTTATTTGTATTATACGAATCAAATTCCTCAATCGTCAATGAACTTGCTAATTTAATGATAGCCTTGCTGTTTACTCCCGCGTTGAGAGTCATAACTATTTTGGTCTGTTTAGTGCTATTATTTTTCGTTAATAAAAAGAAATAACGTAGTATTTCAAAAGACAAAGAAGTGGGATGATGATTGCTATAGTATGTTATACGTGGTGCTAGGTAAGTGAGAATAAACAAAAAAACTGTAGAGCAAAGAAATTTTTTTCTTTGTCTACAGTCTGAGGTGGTGACATATCTTTGTCACCACCTTTTTTTGTCGCACAAATAATTAATCGGATATTTTATGTTCATGTTTTTTGTGTTCAACGAGTATTGATAGGGAAAAGATACATTTTAGATGCTTTTAACTGTTAATTTACAAAACAAGGTAAACGAATAGAAAAATGAAAAAATAGATACGGAAGAATATGTTTGATTAAAAAATGCCATGAAGAGAAGGAAGTTGATGATACATGAAAAAAATATATTCAAAGGAAATCGATTGTTTTAGAGGCATAGCTGTTTTAGCAGTGATATTTTATCATTTGCCAAATAGTAAGCTACCAGGCGGATTGCAAGGAGTAACGATCTTTTTTGTGGTTTCTGGTTTTTTAATGGCTAAAAATACGATAAGAGATGAAAAAAACAGACAATTCAGTTTTCTACATTTTTACTATAAGCGTATCAAACGTATTTATCCATTTTTACTGTTTTCTTTGGTCGTATCCATTTTCATACTGGGGATCAGCAACATTCGATTGATAGGAAATATTCGTAGTGAGCTACCTAGTTTGATTTTTGGCTATAACAATTGGTGGCAGCTGAATCAAGGCGTATCTTATTTCGACTCTTACTTTAATGCTTCTTTATTTAAACATTATTGGTCGCTTTCCGTTGAGCTACAATTTTATTTGATTTGGCCATTTTTGTTTATTGTCATGAAACGTATGAGAAGAAAACAAGTGTTTTACTTAATCTATACATTGATTTTTGTTTCTATTCTTTTTAGTTTATTTTTACCTTCAGCTAAGGCATATTATCATACGGTGGCTAAACTTTTTCCATTTTTATTAGGAGTTTGGGGGTATTTTAATCGAATAACTATTGCCCGTTTCTTTGAACAAAACAGTTTTAGTAAAATCTGGCTTTTACTACTAGCTAGTCTTTGTTTGATCCTGTTGCCGATTTTTCCTTATACACTAAATGAACTACTGATTAGTATTTGTTTTGCTTTATTGTTAGCCAGTGTCGATGATGTAAATATTGCAAAAAAAACCAAAATCGCTAGTACAAAACTTTCTTTTGTAGGAAAAATCAGTTATGAGCTTTATTTGGTGCATTTTCCAGTATTGATTGCTCTGACAAATCTATTCAAACATTATCATTTGAAATATTTGGATATCGCAAGTTTATTCACTGTGTTTTTGTGTACATTACTCATAATTACTTTCTTTAGAAAAGGAGTGCAGAAGATGAGATCACCCAAAACTTGGACAGCTATGGCACTAATGATGATCGGAGTTTCTGTACTGGTATTACGTGCTCCAGCCAATCGGTTGACTGCTGACCAAAATCAGTTGCAAAGTTTATTAAAAGAAAATTCTAGTAAAGCAAGTGCAGGAGAAAATCAGTTGTCACAAGAGAAAAAAATATTATTTATCGGAGATTCTGTTATGCTGGGGGCGTATCAGGAACTGAAAGAGACTTTTCCAAAAGAAGCATTGGTAGACGCAAAAGAGTCAAGACAAATCACTGCGTTACCAGAAATCTTAAAGGAGCATAAAGATTTAGTTTCTTACCAACAAATAGTGATCGGGTTAGGAACCAATGGTGTGTTAACAGATGATGCTATAGAACAAACCATGTCTTTGCTCAAAGATAAAAAAGTGTACTGGGTAAATATAAAAGCTCCGACTGGCTGGCAAGAGACGATAAATGCCACATTAGCTAAATTGCCAAATCAGTATCCTAATATAACGATGATCGATTGGTATAGTGAGAGCAAAAACCATCCTGAATTTTTTTATGATGATGAAACCCATTTGAATGAAAGCGGACGTACAGCTTATGCAAAGTATATTGCTTCAGTGATCCAATAAGGTAGTGATCACGTGTTTTAACTTTACTTTTTCCTAATAGGTGAATCAATTTAAATAAAAAATACTTCATATGATAAACGGTGTTTAAGAGGAGGAGCTTTTTAATATTCGTGGTAAAAAAGAGATGGGCGAGGTCGTTAACTGAGAGCTTCTTTAAAAGAAATCGTTCGATGTTAGAAAATGGAAATATCCTCTTTGTTATACAGAACATGAGCGAGACGACAATACTAGGAATTATGTTCTGATCGAAGTTTTATGGTTACAAGCAGCAATCAGCTTAGATAAAATTAAGGACCGTAGGAACCAAGTAAAGAAGGCTGTTAGTAAAGAAACAAACGATCAAGTATGTTTTATTCTCAGGGAGATTCACTTCAAGTAGTAAGAAACAGTGGGTTTAGCTAAGGGGAAAGTAGCTCACACAGTGTTACTTAAGAAGATGCAGTGAATAAATATAATAGTAATATAATGCTAGAAAGGACTGTGACAAAAGTCGTGTCACAGCCTTTTTTGTTATTTTAATTATCGTACAGTCTTTTTTTAATGATTGCTTAAGCATTAAATATTAAAAAATATAGAGTTCAAAATTTCTGCACAAATTAGATGAAAAATTTGAACAACAAAAAGTGTATTTTTATACTATAATAGCTTTTGAATTTAGTTACTCTATTCAAAAGTTATGCGATGGACAAGTAAAAGAATAAATAGAGGTGAGAAAATGAATAGTTTCAAGAAAAAATTTGTGAGTAGATTTTTAAATATGAAAAATTTTTTTGAAAAAAAGGGAGATTATGATGCATATAATTATGTATTAAATCTAGAAAAGCAAACATATTATACACTACGTAAAAATGATGATAATGATTTTTGGACTATATTACCTAAAATGCTTTCGATTGACTCTAAGCTTTCCCTTTTAGAGGAATTTATTAATTTAGACATTGAAGAATTTTGCGGGGGAAAAGAGTTAATTAATATGATAGAGAGTGATTATCATACCTATTATAAAGAAAGTTGTGGATATAAAGTGGATGAGCAATGTCCACAATCAATTATTTTTTACGTTGAGTAATATGGACTATTAAGCAGGAAAGCAACTAGAAGCTACTGATTTAGTATTTAAAATATAAACTATATTGCTAACAATTATTTTCTAGAAGGAATAAAAGAACTAAGAATCAAGATGATGTCTTGACTCTTAGTTCTTTTAACATGGAAAAGATGGATAATGCACTGTTAATTCATGATGCATCATCAAAAAAGTTGGAAGGAGAAGATAGAAATCATTAACTGATTTCTACAGATGGTAAATGAAAAAACAAAATATTAGCAAGAATTTGCCTAAATAGATAGTAACACTTTCTAAATTAAATACAAGCGCATTCATAAAATGTTTATACAAATATCTATGTGACAAAAATTGGATATTTTCACAATAAATAGGAATTAAAATAACGAATTTATGTTTGTTTTATTTACCAATCAAATTATCTTAATGCAGGAATAAAAAATTAAATTACATATTGTTAATCATTTACATCTCCATTAATAACTCAAAATAAAAAGATGTTTTTATTTTTATTCTATATTTCAGAAAAAAAATTAAACTAGATTATAATAATTCTTCATGTAAAAATGAAAACAATTACAGCTATAATGGACATTTTAAGATAAAACAATTATGAAATCGATATCCGTTTATATACTTATCATAAGCTAGAAGCAAATAACTAGCCTATGTAGGTAAGTGAGATTATATTTATTAAAAGGCTTCTTTTGTTCGATCAGTTATAGTCGAGCGAGAGAAGTTTATTCTTTGATTAAAATAAACAAAAGTAACTTATTGAGGTGAAATGATGCAAACTTTTTTAACTAAAACATCTTTCAAAAAAGTAGTTTTATTAGATTATTTGTTAGAAAAAGACAATTGGTGTGCAATGGAAGAACTTAGAAATTTACTTAATGTTACGGAGAAGTCAGTCTTACATTATATAGAAGAACTAGAGGATTTATTTAAGCAATATAATGGGAATATCCTTCTGAAAAATGAAGATAATAAACGCTTTTTCATAAAAAAAGAGAAAGATTTTCCTATTTATAATATTTATCTTCATTTTTATAAAGCTTCCTATAATTATCATTTGATTGATTTTATGTATAGATATCCCAGAAGTGTTCTAAAAGATTTTGCTAAAGAGCAATTTACTAGTATATCTACTGTTTTCAGATATGCGAAGCTCTTAATTCCCTATTTTAGGCGATATCATATAGCATTTCATCCATTTCAGTTAGAATTGAATGCATCAGAGGCAAACATTCGTAGCTTTTTTTATTATTTCTATTGGAATTCTACACGTGAAAGTAGTGATAAGTGGCCATTTCATATCGAACAAAAGGAAATAGAGAAGTATATAGTTGCTTTTGAGGGGATTTATGATATTACGTTAACTATTTTTCAAAAACGTGTATTTTCTTTTTGGTTAGCCATTAACATAGAAAGAAGTTCATTTAGAAAAGTACGAGTAGATAATGAATATAAATCAGTTATCTCAGATGATCCGCATTTTAATCTTTTGAAGAAGTGGTCAAAACAAATCAATCTTTCTTTTAACAGCGATGAACTGTGTTTCCTTTATCGAATAATTTATTCTTTTGGAGTAATTGATGGAAATGCAATATATGAAAATAGTCATGCATATGCACATCAGCGACAAAATACTTGTTCTTATCGAGCAGTTGAGAATTTGGAGAAAGTTTTACAAAGCATGTTCCGTTTTTCTTTAGATATAAAGGATCCAGAACTCATATTCAATTTTATTGCGTTTCACGAAAGAAGTTATCTATTTTATGGTAATCCAGATCTTTTTTTTAATCGCTCGTATATCGAAGAAATGAAAGAAGAAGAACCTCGAACTTATCACATAATGGAAAAACTCAAAAAAGAATTACAAGCAAATGCGGATTTGGACGTATCGAAGAAATTAGAAAACTGGGCACAATTATTTTTGAATTATTATTATGTGCTAGATTATTATGATTTGTTTTTAACAAATACTAAACCGATTAAGATTTTAATACAAGATGATTTACACCATACGCATCGGTTATGGTTAATGAATAAAATTAATTTGTATTTTGGGCATTCTTATGTTTTTGCTTTTTATGATTACAGGACAAATATATCTGAAGTAGATTTGGTCATTTCTAATTACTACATCGACACTGGAAAAACGCCGTTACTGTTAATGAAAAATATACCTACCGAAAGAAACTGGCGTTTGTTTGAGAAAACGATTTATCAATTAAAAAAAGAAAAAAGCTAGCTTTCTTATGAAGAACAGCTAGCTTATTTGAATGGATCATCTAGTTTGCTTTCTAATTTTTTCTTTATTTGGGAAAATAGTTGAACTAGATAAAAAGTACTGGACGTGTCAAAATTATTTTGGATCAAATTAGATCTATTATTATTTAGGAGGAATTATAAAATGAAGAAAACAATGATCACAACTGCTGCGTTAGGTTTGTTAGCAGTAACTGCTTCGGGAAGTATGGTTTCTGCAGATATGATATCAGGGACAACTAATAAGACAGACGTTACTTTGACGGAAGGATCTGGAACAGATGTCACACCAGTTGTGCCAGATGACACGCACGATGATGATCCAAGTACAGGAGACGTTGGTTCTTTATCGATTCCCTTTGCATCTAATATCACATTTGGCCAACAAGAAATCCAACAGGGAGATACGGATTACTATGCATTGAATAAAAAACCGCATGTACAAGTAAACGATACTCGTGGAGGAGCAAAAGGCTGGACATTGGGAGTTACCATTTCTCCATTTATTGGAGAAAATGGGAAAGAGTTAACTGGAGCGAAGATGTCTTTGACAAATGGTCAAGTAGTAACTAAAGACAATACTTCTGAAGCTCCTAAATTAGCCAATCAAACATTTGATTTAAATGAAGCTTATCAAGATGTGATGCTTGCTAAAGAAGGACAGGGAGCCGGAGCTTTTGCTGCAGTTTTTGAAGGAAAAGATGGGCATAATGAAAACGTGAAGCTTCATGTACCACGAGCTGGAGTAGAAGCACAAAGCTATACAGCTGATTTGACTTGGGTGTTGTCTGATGCTCCAGCATAATGTCCGAAAAGGGTGGGGGAGAAGCTTTCCCCTCTTTTTTGTTGGTATAGTATTCTTTGCTTTATTCTATTTGTCTACAAACATATTCGCAGATTCAAACAAGGTATCTTTTGATGCACAAGCTATTTTACCAGATAATCAGCAGTCAGAAGCAAGTTATTATGATCTAAAGGTGACACCTGGCGCCACACAAGATTTATCACTAAAATTGAAAAACACTACTGCCAAACAAATAAAAGTAGTGGTAGAAGCCAATAATGCTTGTACCAATAAAAATGGAGCAATCGATTATTCTAACCATGAGGCTAAGTTATTGGGAAAACCTGTATTCCAGGATTTAATTTCTAAATCACAGACGATCACATTGAAGCCTTCTGAGGAACGTGATGTGACCTTTCAATTGAAAATCCCAGAGAAAGGTTTTGAAGGAACCATTTTAGGAGGATTTTATTGCTATGAAGATACAAAAGGAAAAGAAGAAAAAAATGAAGGTTTTAGTCTAAAGAATAAGTTTGCATATACAATCGGTGTAAAGCTAGTTTGTTCAGATAAAAAAGTGGAACCAGGATTTGCTTTAACGAAGGTTAAACCCGGGTTAGAGAATGGCTATTTGACTCTTTTTGCCAATTTAGAAAATTCGGAGCCGGTACTTAAAAGCAAAATGGATCTACATGCAGTTATCAAGAAAAAAGGGGAAAAAGAAGCGTTACATGAATTCAACCAAAAAGTGTCTTTTGCACCACGCACACAATTTCAGATTCCTTTTAATTTGAATAATGAGCCACTGAAAAAAGGAACCTATGAATTAAGTATTCAGTTAAAAGATGATTCAGATAAAAAATGGACACTCTATAAAGAATTCGTAATCAAAGGAGAGGACGAAACGCTCAACAAAGAGGCAGTGGAAGTAAATAAAGAAAATAACGATCATTCTTTATTCTATATTCTTTTAGTTCTTTGTTTGATCATTATCATCAGTTTAATTGGGTATATTACTAAGTTACGACGAAAAAATCCATAAAAGTATTCGAATCATTTTTTAAGATTGTGAAGTGGGGAAACGATCTTAAAAAATGTGTGAATAATTCATATATGTAATAGATGATTTGGATAACTTTCTATAAAAATGATTGTATAAAAGATGTGGAAAGGAGACAAAAATGAAAAAAATTTTAACAATTATTTGTCTGGGATTGCTGATTGGGGCAGCAATCCCAGTGTCTGCATCAGCTGATGATCAAACAACTAGTAGGGTAGGAATTACTTTTTACCAGTCTACTAATAAGGTAGTACCTATGAAAAAAATAGTTGTACCTGATAAGCTAGATCAGATTGCGCCAAGAGAATATAACCAATTGTTACCTAAAACAAATGATAAACAAAACTGGTTTATGAATATAACTGGTATAAGCCTCCTAATACTACTATACTATCTAAAAAAATTTTTATTAGCAGGTGAACAAGATGAAAAAAAATAAGCAGATTATATTATTATTGCTATTTTTTAGTGGCTTCTTGTTTTTCACATCTCAAGGAGTAGAAGCAGCGCCGCGACCTTTAACAGATTTAGGATATTTCCATTGGGCAAATCAGGCAAAAACACCTGCAGACAACACTTTTATAATGCATTACAACGATAATCTTTCAATAGAGCCAATAGAAGGGATAGCTAATACAAGCTTTATAGAAGTCAACCGTAACACTAATAAAAGTAAAGCATTAGTAAAAAATGTAGGATTTTATAAAGGGAAAAAAGTAAATTTACTAATAACTTTGGAACGAAATAAAGGAAACTTAAATGGGGGCTCTATTTATTTAACCAAAGATGATTTTTTAAGAATTTATATTTATGGAGAAATGATTGTAACTTATGACTTTTTAGATGAGGATAATCAGCCTCTAACATTGGAAACTTCGTTTAATTATAGTGGCTTAAATCAAAATAAATATATCGGTTTTTTATCTCCTGGAACTTTGATCAAAGGGCTGTATGCTAATAATCCTACGAATATCTTATATGATGTTTGGGATGGAGGACCAGATGACTATTGGGTATATTTTAAAAACACAACAGGAGGAGGAGCTTGGGGAGTTGATCCAAGGCAAGATTTGGAACTAACAACAAAACCAATTTCTAACGTAAAATTTGTCATCCATAATAATGATTCAACTACTTCTTCGATAAAGTACAGAACAGATTTTTTAGCTGAACCAGAGTTTCCTGTAGCTTACGGAGTAGATTCTTCATTTGAGAAAGCAAATCAGGACATTTATTTAAGCGCACAGCAAACGATTCCTAATATAGAAAAATGGGAAAAAAATAAATCAATGGAGTTATGTTTTAATTTACAAAAAATTTATTCGACCCATCAATATTCTTTTAAGGAAGCAAAAGTAACTAATCTCAATGGTGATGATTTAACAGACTTGTTTAAAATAAGCAATGAACCAAACGGTAATGTCGCTTTAGTGATAAACAATTTAAATGACAAACGTTTATATGACACGGTACTGCTATATGATATTAAACTAAACTGGAAGGGAATGGATTATCCTGTAGACATCGGTCTGATTAAAGATGAAAAGTTACCATTATCATTCGACATAAAGACATTGCTCAATGATCAACCACTAGGAGAACAATCAGGGAAAAGTTCTGTAAATTACAAAGGTAAAATAATCATTCCTTTTCTAGATGAGAAAGATAATATCTTACAATCACCTTTAGTTAAAGAGGGAATCGTCACCACTCCGTATGATGTTTCAAAAGATTATCCTGAAATAAAAGGATATTATCCTATAAAAAACAGTTCCAAAGATACAGGAATTTATTTACCAGATGAACAGACGATTGTTCATAGATATAAGAAAGGCGAGCCAATACAATTTGAATTACTAGATAAAGAAGATCCCTTATATGTATCTCGCTTCACCAAAGATAGAGAAATTACGTTTAATTTTTCACATGAAGCTAACGAGAAGATTTATTTGATGGCTAAATGTGGGAAAGAAGAAATAACTTTGGAAAAATATTCTGAAGCGGCTGAAACAGTAAAGAATCGTACTTTTCATTTTAAAGCACCAGAAAAATGGTTGGGTCAACAAGTCTCATTTTATTTAAAAGATGAAGAAGGACGTGTTTCTCAAGAGGAAGTAAGAACGATTCAAACAGAACCAAGTCCCCAACTCACACTTCCTGAAGACATTAATTTCGGGGTGAAAGAAATACCATCCATGAATACTGTTTCTTCGCTAGAAGAAGGAAATATTTTTAAAGTAGAAGACAATAGCAAATTAGATAAGAGCTTGTGGACCATCAAACTGTCTGAAGAAACCCCATTAATGAATAGCCAAGGTGATAAACTTAATGACCGATTATCTTTTACGACGTATGAGGGGAAAGAAGTTCATCTAAATTCTACGGAACAAGTTATTTGGCAAGATAGTGGGAATGCAAAAGTCGATCTATCTGATAAACTGCATTTGAAACTACAGCCTTCGGATAACACAGGAAACTATAGTGGTATATTAAAATGGAATTTTGAAGATGCGCCAAATTAAAATAAGGGAGGGTTGGATGAGGAAAAAATAGAGAGAAAAAATGGGAAATTAAAAAGAATTTCTATTAGGTGTATCTATTGTTTTTTTTACTTTTGAATAGTTACTGAGGAAAACGGGTATATAGCGTTTAAGAAGTCCATGCATTGAATATGTATGGAAATCTTCATGCTATCATCAATGTATAAATGCTTTGCAGTATTATTCTATTACCATCTCTGTTAAACAATTCTTTCTAATTTTCTAACTTTTTTAATTCTAATCCTGACCATATTAAATTTTTTGGGATTTTTTTTTAATATTTAATATATAATAAGAGGAAAGGAGGAGAATATGGCAGATTATTTAGAAAATAAGGTCATAGGAAAGTACTTTCGTTCACCTACTGATCAATTTTTAGGTATTATTCGTGTTTATGGTACTTATACAGAATACCGTGTAATAGAAGGAGTCCCTGAAAAGGATGCTATGCTAGAAATCATAGATGTTCATTCCGGTGTGCTTCTTACAAGAGTGAATAATAGTTTATTTGTAAACGGAAGAGGGTATATAGAATGTTGGTTGTGAAAATAATCGTTGGAGTATTTGTTGTAGCTTTTCTTATCTGGTTATTGACTAGTACTGCAGTTGTTGTACGTCAAGGGGAAGTAAAAGTAGTAGAAAGTTTTGGTAAGTATGTAAAAACGTTGGAGCCAGGATTACATTTCCTTATTCCAATATTATATACTGTGCGCGAAAGAGTATCGCTAAAACAGATTCCTTTAGAAATAGAACCTCAAAGTGCTATTACAAAAGATAATGTAATGGTTGAGATCGACGAAGCTATCAAATATCATGTTACAGATGTTCGAGCATTTGTTTATGATAATGAAAATTCCGTAGTATCAATGATCCAAGATGCGCAATCGAATTTGCGTGGAATTATCGGGAAAATGGAGCTAAATGAAGTATTGAATGGTACTGAAGAAATTAATGCCTCTTTGTTTGCTTCAATTAAAGATATTACTTCTGGCTATGGTTTGGCAATCGATCGAATCAATATTGGGGAGATAAAGGTATCTAAAGAAATTGTTGAATCAATGAACAAATTGATAACAGCTTCAAGAGACAAAGAATCAATGATTACTCGTGCAGAAGGTGAGAAATCATCTGCGGTACTTAATGCTGAAGCTAATGCATCTAAAATGACCATTGATGCACAAGCAAGGGCACAACAAACCCAAATTGACGCAGAAGCAAGAGCAAAGCGCATTCGTATTGACGCAGAGGCAGAAGCTGATCGTATTGAAAAAATTACTGAAGCAGAGAAAAAAAGAATAATAATCTTAAATGAAGCGATCAAAAATAGTCAACTCGATGAGGTATCCTTATCTTATTTAGGAATAGAAGCATTTAAAGAGGTAGTTTCTAGTCAAACAAATACCATTATATTACCTTCTAACATGACGGAATTAGGCAATATCCCTGTAGCAAAACAGTTATGGGAGAAACAAATAAAGGGAAATTAATTATGGATTACATTTACGTTTTAAAATAGTATAAATCTTTATCTTACTTACATTGTTACTGAAAAGGTCAGTGATCCGTAACCTTGGATTTCATAGTTAGAGAAAAATCACTATTCTTTTTTATATTGTCAAAAAGTAATCTATACAATTCTCCCTCTCAAAAGTTAGTTTAACTATTGAGAGGGAGAATTTTTGCAATATAATACTTCTTGGATTTTTCGATCAACATTTCCTATCGTTATCAAATTGATACGTAACCTTAATTTCATAGATTGCTTTTTGAGAAAATATTTCACTCCAATTGTAATGGCTTATTAAAGATATCTCTTTTGCGCCATATCAATATAACTAGTATGATTAAAACAAATAAAGAAACGATTATGCTCATATAATCAATTGAGCTATGATAGATAGTTTGGAAAAGTATACCTTCGCTATCTTTTGGAGAGTTTGCTAAACCAAAAAAGTCCGACATAAAAAAATTATAGGCACCGTGAGAAGCTGCTGCAACCCAAGTATTAGAAAATAGAACTCTTAGTAAAGCCCATACCATACCAATTAAAAAATAGTCTATCAACTCTAGCGTAAATCCTCCTGCATTGCTCAGATGCATTAACATAAAAAATAAACTACTTACTACCACTCCCCATAAAAGATTAGTTTTTTCCACGATCCCACCTAATACAAATCCTCGGCTAATTACTTCTTCTTGTGATCCTTGAGCTAGATAAAACACCATGCTTATTAGTAATGTAGACCAAGAAGATTTCGCAAAAACTTCTTGGAAATCAGCTCCGCCAATTAATACATAGCCGAATACAATAAAAGCAATTAAGAGACCTCCAATTAAATACCCTAAGATAAACTTTTTTAAGAAATCTTTTTTAGAAAAACCTAATATTCTGATATCTTTATATATTAACTTAGTTAATACTACAAAAAAGAAACTAATCATTAAAAAAAAGAAAACATCAAGTATCAAGCTAACTAATTGGTTTCCTTGCAGATTTGGAAATAGTTGTTCAAAAAAAACGGATTTTAAATAAATGGAAATAAACAAACCTAAAAAAGCGACAAAATAACTCAGAACAGGGGGGATTATAATAGCAATTGCTTTCTTCATGATTCTCATAAGTCAACCTCCTTTTTTATTTTATTCTAATTGAATAAACTTATTTAGTAAAACAATCTCTCTAATATACGTTTTATGATCTTATAAACATACGTATAAAGTTTAAATGATGGAATGTAATGATAATTTAATTTATTATCCATCTGAGAAACTTGGTTTAAACCTGTAATGAGTTGTTTTTTAATGAAAAATCACTTTTTCTCCTTCCTTAGTAATCTCCAAAAGCGAAATGATTAAAGTACATCCTTAAAAATTAGGTGAAAGCTGATTACTTTCATAGTAGGTGACTAAGGCAGATAAATAAAGACCGTTTATAAAGTAAATAAAGAAGAAAAATGATAGTACGAAATCATTATGAAAAGCTGTCTCAACAACCGTTAAGAGAATATTTTTTATTTAAATATTTAAAAAAATTCTAAAAACAGTAAAATTTTCAAACTATTTTTATTTCTATTATCGTGACATAATTAAGTCACTATCACAGACCGTTGACAACTATCTTCCTTTTGAAAACGATTCTCAGGAGTATTTGTGATAGTACTCTTCTCATTATCATTATTCTGCTAGCACTAAACCATTCTCCTATGATTATGATAATGACCTTCTGTTCAAGAGCCACTTAGAAAAGTGGCTTTTTTGTAATCAAAAGATCCATCTTTCAGGATAATAAAAATGATTTTTTACATTTTGGTTTATTAGTAGTTTTACCTCAAAATTTTTATGAAAATAGAGCTTTCTCTCATATATTGAATGAAAGTTAACATGAGCGAAAACGCATCTGTATAGTTAATTAGGTTCGAAGTACTGGTTTAGACAAATTTATTATCAAGCTTTCTATCACCTATTAGCATCTGTTTAGAAGTAAATCAAACTGTTTAAACAGTTTGAAAAGTATTAGAAAGCTCAAGGAATGGGACTTTCTTATACTTTTATTTTTTGGCATAGTATTTGCTTAATATAAAGTGAGGTGAAAAATATGAAAAAAAAATTTTTAGTTGCAACACATGGGCGACTAGCAAGCGGCTTTCAAAATTCAATGGCGATTTTAGCTGATAAAGGAGCAGAACTTGAAGTCATTAATGCATATTTAACAAATGAAGACTATACGCCCATCATTTCTAACTTTATAGATTCTATCGAAGAAGGAGAACAAGGAATTATCTTTACCGATCTGTTTGGCGGAAGTGTAAATCAAACAGTGGTAGCAGAACTGATAAAACAAAAAAAAGATCAATTGTTTGTCATTTCTAATAGTAATTTAGCAATTATATTATCTTTAGTCCTAACACCGGAAAATGAAGTCTTTACAAAACAAAGTATAAACGAAGCAATTGAGATAAGCCAGGTTCGTTTAGTATCAACAGATTTGCCTACAGAAGAGACATTTTTTTAAATCAAAAGTGTAAGAAGAAACTATTATAGTAATTTGATACAAAATAAGGAGGAAAAAAGAATGATAACTCAAATACGTGTGGACGATCGACTAATCCATGGTCAAGTAGCTGTAGTTTGGACGAAAGAATTAAATGCGCCATTATTAGTGGTTGCTAATGATGAAGCAGCAAAAAATGAGGTCATGCAAATGACATTGAAGATGGCTGTACCAAATGGAATGAAACTATTGATTCGTTCGGTGGATGATGCTATCAATATATTCAATGATCCAAGAGGAGCCGACAAACGAATTTTTGTCATTGTAAATAGCGTATCCGATGCAAATAAAATAGCTCAAAATGTAGAAAACATAGAAACAGTCAATGTTGCTAACGCAGGTAGATTTGACAAATCTGATCCATCAACGAAAAAAATGATATTTCCTAGTGTGCAGTTGAATCCTAATGAATTAGCTGCAGCAAAGGAATTAGCTAAATTAGATCGAGTAAATAGTTACAACCAGGTGTTGCCGTCAAATCCGCAATTAAGTTTAAAAGATGCATTAGAATAGGGAGGAATAAAATATGTTAATGCACGCAACTATGGCAGCTTTAGCAGTATTTATCTGTTTTGCGGGTAACTATTTGACTGGACAAAGTATGATGGAACGTCCATTAGTAGTAGGTCTCGTTACAGGTATTTTAATGGGGGACATGAAAACGGGTATTTTGATGGGAGCCTCTTTGGAAGCCGTATTTTTAGGAAATGTAAATATTGGCGGAGTGATAGCAGCAGAGCCAGTAACGGCCACAACTTTAGCTACAACTTTCGCCATCATTTCTAATGTAGAACAAAAAGCAGCAATGACTCTCGCTGTGCCAATTGGTATGTTAGCTGCATTTGTCGTTATGTTTTTGAAAAATGTTTTCATGAATATCTTTGCTCCAGCTTTAGATAAAGCTGCACGTGAAAATAACCAAAAAATGATCCTTACGCTACACTTTGGTACATGGGTGATCTATTATTTAATCATTGCATCTATTTCTTTCATTGGAATTTTAGCTGGGAGTGGTCCGGTAAATTCTTTTGTTGAACATATCCCTCAAAGTCTAATGAATGGTCTTAGTGCAGCTGGAGGGTTGTTGCCTGCTGTTGGATTTGCCATGTTGATGAAGCTCTTATGGGACAATAAGTTAGCTGTTTTTTATATCCTTGGGTTTGTTCTAACCGCTTACTTACAACTGCCGGCAGTGGCTGTTGCTGTGATTGGGGTTGTTATCTGTGTTGTCAGCGCTCAGCGGGATATTGAAATTAGAGAGGCTGGTAAAAATGGTAATAGGCATGACAAAGGGCTAATGACAAAAGCAGAAGAAGAGGAGGACTTTTTCGCATGAGATTCCAAGAAAACTTGACAAAAGAAGAAAAGAAAATGATGCGTTCTGTCTTTTGGCGTTCATGGACGATGAATGCCAGTCGTACTGGAGCAACGCAATACCACGCAGTAGGCGTCATTTATACGCTGCTGCCAGTTATCAATCGTTTTTATCAAACAAAAGAAGAACGTGCAGAGGCAATTGTTCGCCATACAACCTGGTTCAATGCAACGATGCATATTAATAATTTCATTATGGGATTAGTTGCTTCAATGGAAAAGCAAAATAGTGAAGATGAACATTTTGACGCCAGTTCAATCACTGCTGTTAAAGCATCATTAATGGGACCAATATCAGGTATTGGAGATTCATTTTTCTGGGGAATTTTACGGGTAATCGCAGCGGGTATCGGTATTTCTTTAGCAGCAACTGGTTCTCCGCTAGGTGCAATCATATTTTTATTGATTTATAATATTCCGGCTTTTCTCATTCACTATTACGCACTGTATAGCGGCTATTCTGTGGGTGCCAGTTTTATTCAACGAATGTATGAATCAGGTGGAATGAAAATTTTGACAAAAGCTTCAAGTATGTTGGGCTTAATGATGATGGGATCAATGACAGCATCGAATGTCAAATTCAAGACCATCTTAGTGGTGAGCGTGGAAGGCAGCAAAGAAGTGATGAAAATTCAAGATTACCTTGATCAATTATTTATAGGTATCGTACCATTAGCGGTGACGTTATTTGCATTTTGGTTATTACGGAAAAAAGTCAACGTAAATGTAGTAATGTTTGGTATTATGTTTTTAGGTATTATATTAGGACTGTTAGGGATATGCTAGAAAACACTGCTGTTTTTTTCGATGTTGATGATACATTATTAGACAATTATAGTGCCTTCAAATGTACCATCCGAAAGTACTATCCTGATTCTTTCCTCGAAGAACCTTTTTTAAAGCGTCTTTATCATGAATTCCGCTGTCATAGCGAAAAGATTTATAAGTTTTATCAAGAAGGAAAATTAGATAAAAAAAAGAAAGACGAACGATGGTTACTAGTGATGGAAACATTAAATTCAAAGAAGAATACCAATTTATCTGAATTAGATGCTTACTATCATTTATGCCAAAGCAAACAGACTTTGTCAGTCGAAATGTCTTTACTTTTAAGTGTTTTGAAAAAAAGTGGAATTCTATGCGGAATTATAACAAATGGATTCGCTCAGCAACAGCAAAGTAAACTAGATCAATTAGAACTTGATCGTTTTATCGAACCGAGATGGCAATTTATTTCAGAAAAGTTAGGTGATGCAAAACCAAGTGTAAGCTGTTTTCGAAAAGTTTCTAAACAATTGCCAGAAAAGATAACAAAAATTTATTATTTAGGGGATAGTTATCAAAATGATGTTATTCCATCTAGATTAGCCGGCTGGTGTCCGATCTGGTTGAATCATTTTGTTGATGATGAAGCAGCAGAGATTCTACAAGCTAAAACCGACAATGAAGCAGCCACCTTGATATTATCTCAATTACTACGTTCGAAATAAGTAGAGCCGTGTCCCATAGGAAAAACTACTGTAGCTAAGAGTATGATTTGATACACTCTGACTGCAGTAGTTTTGATTTTTTAGTATTCCATCTGCTGTAAGTCTTTTTGGAGAATATGGCATTTCCATTTCTTATCATATACTGTATTTTTTATGAGGGAGGTTTGAGTATGCGACAAGAAACGAGAGAGCAGTTACTGAATTTATTATCTGAAGCAACTACCTTGACAACACAGGAGATTGCTGATTCTATCTCATTAAGCCGCTCAGCAACAAGTTTATATTTGAATGAATTATTAGATAAAAATGAAATACAAAAAAGCGGAACAAAACCAGTGTACTGGTCAATTGCCGAATCAGAAAATAAAGGCGTGAAAGATGCGTTTGCTCAGTATATTGGAAATAATGGTAGTGCTAAACGAGCAATTGAGACGTGTAAGGCAGCAGTATTGTATCCACCATTAGGATTACCACTTCTTTTGCACGGAGCAAGTGGAGTTGGAAAAAGTTTTTTAGCACACTTAATTTTTAAATATCTTAAAGAAAATAAGTGTAAAGGAACAAAAAAATTTTTTGTCTTCAATTGTGCAGATTACGCTAATAATCCTGAGTTATTATCTTCTATTCTATTCGGACACACAAAAGGTGCTTTTACAGGAGCAGAAAAAGAAAAGGTTGGTCTTTTAGCGCAAGCTGATGATAGTGTTTTATTTTTAGACGAAGTACATCGATTATCTCACGAGAATCAGGAAAAACTATTTCAATTTATGGATACAGGGAATTTTCGGCCTATCGGCGAAGAAGCAGAAATGATTTCTTCGAATGTTCGATTATTATTTGCAACGACTGAAACGCCTGAAGAAGCACTATTACCGACATTTTATCGACGTATTTCCGTTATTGTTGAATTACCAACTTTTCATGAACGGCCAATATTTGAGCGTATAGAGCTAGTCAGATATTTGTTTGAGCGAGAAGCAAAGCGAATAAAAAAGAATATAGTTGTTTCAAACGATAATTTTTTTGCTTTAACAACACAAGAACTTTCAGGTAATATTGGAAGCTTATCAAATCAGGTAAGGATGAGTTGTGCTGATGCATTAAGGCTGACGCCTCATAGTCAAACATTATTTATAGGTCAAGATAAGAAAGCAACAGTTAAAATAACTTACCCCTCTACATCTAGTCCATCTATTGAGGAATACCAGATTTTTGCAGAAAGACTGATGCCTATATTAGATATAAATGAATTTGCTGAATTAAAAGAAAAATTACAAAAATTTGATAGTCAATACTTAGAAAATGTAGTGGCTTTGTCAAATGATAGTTTGTCTTTAAGTATGAAAACAAGCATCCAAAAACAAAATCGTAGAATCATTGACAATGAAGCGATGACGCTAGAACCCCTTGAAATTGTTTGCAGGTTACTACAAATCTTAAAAGGAAAACTACCAGAAAAAAATTTAAAAGAAAAAATACATCTACTATCAAAACAGTATCCTAGAACTATACTTTTAACTACTAATCTCACAAGAGAGCTTCCTCTAGAAATTCGCCCCTTTGTTACTTTCTTCTTAGGTGTAATGCTGATCGGCAAGGTCTCAGAAGACATCCGTTACCAAGCATTACTAGTAGCTCATGGAAACGCGACTGCTAGTAGTATTCAAGCTGTGGCAAATAAAATGTGTGGAGATTACGTTTTTGATGCTATCAATATGCCTTTATCATCTTCTGCTAGAGATATTATCACAAAAGTGAATGATTGGCTTTCAGAAAGAGATACATCTGAAGGAGTGATCATGCTTGTGGATATGGGCTCATTAACTCATTTATATAAGAGCTTGAAGCCTCAAATTTTAGGAGAATTATTAGTTATTAATAATTTAACTACCTCTTATGCACTAGAGATTGGACAGCAACTAATCAATGGAAATCTTTTTTATGAGATTGCAAAAACGGCAGAAAGTGATTTTGTAACGAATATCCAGTATTTTGAAGGTTTTGCTGTAGAAAAAAATGTCATTATTTCTAGTATATCTGGTCGTGATATTGCTAAGAAAATAAAAATGATCTGTGAAAAATACTTTAATCCTGACATTAAACTAATCGTATTAAACTACGGAGAATTAGTGAGCACATTAGAACGAGCTTCTTCGGAAGAAGGATATTTGAAAGAGACGGCGTTGATCTTGACAACTTCCTATCTGGATAACACAACCCCGGTTCCTAGTATTAATCTAATTGATGTTTTGGATGAAGATGCAGAGAATAAATTGAATAGACAATTGAGAAACCTAATTCATCCTAGTAGTGTTCCATTATTAACGAACGAATTCATCCATTTCTTTTCAAAAGAAGGTTTATCTGAAAAACTCGAATTTTTAAACCCTGATGTGATTATCCGACAAGTAGAAGATGTAGTAGAAAAGTGCGAGAAAAGATTCAGTCTTCAGTTGAATGCTAAAATGAAGTTCAATTTAATGATGCATCTAGCTTTGATGGTCGAAAGAACGATACTTGGTGCAGAAGACTATCCAGTCCCAGAAGATATCAACCAGCTGAAAATCAACAACAAATTGTTTTATCAAAATACACAAACGATTTTCTATACCTTGGAACAGTTTTATAAAATCAAAATATCGACATGGGAACTATATATACTTTATGAAATTTTAGCGGGATAGAAAGTATGAATCCATCTGTTTGAATATTTTTTATTTGAGTATGATCAATACCAATAAACGTGTATCATTGATTAGTTTTATTCATTACTTTTAAATATTTATAGTCATAGATAAGCTTCATGTAGGAATTCGTCAGCCGCGTATTATTCTACATGGAGTTTAATTTTTGTATGGTGATCCAGTCAAACTTTATTTAGGATAGAACGTGTAAGCCATGATATTTTTAGAGAATATACGGTTTAAGATATTGAAAGCTGTTCTCAATTTTTTAATTTAAAAAATTTGAAAAAGCGTTTGATTATTTATATTACGACTTAGTGCAATAAAAAACGTATTTTAACAGTACATGTAGTCGTCTTTATAATAGATAAACTCTGTAAGTTTAGTTAAAAAGCTATAAGTTGCACTTAGTTAAGTGCAAATATTTCATATTGTTGTTAGTTTAGAAAACGCTTATATTAGCAATGTAAGGAGAGATGATAATGCAACAGCTAACAAAAAGAGAAAGGCAGCTTTTGATTTACTTGGTGGAAATGTCTGAACCGGTAACAATCAAAAAGTTGGCTGAAAAAGAAAATGTTAGTGTTCGGACGATAAAATACGATCTAGATGATATAAGAGAGTGGCTGAATGAACGGAAGCAAGTCCTATATAGCAAACGTAGTCAGGGAATTTGGATGAATATTAGTAGCTCTGATCGAATCAAATTAAAAAGCGAATTGATGGATGTTAATCGTTTTGAAATATTTGCAGATCAAAGTCTCCGAATCAAACGTTTACTAATTATGCTTTTAGTAACAAAAGAAGCTATTACTGGAATGAAAATGGCCAACGCATTAGATGTCAGCAAAGATACGATCATGAATGATTTAGATGTGCTGGAAAATAATTTTCTTAAGGAAGGATTGACCTTGAATCGTCAGGCGCGAAAGGGTTTTTGGATCACAGGAGAAGAACGTCTAGTTCGATTAACGATTGAAGAGATTCTTCAAAAAGAGTTCACGGATTATGACATTTATAAATTAATGTCATTGTTATTGAACGGCGGTGAGACTGAATACTTTGAAATGTATTCTGCTACTGCTACACCTATCCAAGAGGTATTTAATCAAGTAATCATTCGAATGCGGCACTTACTGGAATTTGAAAATCTAGAGAAACTGAATTACGCGGAATTACTAAATATTCTGATTCGAGTGACAATTGCTACCGTTCGCTTACGCAAAGAGGCTACGATTGGTCGTTATCAATTGGTTGCTGAACAAGAATTAGACAAAAACGATCTTTCTTATCGCGTCATGCAGCAGGTCTTTGATTATTATCAGTTGCCACTGTTCGAGGATGAATATCATTATATCTATAGTGATACATTCGACACGATTCACCAGCAAGACGTTATGAAACTAGTTGAGAATGTGATTTATAAAGTAAGTAAAGCAATCAACCATTCTTTTTATCAAGATCCACAATTGTTGACGAATCTGTATGCTCATTTATCTATGCGATTATCGAGAAAGAAAAAATTTGTCAATGAATATAATCCTTTTAAAGAAGATATCAAGCAGAAATACCCGGAATTATTTGATGCGATCAAGCAAGCAGTTCGACAAGAAATAAGTGGACAAAATATTCTGATCAATGATTCTTTCGTGGCATATATTGCCTTACACTTTTTGGTTTCCTACGAAAGAGAAGAAGATCTACGAAGCGTTAGAGCCGTCTACATTTGTTCAACAGGGTTGGGTGTGACTAGTCTGATCAAGCAAAAGATCAATGAAGAATTAAATAATATCACTATCGTGGCATTTGCTTCAGTATTGAATGCGCAAGAAATGATTGCTACCAAAGATCCTGATTTGGTGATTAGTATTTTTCCAATCAATGGCATCGATCGTCCTTTCATCAAAGTCCATCCATTACCCACTGAACAGGACTTGAAAAAAATTCAACAAATAATAAAAAAAATACTAGCTTCTTCCAATCAGCAGGAAAGGCATAACTTGAATTTTAGAGAAACGTCCATCAATAAAGATACTTTAGAAGACTTTAGCAAGGAATTGATTTTGAAAGCTTATACGATTTATGAACGTTTACTTGTCATTTTGGAAGCAGAATTGATCCAAGAATATCGAGAAGCTTTTTTGCTTCATGTATTCTTAATGGTTCATCGTATCACATTTGATCAACAATATATGGCAGAAGGTCGTCAAGTAGATCAGATTATTTTAGACAAAGGAACACTGGTAGGAAAAATCGAAGCAGTTTTTGCAGAAAATAATTTAGGAATCAATCAGTCAGAAATCAGTGCATTATTCTCATATATAAAAGAAGGAGCGTCAAGTTAGTGAAAATGTCAGACGAGGCTTTAAAAATTATCGAGGAAAGTCAAAATCGGGAAAAGTTAAAACAAGTGATTGATCTAATTGAAGAGCGATTAGTAGAACATGCTATTGTACCAACCGAGTTGCAGTGGACCATTCTAATTAATCACTTGAATGAGATGCTGAAACGTTCTCAAAGAAAGGAAACGATTCCCGTAGTCGATCGGGATTTGTTCAAAGAAGTATCCAAAGAAGCCATAACTATTTCTGATGAAATAGTTAGAAGTATCGGTAATTTAACCGATGATGAAATATATGTTTTGTCGATTCATTTTGAAACAGCAAAAAATAATTAACATTTAGGAGGAAACAATCATGATTACAGTAGTTATTGCAGACCGTATGGGTAAAGGACAAAATGTGGCCAAAGGGGTAGAAGCAGCTGGCGGCAAAGCAGTTGTCGTACCAGGAATGGGGGCAGATATGCGTTTGGGCGATGTGATGCAACAAGAGCATGCAGATATGGGTATCTCTTTTTGTGGTAGTGGTGGTGCAGGTGCATTAACAGCAGCAACAAAATATGGCTATCCAGAACGACATGGTATGCGTTCGATTGAAGAAGGGATCACAGCTATCAAGGATGGCAAAACTGTTCTAGGTTTCGGCTTTATGGATCAAGAGGAATTAGGGAAACGTCTGACAGAAGAATTTATCAAAAAGCATGGAAAATAGAAAGAGGGACATGAAATGAGCGTTCAAAAGACAATTCAGCAAAAAGTTATTGTCTCCGGTAAAGGGGAAACAAAGCAACATGCTTTTGCATCAGCGTTAGCAGAAATTCAAAACAAAATAATGGAACAATCAAACGTATTATTGCGAATCGAACCAGTCAATGTGGATATTTTAAAGGCGGTCGAAAACAAATACACAGAACGCTTTCTATTTTTCTTCTTCCCACGGCAACGTATCAGCTATGAAGTCGAACTTTCTGTTACTGTGGCTGTAACAGAAATAAAATTGGCAGACATATCGTTCAGCCAGCAAATGACTGAAGATCCAAATGGGATTGCCATTCCATTTGTAACTAAAAAAATCTAATTTTGAATTATAAGGGGGAAAGAATAACGTGGATTTCGTAATCATTCTAGTCAAATCGGTTATTATCGGGGGATTACTTGGTTTTGCAGCATCTGTCGGGGCAGCTCGAATGTTTCATGCACCTAATACACAAGGTTTAGGAGCTTTTAGAACATTAGGCGAAATGAATGCCTGCATGGGTGATCCAGCTTCTCATTTTTCATTTGGTTTAGGCTTTTTCTTTAATGCATGGGCTTCTTCAGTTGGTGCTGGTGCATTCACACAAGATGTGACGCATCGAATCATTCCCAATTGGGCAGCGGCAGCACTTCTAGCAAAAAACAAAGATGTCACCCAGACCATGCATGATCCGAAAAAAATGGGGATCATTGGAGCGGTTATCGGGGCAGGGGTGGTAGCCTTCTTAAACACAACAGCTGCAGCAATTCCAGAGGCGTTACAAGTGACGGCGGTTTCCGTTTTGGTACCAGCAGCGACGATTCTGATCAATACAGTAATGCCAGTTATTTTTTGGTTGGCAGCTTTAGACGCAGGGAAACGAACTGGTTTTTGGGGCACTCTTTTTGGCGGTATCGCGCAATTGATCATGGGAAATGCGGTACCTGGTGTTGTTCTAGGAATCTTGATTGGTAAAGGCGTCGATGAGAGCGGTTGGAATCGCGTCACGAAGAGCATGATGATCGCTATTGTTTTATTATTTATTTTCAGTGGATTTTTCCGTGGATTTGATATGGAAATGATCAAGAGCTTCCAGCTTCAAGTGCCTAATTGGCTTGATAACTTGCACAATATCTTTAGTGTGAAATAGGAGGAGAATCATGGAGACAACAGAAGAACAAGCAAAAGTATTAGAAGTAAAGCGGCAAAAGAGCTTTTGGTTTGCAGACTGGTCTTTTCCGCTAATCGTAGGAATTATGTCCGCTGCTGTATTTGCAGGAACACACATGTATGTGATGTATGGTGTGGGTGCATTCAATGAAGTTTCGATCGTGGCGATGTTAAAAGCCGGGCTGGATGGCGGATCCTATGGCGCAGCGGCAGCGTTTGGTGCTAGTTTCTTATTTGCCAGAATTTTAGAAGGCTCTTTAGTTGGGATCTTGGACTTAGGCGGTTCGATCCTAACTGGGATCGGAATTGGGGTACCAGCAATTCTCTTAAGTATGAAAATAGCGGCACCAATCGATAATTTTGCACTCTCTTTATTGACTGGTTTGGTTCTAGGTTTGATTGTTGGTGGCATCATTGTCTTGATTCGTAAATTTACGATCAATCAATCAAATTCCACTTTTGGTGCTGACGTCATGATGGGGGCAGGAAATTCATCTGGACGTTTTTTGGGTCCATTAATTATATTAAGCGCGTGTGCAGCATCTATTCCAATCGGCATTGGCGCTACATTAGGAGCACTAGGATTCTATGCTTGGAAAAAACCAATTGCTGGAGGTGCTATTTTAGGAGCAATGATTTTAGGAGCAATCTTCCCGGCAGTAAATTAATAGAAAGAGGGTCATTAAATGTTTGATACTTTGATTAAAAATGGAAGGTTGGTTGATGGATCTAAGATAGAGGTCGCTATAGAAAAAGGCATGATTAAAGCAGTTGCAACAGAAATAAATCAGCCGGCGCAAGAAGTAGTTGACTTGGAGGGAAAGTATTATTTATCCGCTGGGTGGATCGATGATCATGTCCACTGCTATGAAAAGATGAATCTTTATTATGACTATCCTGATCAGATAGGGGTCGAAAAAGGTGTGACGACGGTCATTGATGCTGGAACTACGGGAGCAGAAAACATCCGTGAATTTTATCAATTGACGAAATCGGTCAAGACAAATGTGTATGCGCTAATGAATATCTCTAAATGGGGCATTGTCAAACAAGATGAACTTGCTGATCTAACAAAGATTCAAGAAGATCTAGTAAGTACTGCGTTAGCAGAACTGCCGGAATTTATTGTCGGGATCAAAGCGAGAATGAGTAAGACAGTTGTTGGTGAAAATGGCATTAAGCCATTAGAATTAGCTAAAAAAATCCAGTCAGAAAACAATGATCTGCCATTGATGGTTCATATCGGTTCTGCACCTCCTGAGTTAGAAGAAGTATTGTCAAGAATGGAAAGAGGCGATGTATTGACCCATTGTTTTAATGGAAAACCAAACGGTATTTTAGATCCAAAGACAGATCAAATTAAAAACTTTGTCTGGGATGCTTACAATAATGGTGTTGTCTTTGATATTGGACATGGGACGGATAGCTTTAATTTCCATGTGGCAGAAACCGCACTAAAAGCAGGAATGAAAGCTACCTCTATTAGTACGGATATCTACATCCGCAATCGTACAAATGGCCCAGTTTTTGATCTAGCAACTACTTTAGAAAAATTGAGGGTAGTCGGCTATTCTTGGGAAGAAATCATTGAAAAAGTTACAGCAGTTCCTGCACGGAATTTTCATTTGAAGAATAAGGGCCAGTTAGCTGTCAATTATGATGCAGATTTGACGATATTTGAGATTGTTGAAAATGAAAAGGAATTGAAAGATTCCAACGGATTTACACGTATAGCTAAAGAACAAATTTTACCGATTAAAACAATTATTGGAGGCGTCATATATGACAATTAGCTATGGAAAGTTTGATTTAAAAGAAGTCATTAATGCATCGGGAAAAATGACGATCCTAGGGGTTTCTAAGGTATCTGAAAGTGTCCTAGCAGCACAACGATTTGGAGGCGAGCATTTTTTTGAGATGAGTGATCTTGCCATCAAAACCGGCGCTTATCTTTCTCAATTACTGAAAGTGGAAGATGCGCAAATCGTTTCTTCTGCTTCAGCAGGGATTGCTCAATCTGTTGCTGCTTTAATCGGACAGGGCAACATGTACCATGTCTATCATCCCTATACAGAAAAAATCGCTAGACGGGAAATCATCATACCTAAGGGACATAATGTAGATTATGGGACACCGGTTGAAGTAATGGTTGCTCAAGGTGGAGGAAAAGTCATAGAAGCTGGCTATGCAAATATGTGTACACCGGAACATGTTTCCATGATGATTACGGAAAAAACTGCTGCGCTTCTATATATTAAAAGTCATCATGCAGTTCAGAAAAGTATGCTGACGGTGGCAGAAATGGTAGAAGTTGCCAAAGCTCATCGTTTGCCATTGATCGTTGATGCAGCTGCGGAAGAAGATTTATTCAAATATAGCGAAATGGGCGTTGACTTAGTGATTTACTCTGGGGCAAAAGCAATCGAAGGTCCGAGTGCCGGACTGGTCATAGGAAAAAAGAAGTATATTCAATGGATTCGGCTACAGTCTAAAGGTATTGGCCGAGCAATGAAAATCGGTAAAGATAATATTTTAGGCTTTACCCAGGCCTTAGAAGATTATTTAAAAAATGGGAGCGAATCCGGTGACTCCATGAAGCAACGATTAGCACCTTTTGTTAAAGCAATCAATCAACTTCCTGGCCTATCAGCGAAAATAGTTCAAGATGGTGCCGGCAGAGATATTTATCGAGCAAGTGTAACGATTAGTGGCGATAAAAGTGCGAAAGAAGTCATTCAGGAATTAAAAGCACAAAATCCATCAGTCTACACCCGAGAATATCAAGCAAATAATGGAATCATTGAGTTCGACATTCGTTCCGTCAGCCAAAGCGAAATGGAAAAAATTATAAAAAGATTGAGAGAAATCATGTAGGAGGCTTTTAAATTGTCAGTTATCCCAAATTATTATAAAAATCGTGTATGTTTAAATGTATTAGCTCATTCAGTTGAAAATGCAAAAGCATGCTATGAAGCAGCGGAAGGGCATGTCGTACTAGGTGTGCTATCGAAAAATTATGCTAGCGATGAAGCAGCAATCGAAGATATGAAAAGGTACCAAGACGCAACCAATAATGCGTTGTCAGTTGGATTAGGCGCTGGAGATCCAAACCAAAGTCAGATGGTTTCGCGTTTATCTAGGGTTTTACAACCACAACATGTCAATCAAGTATTTACTGGCGTGGGGACTTCTCGTGCTTTATTGGGCCAAAATGATACGGTCATCAATGGATTGGTTTCACCAACAGGTAAGATCGGCTATGTCAATATTGCTACAGGTCCGTTAAGTTCACAAGCGCCAGCAACTGAAGTGCCTATTGAAACTGCCATTCAAATGCTGCAAGACATGGGAGGTACTTCAATCAAGTATTTCCCGATGGAAGGCTTAGCACATAGGGAAGAATTTAAAGCAGTTGCGGAAGCTTGCGCAAAATATGATTTCTATTTAGAGCCAACAGGAGGAATTGATCTTTCAAACTTTGAAGAAATTCTGAAAATTGCAATCGATGCAGGTGTAAAAAAAGTGATTCCTCATGTTTACAGTTCAATTATAGATAAAGAAACAGGAGATACGCGTATAGGAGACGTAAGGATACTATTAAGCATGGTAAAAAAAATTATTCACTAACTTATTAGAAAATAAGAAGCTTATTCCAGAATGAAATGAAATGGAATAAGCTTTTTATAATTAATTACGAAAATTGTTAATGTAGATAATAATTTAGATGTACGTAAGCAGAAGTACAGAAATGCAAGATTTTCCAATACTATTTTATTCAACATAATAAATTGTGTATCAATTTATTTAGCGAAGTTTTTATTTATTCCAAAAATTTCAGTTATTACGGAATCATTTTGTGCTTAATAAAAAGAAACCGTTTTTATATACTGTAAGTGTAGAAAGAAAGGCGGTAGGAAAATGAAAAAAATTATTGCAATTACATCCTGTCCAGTTGGCATTGCCCATACATACATGGCAGCAGAAAACTTAGAGAAAGCGGGGAAAGCAGTTGGCGCCGAGGTAAAAGTCGAAACACATGGTTCTATCGGTATCGAAAATGAATTGACTGCAAAAGATATCGAAGAAGCAGCTGGTGTAATCATCGCAGCGGATACTAAAATAGATAAATCACGATTTGGCGGCAAACCATTGATAACCGTAGGCGTGCAAGAAGGAATTCATCATGCAGATGAATTGGTAGGAGAGATTTTAGCAGGAAAAGCGCCAATCTATAAAAGTACAGAGACCACTATTTCAGCCGAAACTAAAAGTGAATCAGAAAATTTAGGTAAGAAAATCTATAAGAGTTTGATGAATGGTGTTTCATATATGGTGCCATTCGTAGTTACAGGAGGATTATTGATCGCGATTTCATTAACATTGGGCGGAACAGCGACGCCTGAAGGAATCAAGATACCAGAAGGAACGATTTGGGCAACGATGAATAGTATCGGAAGTATTGCTATGGGATTGATGGTTCCAATCTTATCTGCATTTATTGCGCAAAGCATTGCAGATCGTCCGGGACTTGTTCCTGGATTTGTTGGTGGGATGTTAGCAGCAAATGGCGCATTATATGGTAGTGATGCGAATGCGGGGTTCTTAGGCGGAATCATCACTGGATTTTTAGCAGGTTTCATTGCTTTAGGAATCAAGAAAGTACGAGTACCGAAAGCTTTACAATCGATTATGCCAATCATTGTTATCCCAATTTTAGGATCATTGGCAGTTGGTTTTGTGTTTATCTACGTTATTGGAGAACCAGTAGCTCTTTTATTTAGTTCGTTGACTCACTTTTTAGCAGGGATGCAAGGAGGAAGTGAAATTGTTTTAGCTATGATCTTAGGAGCAATGATTGCTTTTGATATGGGTGGACCGTTCAATAAAGTAGCTTTTCTGTTCGGATCTGGCTTGATTGCAGAAGGAAATTATTCCATTATGGGTCCAATTGCTGTAGCTATCTGTATCCCTCCGTTAGCATTAGGATTGGCATCATTGATATTGAAAACCAAATTTACAAAAACAGAACGAGAAGCTGGTAAGGCATCCTTAGCAATGGGGCTGTTCGGGATCACAGAAGGTGCGATTCCGTTTGCTTCAACAGATCCATTACGAGTGATTCCAAGTATTGTAGTCGGAGCGATGACAGGAAGTGTCATCGCAATGCTTTCAGGAGTGACAGATCATGTCGCTCATGGCGGTCCAATCGTAGCAGTTTTAGGAGCAGTCGATCATGTAGCCATGTTTTTTGTAGCAGTGATTGCAGGTATTGCTGTCACCGTGTTAATGTTAAGAATCTTGAAACCAACATTACAACATACTGCAGTTGCTGCAGCAAATGGGGTAGCGGTAGCGGATTTATCAGAATCTGAAACAAGGGGTGTTTATACAAAACCTGAAACTTTTGATTCTATTACGGATATTATGTCAGATGAAGCCATCGTTCTAGGAGAAACAGCAACAACTAAAGACGGAGTAATCGAAGATTTAGTCCAACGTTTAGAAAAAACAGCGGCTATCACAGATAAAAACGGGTTTAAAGAAGTCATCTATGATAGAGAAAAGGAAAGTACGACGGGAATCGGCATGGGCATCGCTATTCCACACGGAAAATCAGCTTATGTTCTTAAACCAACAGTGGCTTTTGCCAGAAGTCAAGATGGAGTAGAGTGGCATTCTTTAGATGGAAAACTTGCACATATGATCTTTATGATTGCTGTACCTGAAAACAGCCAAGGAGATATGCACTTGAAAATACTGCAACGTCTTTCACGTAAATTGATGGATGATGATTTCCGTCAAGCATTGATGGATGCGCCAGATAAAGCAGCGGTTCACCAATTATTAAGTGAAATGTAATAACATAAGATGAAAAATCGACCGTGATGAGACATAATAGATGTGTTATCATGATCGATTTTTTATTTGGAAGGGAGTTTCTGCTTATTATGAATCAGCGTCAGCAATCTTTGATTTACCAATTAATTGAAACGAATAATTATATCACAATAAAAAAGCTAGCAGAGCATTTCCATGTGTCGGAAAGAACGGTTCATAGCGATTTGAATGTCATTGAAACTTGGTTCAGAGACAAACAGCTGCCTTTGATGATTGAAAGAAAAAAGGGGACAGGGATCTTGTTGAATGGTCTGCCTCACGAAAAGGAACAATTGAAACGAGCACTTAATGAAGAGGCACAAACAGAAATGGATAAAAACCAGCTTCGTCAATTATTGATTTTCCATCTGCTAGTAGCAAAAGACGGATTTAGTCTTGAAGAGCTTTCAGAAAAACTATATGTTGGAAAACGTTCGATTCGTAAAGAATTGACAGAGCTGAAAAGCTTTTTTGAGTACCATCATTTACAGCTAGTATCCAAAACAAAACTTGGCACTTTTCTTAAAGGCGATGAACAAGAAAAAAGACAGCTGCTTGTTAAGACGCTACGCAATATGCAGAAAGAAGATCCGCAAAGTCCTTCGTTGAAAGAGTTTTTTGCCAAAGATACATTAAAAGTCATCCAACATACATTAAAAGAAGTTTTCTATGAAAATCATCTAGAACAGCCAGGAGGACTGGCTAGTGTGGAGATTCATATCTATTTTATGCTTGAGCGAATGAAACAGTACCAGAAAGTGAAATTAAGTAAAGACGAAAATGAAGTCGTTGAGCATACCCAAGCACAGCAGTTAAGTAGTCAGATCTTAGCAAGACTAGCCACTATTTACCCAATTGAATTTTCTCCTGATGAAATCAATTATCTGGCTTTGCGTATCGCCAATCTTTTTACAAACTCACAAGCAGCCACACGATTTCAAAAGGAATCTAGTACACTTGCTGATCATTTGATTGTACAAGTGGAGCAGTTTTTAGGTTATTCATTGAAAGAAGATCAGTTACTGAAACAAAACTTAAGGTCTCATTTATCTTCGACCTATTTTCGACTCCATTATGGCTTGCAGATTTCTAATCCACTGACGAAAAATGTATTTAGTACGTACACACAACTTTTTTTAGTTTTACAGTTGATTCTAGAAGATTATTTTGAGAAAGAAAATTTTTATGTTCCGCAAGATGAGACAGCTTATTTAACGATCCATTTCCAAGCGGCGATCGAGCGACATAAACATCAGAAAAGTAAAAGATACCAAACAGTTCTAGTCAGTGAATATTCAAAAGCTATGGCTACTTTTCTTGAAGCACGGCTGAACAGAGAACTTCCGGAATTAACGATTATAGATTTAATTGAATATAAGCAAGAACTAGAGAGGGAAGATTTTCCACCTGTTGATTTTATTTTGACTACATTACCGTTTAAATATGAAAATATTCCAGTAATCGAGATTTCACCAATGATCACAGAAACTGATCTGGTCTATTTGACAAAATATATGCTGGAACATGTACCTATCAAGAAGAAAAAAACGTTTGATCTAGCAAGCTTTACTCATCCATTTTTGATCTTTCCTCAGCTTGAATGGACTGACCCAGTAGATATTTTAAATTTTATGGGGAATGTCTTAGTAGAACATCATTATGTGGAGCCGGAATTCGTCGATTCTGTCTTGGAACGAGACCGTCACGCCAGTACTAGAGTGGCACCATTTGTAACGATTCCTCACGGTAATCCGCTGTATGTAAAACATTCGATGATTTCTATTGCTACAATGAAAGAACCAATCCTATGGCATGGGGAACAGATACGTATCGTACTGCTGTTGGCAATAAAGAGAAAGGATTTGAAACATGCAGAGTTCAAAAAAATTTTTTCTGTTATTCACTATTTAGAAAAGCAGCCAGAACAAATGGCACAGTTGATGCAATCCAATCATCCACTAGAGATTTTAACCTTGTTGTCTAGTTATGAATAAGCAGATATTAAAAAATTGCCTTTATATCTATAATAATTCTATCTATTTATTTGAAGTTGAAAAACTAAATACAAAGGGACTGTAACAAAAGTCTTGTTACAGTTCCTTCTTCAGAATAACGGTGTTCAAAAGCTTGCACCTGCGGTAATAAGTCCAGCCAATTCAAAAACATGAAACGCTGTTTTTGTTTGGCTGGACTTATTACTTGATGCAGAACAGCTTCTCCACAACCTCTATTTAATGAAATGGATTATAGAATCGTCCGTCATTTAGGATCACTAATAAAATCCCTATTGAACAAAAAAGGACAACGAGAAATAGTGCAAGATAATCATTCCGTTGCAATGGTTTTGCCGACAGCCATGTCCGTCCTTTTTTCTTTCCAAAACGCCGAAGTTCCATGGCAGAAGAAATCGTCTCAATACGTTCTAAACTAGAAAAAATCAATGGGATCGCAATCGTCAAATTTCCTCGTACCCGTTTCATGAGAGAGGCTTTACCAGAGAGTTCATTTCCTCGTGCTTGCTGGGCTTTGGAAATCGTTCGAAAATCCTCTTGGATATCTGGAATGTAGCGTAGCGCTAAAGAAAAGGCATAAGCAATTTTATAAGAGCCACCGATTCGATGGATACTAGAAGCTAATTCACTTGGATTCGTCGTTAAAATAAAAATCAAACCTGGAGGAATGGTAACGAAATATTTAATCAGTAAATTGAATTCATAAAAAACCTGTTCTTGAGTGAGCGTATATCTACCGATTCCATCAAAGATGACATGGCGAGTACCATAGATAGCTACTCCGTATTCTGGGGCAAATAAATAAACAGTCAATAAATTCAAAATGGAGAAAAAAGCAATGAACTTCAATACAAAAGAGATCTCAGAATAACTAATTCTGGCTATCCGAAAAATGAGAACCGAAAACACAGCAAGGCAAAGCAAAAATCGTGTGTCATAAGAGACCATCCCAATAATCGAAAGTAATAGAAAACAAAAAAGTTTGGTAAAACCGCTGAGTTGATGGATGATTGTTTTTTTCGGTACATAACCGATGAGATTATTCTCTGTCATAAGGGTCCCCCTTATGCTGAATAAAAGCCGAAACGAATCCGCTAGCATCTGTCAGCTGATTACTTTTTGCCAAATGATACAAACTAGTTTTCCGCAAGCTTGCCGAGGTAACTAAATCGGTTGAAGATAGTACCTTCGAAGGTATTTCATCTGCAATAATTTGTCCTTCTTTCAAAACAATCGTCCGTTCTGTATATTCCAGCATCAAGTGCATATCATGAGTGATCATCAAAATCGTGAGACCTTGCTGATTCAATTTTTTCAAAAATTTCATCATTTTAGTGTAGTGATAGTAATCTTGTCCAGCTGTCGGTTCATCAAGAATCAGCAATTCTGGTTCGAGTACCAATATAGATGCAACTGCTACCCGTCGTTTTTGTCCATAGCTCAGCGCTGAAATCGGCCAGTTACGAAATTCATACAATCCGCATACTTTCAAAGTTTCCAAGACTTTTTCTTGGATGTTTATCGGATCTTCACCGCGATTTTCTAAAGCCAAAGCAACTTCTTCAAAAACTATGTTTTTAGAAAGCATTTGGTTACTGTTTTGCAGTACATAGCCAATTTTGTCTGCGCGCTCTTTGATGCTTTCAGATATGATTGATTGGTCTTTCCACAATAGTTCTCCTTGTTGGAAAGGTTGGAAACCGGTGATGAGATTGGACAATGTGGATTTTCCTGCTCCATTATGTCCGACTAAACTAACCATCTCTCCTTGATGAAGAGTTAAATCGATTCCTTTGATGATTGGTTCCTTACCGAAGTGGAAGGATACATCTTTCAATGTCAATAGCGGCGTTTTCTTTTTAGAAGGGGAACAAAAAGTCCCTTGTTGTTTTGCTAAAGCAGCAGCAATCTTTGGGGAAACCAGTTGATCGACTTGTGTTAAATCTGGGAATTCTGTCAATGAGAGTCCAGAACGTTTTAATGCTGTGATGTATAAGGGTTCACGAATTCCGCACTTCGACAATAAATCACTTTTCAGCAATTCAGTAGGAGCTATATCCGCAATGATCTTTCCCTCATCAATCAAGATGACGCGATCGACTGGTGCAGCTAACACTTCCTCCAAACGATGTTCAATAATGATCGTCGTAAATTGTTGCGATTGATAGAGACGGTCAATCATCTGGATTGCTTCATAGCCTGTCTGTGGATCAAGATTAGCTAATGGTTCATCAAACAAGAGAATAGGTGTTTCATCGATCAAAACACCAGCCATTGCTACCCGCTGCTTTTGTCCGCCAGATAGATCTTGCGGACGTTTGTCTAATTGGGCCAGTAAATTTGTCTTTTTTGCCCAGAAATTGACTGCTTCTTGCATTTCTTTTTGTTCGATCATCTCATTTTCAAGAGAAAAAGCGATATCTTCAGCTACTGTTAATCCGACAAATTGGCTGTCAGTATCTTGTAAAACGGTGCCTACTTCTAATGAAAGATCATAGATAGAAGATTCACTGAAATTTTTACCATTGATCGTTAATTGACCAGTAAAACTTCCTTTTTCATTTTGTGGAATGATGCCATTCAAACATTTTCCCAAAGTTGATTTTCCTGAGCCGCTAGGTCCTATGATCAAAATTTTTTCCCCAGGATGGATAATCAAATCGATATTTTTTAATGTTGCTTCAGCTTGGCTGTCATATTGAAATGTAAAATTACGAAACTCAATCATTTTAGTTCCTCACGTTCTAAGCTTCTTTGTTCAAACTTCCTTTTTTGACTTTTGTCTGTGCATAAGCTTTCAATAAAATAATGCCGATAATTCCCGTCACAATAGCATTTGTGATTCCAGCAACGATTCCTTGCGTGAAGACTTTACTTGGGGCCTCTGCATAAATCAAAATATCTCCCACAGGCGCAATAATCACCCATGTCACTAAATTGGCAATCGTTTCACCCACGAGGAAGAGCGTGATTTCTTTTTTACCAAATATGCCTTCTTCAATTGGGATACGTTTGGTCAGTAAACCAAAAAACACACCTAAAATCCCAGATGCAATGATCCATGACCACCAAGCACCATAAGTAGTTAAATCACCCAGTGCATGGCCAATAAAACCAGCTAATCCTGCAACGACTGGCCCGTAAACTACGCCTAGCAGCGCTAGAAAAGGGTAAGAGGTCGCGATATCCGTATTTGGAACACCTGTTGGAATGGTGACGAAACGTTTTAAGATAAAGAAGACAGCTGCTCCGATACCGATAGCTACAATATGCTTTACTGTAAATTTTTTATTCATTCTATTTTCCCCCAATTGTTTATTTATGAATACGCATTTCCAATTTTTGACCACATCATGTCAAAATTTTGTTGGATGATTCGAAATTTTCCGAAAATTCACTTCCTTTCGATAGTATCCAAGGTCAAGTAGTGGATGGACTTTATTAGTATCGATAGTCGATTCAAAAGTGGGTACAAAAAAATGCCCTAGCAAAAAATTGCTAAGGGCATAGATATGCGTTACCACCTTTGGTTATAAAATCCTCACAGACTTTACCTCGATCAGTACCCAAAAAAATCATCTTTTGGAAACTGTGCCTTGTTAACGGTAGACATCCGTATTTCCTTAAATATTCGGGAAATCCGCTCAAAAGCCATTTTCAAGTAACAGATACGCATTCCTTTTCACCAAGCAGGAACTCTCTTTGGCGTCTAACATTACTTTACTTTCTTTGTCATCGCGTTTCATTGATTGCTAATAAAATAGCAGAGAAGTATCCATTTGTCAACGGGAGGAACGATTGATCTAGCAAAAAGAAGAGAAGAAGTTTTTGCTAGAGAACAATTCTATTTATCAGTTAATTGTAAAAACATTTTTGAGAATTCCTTTATAAACTTGGAGCATATTGATTTAAGTCAGAAACCTTTGTTTTGATTACTTCTCTGACTTTTCTGAATTCCGCTAATATTTCTTCTTCGCTCCCGACAGCTTGTGCAGGATCTTTTAGGTCCCAGTGAAGGTGTTCGTGATTGTTTGGAATGGCAGGGCACTTGTCTTTGGCATCACCACAAAGTGTAATGATCAAGTCTGCCTGAGCAAAGTAATCTCTATCAATCAAATCAGACGTCTGTTTGGAAATATCGATGCCGTCTTCTGCCATGATTTTTACAGCTCTTGGATTCAAACCATGTGTCTCGATCCCCGCACTTCTGATCTCAAACTTTGAAGGAGGCAGATATTTACGCGCGTAGCCTTCTGCTATTTGACTGCGGCAAGAATTGCCCGTACATAAAAAATAGATTTTTTTCATTTGATTTCCTCCGTTATGGATTAGTAACTGTAATTGTTTATCTAAAGAAAACTCTATATGATGGAGCGAAAAAATAATGGGTTTCTTAGTTTATATATTTCTTGTGGTTCAGCGTATAAATTGATGTGTACAAAGAACTCATCCTGTCTTTTTTACCATAAATACACGTTAGAAACAATCATTTTGAGTCAAAAAACAACGATGGGAAAGACTATTAAAAGAGATTAAGACATGGCAGATGATGAAGGAAGTAGGGGTATAGTCAGCCGATAAATTTCTTGAATATAACGCGAGAACAATTATTCGTCTTTTAAGAAAAAAAGTAGTAGAATCAGTTCATATTAAAAATAAAAAACCTTCCATTTTTGTAGGGTTGGAGGAGGTCATTACCTTGAAAAAAATCGGCTTTTTAAGCTTTGGACATTGGATGGAGCAAGGATCGCTCGTGAAAACAGCTCAAGATGCTTATTTGCAATCCATCGATTTAGCAGTGGAAGCAGAAAAAATTGGAGTAGACGGAGCGTTTTTCCGCGTACATCATTTTGCCTCTCAGATTGGGTCGCCGTTTCCTTTGCTAGCGGCAATCGGCGCAAAGACGAGTAAGATCGAAATCGGCACAGGACTTATTGATATGCGCTATGAAAACCCTTATTATATGGCAGAAAATGCCGGATTGACAGATATCATCACACAAGGAAGAGTGCAACTAGGAGTGGGTCGTGGTTCACCTGAACAAGTCCTAGATGGCTGGAAATACTTTGGGTATGATTACAGTGAAGAAGAAATCAAAGAGGTGACACGGGAACGCACCCTTGAATTCTTGGAATTACTTGAAGGAAAACCATTTGCAGAACCAAATCCTCAACCAATGTTCCCACAAGGATCAGGAAAATTACGGATCGAACCTTATTCAGAAGGATTACGACAAAGAATCTGGTGGGGAGCTGGTTCGCAGCAAACGGCAATCTGGGCAGCACAACATGGAATGAATCTGCAATCATCTACATTAGTCAATTACGAATCCCATGAGCCGTTCCATATCCAACAAGCAAACCAATTACGTACGTATAAAGAAGCGTGGAAGCAAGCAGGTCATGATTTTGAACCAAGAACATTGGTCACTCGCTCGATCCAGCCAATCACCACTGATTTGGATCGACGCTTATTTGGACAAGACGGTAGTCCGCAACAAGATGCTGTCGGCTATCTTGCTTATCACCGGAACCCGACGATTTTTGGAAAAACTTTTGCTGGTGAACCTGATCAATTAATCAAGGAGCTAGCTGAAGATGAAGCAATCAAAGAAGCAGACACAGTACTTGTCACGATTCCTAATACTTTGGGGGTAGAATATAACATGCACTTGCTTGAAACAATCGTAAAAGATATCGCTCCAGAATTAGGATGGCGGTAAAAAGGATATTTCTGTAAGTGCAGGATACTTAAGTGAAAAAATAAACACTTCTAACAATCAGTTAGAGGTGTTTATTCATGTTTTCATGAAGTTCATAGAGAAGGAAAGTGAGTTATCCGTTTGTTCAATGAGAATGTTCATAAGCTTCTTTTACATGTTGGGGTAAATCATCAGGAATCAGTTTCAATACGGCTTCTTCATTGCCGGTTTTTATTGCTTCTTCATAGTACCAGCTTTTGTAATTTAGCATAGCGAGTACTCTTTCTAATTTTGTTATTTCTTCTTCTACAACTTCTTTTTGCTTTTCAAATAGTTCTTTACGAACCGCAAATGTCTTACTGCCTTCTTTGCTCCATTCCATGAATTGCTTGATGTCTTTTATTTCTAAACCAGATTTTTTCAAACAATCAATGACTCTCAAAGCCTCTAATTCACTCTCTGAAAATTTTCTAATACCGGAAACACGCTGGATATCAGGAAATAATCCCTCTTTGTCGTAATAACGTAAAGTAGAAACAGGCAATCCAAACATTTCAGACACTTGTCCAATGGAATACATAAAAAAATCCTCCTAAATTAAAATTTTATCCTTGACCTAAAGTCAGGTTTAAGTTTTATCATGATAATACATTCAAAAACAAATGTCAATTTTGATCGAAGGAGCGTTTAGAATATGAGTAAAGAATTAAATATCACCCAAGAATGGGACAAAGTATTTCCAAAAAGCGAGCAAGTCAATCATCGAAAGGTGACCTTCCCAAATCGTTTCGGTATCACATTAGTCGCTGATTTATATGTACCAAAAGAAGTAAGTGAAGAGAAATTGCCAGCAATTGCTGTGAGCGGACCATTTGGCGCAGTAAAGGAACAATCGTCTGGTCTATATGCGCAGACGATGGCTGAAAGAGGCTTTTTAACGATTGCATTTGACCCATCGTTTACAGGAGAAAGCGGAGGAGTACCACGATATGTTGCTTCGCCTGATATCAATACGGAAGATTTTCAAGCGGCAGTAGACTTTTTATCTGTACAAAAAAATGTAAACCCTGAGAGAATCGGAATCATCGGTATTTGTGGATGGGGAGGTATGGCATTGAATGCGGCAGCGATCGATACACGGGTCAAAGCAACAGTCGTATCAACAATGTACGATATGACTCGAGTAACAGCAAATGGCTACTTCGATGCTATGGATGAAGATGCCCGATATAAAATGCGTGAAGAATTAAATGCACAACGTATCATTGATTTCAAACAAGGGGACTACGCACGTGCTGGAGGAGTGGTTGACCCATTGCCTGAAGATGCTCCTCAGTTTGTTAAAGATTACCATGCGTATTATAAAACAGATCGCGGATACCATGTTCGTTCTTTAAATTCTAACGACGGTTGGAATAGGACATCAGGGTTATCACTTATGAATGCGAAACTATTGCATTATATTCCAGAAATCCGTCATGCAGTATTAGTCATTCACGGGGAAAAAGCTCACTCACGTTACTTTGGGGAGGATGCTTTCAATGAGCTGAAAGGCGATAACAAGGAACTCATGATCATTCCAGGAGCTTCCCATACAGATCTATACGACCAGACAGATATCATTCCATTTGAAAAAATGGAAACATTCTTTGAAGAGAACCTTGTGTAACCAAAAGAGGTTGTGAAAAAGCCGCTTCTCATGTTTGTTGAATATTGTGACTTGTGACCGAGGAGTTGGCAGGAGAACACCGTTTATTCGAAAAAAAGAACTGTGACACATTTTTTGTCACAGTTCTTTTTGTCTCATTTCGTATAAACGATTATTTACTTTGTACTATTTATTTCATTTCTGTGATTTTAATATTTTTTGCTAAATTTTTTACATCAGCTGGGATAAATACGGTCATATTGCTGAATGAATTTGGGTATCAAAATGTAAAAATCATTTATTTCTACTAAGACTATTCGACAAAAAAACTACGACTTTCACACACTATGATCCAGATGGATATCTGCTTCAGGTTGTGTCATGTAAGTCGTAGTTCTTTTCTTTTATTTAGTTAGAAGATGCTCTGACCATTCCCTCGCTTGCTCGATTTCGTCCATCGACAACTGATGACCTGTCACAGTTAGCTGAATCGTCACATTTGCTTGGCGTGTTTCGAATTGATCGGCCAATTCTTTAAAGGAAGCAGGGGAAACGATTGGATCGTTATCACCATAAGAAAGCCAGACGGTTTTATCCTCTAATGTGGAACGGCTTTGATGAACACCTAGAGACATCGGATGGAAAAACAACCCTTTATTTAGCTCGGTCTCACGCTCCAATAATAAATGAGCAGCGATGTTTGCGCCATTTGAATAGCCGACAAGCAGCCAATCGCTTAAAGCTATCTGTTCTTTTTCGCTGATATCTTTGATTTTTTCATGGAGCTTATCTGTTTCTTTTTCCAAACTGTCCAGGTCGAATTGATTCAATCCATTACGCTTGAAAAAACGATTCATCCCATCTTCTTGGACCGTGCCGCGAAAAGAAAGCAACGTACTGTTTGGTGCAAGAAAGTGAGCGATATCCAGTAAATAATGTTCGTCGCCACCTGTGCCATGAAGTAAGATCAAATGCTTGCCACTTGTTCCTTTTTCAAAAATGTAGGTCATTTTGTTCCCTCTTTTCTATTTCTATAGATGCAAATGAAGTAGCATGAAGAGATTATTCACGTTTTTTATTTGCATCACTTGTATCGAAAGGACGGACATAGGCTTCAATGGCTTCACGACGTTCTTCTAAGAATGGAGGAAGAGATAGTTTTTCTCCTGCTGATTCTGCTGGTTCATCTTCAAGGAATCCAGGACCGTCAGTTGCTAATTCAAACAGTACGTGATGAGCGGCTAGGAAGTACTCAGATTGGAAATAGAAACGATCGACGAAACCAGAATTTGGCAATTCAATCTTATTGATTACTTGAATCCAGTATTCCAATGCTTCTTTGTCTGCTACACGCAATGCTAAGTGATGGATATTTCCAAATCCTTCGATTGCTTTTGGCAAGTCTGTCCGATGTTCAATAATAATGCTTGCACCATTTCCGCCTTCACCGATTTCAAATAAGTAGAAATCTCCTGAATGGTCTGTTTCTTTGAATCCTAAGATTTTTTCAAGAATCAAGCGGATATGTTCTAATTGACTGACACGGACAAAGACAGGTCCAAGTCCTGTGATCGCAAACTCTGTCGGTACATTGCTGTTTTTCCAAGGAATGCCAGCTGCTACACCTTGATTGTTTTCGTCAGAGATCAATTGATAATATTGATTATCGAAATCTTCAAACTCGATATATTTTTTGCCGAAACGTTCATTGATTGCTGAATGAGTAACGTCATATTTTTCAAATCGTTCTAACCAAAAGTCTAATGCAGCGTCACTTGGCACACGGAAAGAAGCACGGGAGATCGTATCTGTTCCTTTTTTTCCTTTTGGCTGATTTGGGAAATCAAAGAAAGTCATATCTGTTCCTGGCGCACCAGTATCATCTGTAAAGTAAAGATGGTAAGTTTCGATGTCATCTTGGTTAACGGTTTTTTTGATTAAGCGCATTCCTAAAATATCTGTAAAAAAGCGGTAGATTTTTGTTGCGCTAGATGTCATTGCTGTGACGTGGTGAATTCCTCTGATTTGTGTATCCATGATAAATTTCCTCCTGTTAACTTACAAAAAGTAAGTAGTCGATTTAGACATAGTATAGAGGGTGCATCTCTATTTTGCAATTAATTTGTCTTCTAAAGTATCAGGAAGGAATCAAGAATGGAAAAGAGGAGGAACGGATCAATAAAATAAAAAGACTTACGACTAGCTGCATCGATTTCAAAAAAAATTAGCTTTAAAAAGCTAACTTTATAATCATTACGGGTGGTCATAAGTCTTTTTATGATTAGATGGAAACGAGCTTCTGAAAGTACTTAGTAAATGTTATTCAAAAAATTGTACCTGTGACAATCAATCGACTCGAAACTAAGCGGCTTTTCCACAACCTCTGATTCACGGTGTTCAAAAGCCAGTTTCTCGGTAGTAAGCCAAATTTATGCAAAAATGTGGAAAGCCATTTTCACAAAATTTTTCTTACTACTCGAAACTAAGCGGCTTTTTCACAACCTCTTTGGTTAAGTTGAACGCACATCCAGCACAGAATAGTTCCGAACATCAAATCGGTTTCGGCTGGAAGAATATTCAATCGGCTGGCCATCTTTGAGATAGACGACTTGCTGAACTTCCAGTACAGGATCGTTTTCTGCACAGTTCAAATATTGCTGATCATATTCATCACTTTTATCTGCAGAAATAGCACGATAAGCCCCTGCAAAATGGACATTCAATTCTTGATGAAGATGATCATAGATAGAGGCTAACAAATGTTCTTTTTTTAAACCCGGCACAAGATGGACTGGCATAAAGGTATGCTCTAAAACATAAGGCTCGCCATCTAAGATCCTTAACCGGTGAATATTGTAGACAGGTTGCTCGGCATCGATCATCAATCGTTCTTGGATATATGGATCAGGGAATTCGACGTCAAAATGAATGATTTGACTCTTCAAAGAACGATGTCTGCGTTTCATTTGGAGACTCAAACCTTCATACTCGTTAGCGGGCGATGTGTCTTTTTGCATGAATGGATGATTCAAGATTTTCGTTCCTGATCCTCGCTGCGAATAGACAAGTCCTTCCATCGCTAAGATATTGATGGCTTTTTTGATTGTCATCCGGCTCGCACCAAATTCTTTTACCAAGTCCACTTGATTAGGCAAAAAACTATCGGGAGGATACTCTTTTGAACGGATTCGTTCCCTTAAAATATTTGCGATTTCTTCGTATTTTGGCACGTTATTCACCTCTTCTAGAGTATAACGAAAGATTATGCTTCCGACAACTCGAAGTAGCATCTGGAACATTGTTTATTCGAAAAAAGAGGATATGACAAGTTTCTTGTCACATCCCCTTAATGATCCATTAAGCAATATCTAGGTCTGGTTGTTTATCTAATACTTTCAAGAACGGGTACCAGATAAAGGCAACGATGACAAAGTCGATGACTTGCAGCATACCACCAAGCCATGAATTTGTTGCTAAGACACCGCTTGCAATGATTGGCACAGTCCATGGAACAGAGACGCCAGTTGGTGCAGGGACAAGTCCAGCAGCCATTACCAAATAATTGAACGTCGTTACGATTAGAGGCGCCACGACCCAAGGAATAAGGATTGTTGCATTCAATACGATTGGAAGACCAAAGATCGCTGGTTCATTTACATTGAAAATACCAGGTGCTAAAGCTAATCGACCAACATCACGATACTGTTTCTTTTTAAGAACAAAGGCCATCAATAAAACGACAGCTAAAGTCATTCCAGAGCCACCAATACCAACAGTGAAGGTTTCCATGAATGGTTTTGTGATGATGTGTGGTAATTCTTTTCCATGTTGATAAGCTTCTAAGTTATCAAGCATCAGTGTATTCCAAATCGGGTCCATTACAGAGTTGACGATGATTTGTCCGTGAAGTCCGAAGAACCATAAGAATTGGACAAAGAACAAAGCAATCAATGTTGCAGGTAAACTACTTCCCAAACCAGTTAATGGTTTTTGGATCACTTCATAAACGACATCATGTAAGTTAGCATTGAAAATACCAGTCATCACAGCGTTGATTACTAAGAAAATAGTTAGTGTCACTACAGCAGGGATCAAAGCGGCAAATGATTTTGTTACTGCAGGTGGAACTCCATCAGGCATTTTGATCTGCCAGCCGCGTTTCGTGATTCTGCAGTAGATTTCTCCAGCCAAGAAAGCAGCGATCATTCCAATGAACATTCCTTTTGCGCCAAGACGATCAAGTGAAAGAACACCAGTTACATCTTCACCACCAACGGTTTTCATTGCAAAAGGCGTAAGAATCAAGAAGCTGGCAAAAGACACGGCACCACCGAAAATACCTTCAACGTCATAAGATTTTGATAAATAATAGCCGATACCAAAAGTAACAAAAACCGACATGATGCTCATTGTTGCATTTTGCCCATTACCGAATAAGTTCGATAAAGTTCCCTTTGTAGCGTCACTGAAAAAAGGCAAGTTATTGATAACGACAACGATCGAACCGAACATCGTTAAAGGGAAGGAAAGCATAAACGCATCCCGTAAAACTGTAAGGTAACGATTTTGCCCTAATAAATTAGCTAAGGGCATGATTTTCTCAGAAAGCTTGTCCATAAAACCGTTCATTTTTATTCACCTCAAATTTATTTGCAATCGATTACATACAAAGTATAACGCCGAAGATTTTAAATGTCTAGTCATTTTTACAAAAAGTATTGATTTATTTTTTTAGGTTCGTTATGATTACGATATCAAGAAGAAAAGAGAGGAAGTACAAAATGAAAACCTACACATTTCCAGAAAATTTTTGGTGGGGTTCTGCTGCTAGCGGACCGCAAACAGAAGGAAGAGTAAGTAATGACGGGAAAGGAGAAAATATTTGGGATCATTGGTATGCATTAGAGCCTGAAAAATTCTTCGATCAAGTAGGACCTGAAAAAACTTCGCAAGTTTACACAAAATACAAAGAAGATGTTCAGTTAATGAAAGAAACTGGCCATAACACATTTCGTACATCTATCCAATGGAGTCGTTTGATTCCGGAAGGGACAGGTGAAATCAATCAAAAAGCTGTTTCTTTTTATCGAGATTATTTTACTGAATTGCTGAACAATGGTATCGAGCCTTTTGTAAATCTTTACCATTTTGATATGCCACAGTCCTTGCAAGAAAAAGGCGGATGGTTATCAAGAGAAACGGTTGACGCTTATGTTTCTTATGCAGCCGCATGTTTTGAATTGTTTGGAGATCTAGTCAAAAAATGGTTTACTCATAACGAGCCAATCGTACCTGTAGAAGGAGGCTACTTGTATCAATTCCACTATCCAAACCATATCAATATGAAAGAAGCGGTCCAAGTAGGCTATCATGAGAATCTAGCAAGTGCAAAGGCAATCAAAGCCTACCATGAAGGCGGTCATGATGGTGAGATCGGAATCATCTTGAATCTGACACCAAGTTATCCGAGAGATGAAACAAACCAAGATGATGTAAAAGCAGCGCAAATCGCGGATGCATTCTTCAACAGATCGTTCCTTGATCCTGCAGTGAAAGGCGAGTTTCCACAAGAGTTAATCGAAATTGTCAAAACATTGGGTATAATACCTGACATTCATGAAGGAGACTTAGAACTCATCAGAGAAAACACGATTGACCTGTTAGGAATCAATTATTATCAGCCTCGTCGGATCAAAGCAAAAGAAACACCGATCAATCACGAACATAGCCCCATGCCAGATGATTATTTTGATAATTACGACATGCCCAATAAAAAAATGAATCCATATCGTGGATGGGAAATTTACGAAAAAGGCATCTATGATATTTTAACGAATACAAGAGAAAATTATGGTAATATCAAATGCTATATTTCTGAAAATGGGATGGGGGTCGAAGGAGAAGAACGATTTGTTAACAGCGAAGGCATGATTGAAGATAATTATCGGATCGAATTTGTGACGGATCATTTGAAATATGTCCATCAAGCAATCCAAGAAGGAACGAATTGTGTGGGTTACCACATGTGGACATGTATGGATAACTGGTCATGGACAAATGCCTACAAAAATCGCTATGGCTTTATCGCTGTTGATTTGGCACAAGACGGCAAACGCACGATCAAAAAATCAGGTCGCTGGTTTAAAACGGTCTCCGAAAAAAACGGATTTGATGCCTGATATTTTTTGATAAAACGTTCACAAAATGTTTGTCCTAACACTGTAATCGTGCTACACTAACAGTGAAGGAGGCGTTTACAATGGTAGACACTTATCGTAATATTTTAGTAGCAATTGATGGTTCTGAAAAGGCAGAAAAAGCATTTCTTGAGGCAATCACGATTGCCAAACGAAATCAAGCAACGTTGCACATCCTGTATGTCAATGAAGTAACAGGCAATTACTTTGGTGATTTTGCATTTGTTACAACAAGCCTGCAGGAAGAATTGGATGAGGTTGCGGAAAACCAGATGAAAGAACATCGAAACTTGGCAATCGAAAAAGGCCTGACAGATATCGAGACATATGTTCTTTACGGTTATCCAAAGACACTGATTGCTAATTTCCATGAATCGAAAGAACCAATCGATCTGATTGTCATGGGGGCGACAGGTCTGAATGCGGTAGAACGTGCGCTAGTAGGCTCCACTACTTCCTATGTAGTCAACCACGCATCATGTAACGTCATGGTTGTAAAATAAATAAATTAAAGGAACAGAAAGCAAAAAAGCATAACGCTTCTCTTGCTTTCTGTTCCTTTTTATTTTTTGCAAAAAATTACTTTACCTGATGAAGTAATCATGCTATGCTGATTACAACGACAGATGGAGTAATATGGAGGAGAGAACATGATTTCAAGTGATGGAATACGCGGATACAATGATGCGATTATTTTATCGATCCTTAACAAAAACGATTCTTATGGATACGAAATTTCTAAAACGATCCGTGAGAGGACAAATGATTCCTATGTAATCAAAGAGACGACACTTTACTCCGTTTTTGCCCGTTTAGAAAAGAATCAATTGATTGTTTCGTACCCTGGTGAAGTGACCCATGGAAAAAAACGGACCTATTATAAAATCACTGAAATAGGACGTAATCTTTTAGAAGAAAAAAAGCAAGAGTGGCTGACGACGAAAGACGTGGTCGATCAATTTTTGGAGGGAAAGTAAATGGATACAATCCGTAATTATTTAGAAAGTCTTTTTATCGGAGTACCCCGAAGTAACGAGATAGAAAAGCTGAAAGCTGATTTGTTGGCAAATATGGAAGATCATTATCATGAATTAATGGGAGAAGGGAAAAATGAACAAGAGGCCATTGGTACAGTCATCTCGACATTTGGTTCAATCGACGAATTATTAGAAGAATTAGATGTCAAAAAAGAAAATCCAAGTCCCGAGACGGAATCAAATCCAGCTTCGATTTATTTAAGCGAAGCAGAAAATTATTGGAAAGAATACAGAGCAGCAAGTCTTCAAGTAGCGTCAGGTGTCCTATTCACTTGTTTATCCTTTGCAGGATTTCTGTTCTTCTGTTCAACAGGCTATGCATTCATGGGTGTTTCTTGTCTGATTTTCGGTATAGCATTAGCTGTCGGTTTTTTCATCGCTTCTGGTATGAAAATCACCCGCTTAAATCACTTTTTGTATAATAGAAAAATACCTGAAAAAGTATTAGCAGAAGCAAAAGAAAAAGAAGAAGCATATCAGCGAAGTTTTGGCTTCTCGTTGATTGCAGGAATCGGATTATGTATTTTTTCACTTTTCCCACTTTTTGCTTCGATTTTGTGGTATATGGATGGTAGTATCGGTGCCTCTGGATTTTTTGTTACCGTAGGAACGGGTGTCTTTTTGATTATTTATGGCAGTCTTGTTCGTCATTCTTATCGTCAGTTCACTCAAAGCACTTATTCGTGGTAAGTGTGCACAAATTTGAACGCCATGAATCAGAGGTTGTGACAGAAGTAGTTATCTTCAAGAATTAGCTTCAAGAAATTTCGGCTTATTTTTCGTAGAAGCTACTTCTGGAACACTAGTTATTCGGAAAAAAGGACGGTGACACTTTTTTGTCACCGTCCTTTTTATATATAATAATTTAAAAATTCATCATCTAATTCCATAGAATTGTCTAGATCGCTTACCCACGTGAAATCGTTATAGACAGATTTGAGCTGGCTTCTGCGCCATTGTACAGGGATAAAAAGACGCATACTATCTTCATTGAACCCGACTAATAATTTTTTTCCGTCAGTAATGATGGGACGTTGCAACAAAGTAAAATGAGACACGATTAAATCGACAAGTTCTGAGGTCGTACATTGGTCAATTTGATCTTTCAAATTTTTATAATCAATCGAGCGTTTAGCTAATAGATCGTCAAATCCGTTTTCTGTTAATGATAATAAATAAAAGATTTCTTTTCTGGTTAAAGGCTGTTTAGGTGTGAAAATTCGTTCTCTGTAAGGCATTTGGTGGTCTTTCAGCCAATTTGCCATCAGATGGTAACTATGTGTACGAGAAGAATAGATCGTAAGCATAACAAAACTCCTTAAATTTTCCATTAATTTGTTCGATCTGTTGAGATAAATAATAGGTAAGGAGCTGTGTATAAGCGTGAAACAACCCAAACATCAATAGAAATAACTTTCTAAAGTCTTAAATTTGCGACGAGAAACAACTAGACTAATAGAAGGAATGTCTCAGCCATTTGGCTTCCTGTTTGTTTTTCTTGCTTATGCTGCAGCTCCTCGGGAAAGGGTTCTAACAATTTGAAGAAGGTTGATGATTCATCTAGTTTCAAATGTGTGAAATTTGAAATCTGGTGTTTTTACTAGATGAATCATCTAACAACTATGATTATAACTTATAGAACCGTCGTTTTGTATTCTGTTTTGTTATAGTTGTTATAAAGTTTTATTTTATTACAGAGCATATTTAATTAAGAGCGTATAGTTAAAAGTTAAAATTGCTGATACACATAGAGTTTATGACTTCTTGGAAATTCTTTTTCAATCAGTTTTTTCATCTGTTTATGAAATTCTTTTTTTTCAGTAAACATAAAGGTTTGGGTTTCGTAACCTTCTTCATGTAGGAAATAGATTATTCCTTTTTCTGTGTTTTGCGTATAAGCTTTTATACTCCTGTCTTTTTTGAAAGAACAGATCGTATAGTTTTCTATTTGATCTGGGAGACGTTTGATTTTCTTCAAAATGACTTTTTTATCCTCAAGTTTCATTTTTTCACCTGACTTTATTTTTTATCATATGGAAATCATAGCGCCATTGGTTATATGAAAACAAGAAGGATACTGAAATATATACAAATCGAATAGCAGGTATTTGTTATTAGAATAACTAGTTCAAATAAATGACAACTATTTTCTGATTTATTACAAATGTTTTTTCAAATAAATTTGATTACCAAGAAAAGGTAGTGGTATATTTACTGAGGGATACTTTGAAAAACATATAATAGAAACAGTAACAGCATCATGAAAAAATTTTTTTATAAAAATGGAGGGATCGATTTAATGGAAGAGCAGTATGTACAAGCAATGACGATCGCAGGATCAGATAGCGATGGAAGCGCAGGGATGCAAGCAGATATGCATACATTCTTTACAAGAAGTGTTTACGGTGTTTCTGTCATGACCGCATGTGTTGCAGGAAATTCTTACGGAATCGGAGCAAGTGTGACCTTGCCAACCGATTTTATCGATAAAGAATTTGAACTGATTGCAGAGGATTTTCAAATACGTGCAGCTAAAACAGGTATGCTAGCAGATTCAAATTTGATTGAGACAGTTGTAAAAAATTATCAAAAATATGATTTTGGGCCATTAGTCGTGGACCCCGTGATCGTAACGAAACATGGAAATCTTTTACTAGAAGAATCTGCTTTGCAAAGCTTGAAAGAAAAACTTGTCCCTTTGGCCGAAGTACTGACACCTAATTTTTACGAAGCAGAAAAGCTGACTGGACGGACATTAGCAACTGAAGAAGATTTTGTGCAAGCAGCAAAAGAACTGCAAGAGATGGGTGCGAAAAACGTCATGATCAAAGGACATCATGCAAAAGATGCGCAACAAGAAACAGTCAACGACTACGTATTGCTTGAATCAGGAAAATCATTTTGGCTGAATGCGCCATTTTATCCTACTGACCGGATCAATGGAACTGGCGATTCGTTATCTGCATGTATTGCAGCCGAATTAGCTAAAGGAAAAACAGTAGAACAAGCGATCCGAGTGGCAAAAGACTATGTAAACCGTGCGATTCGTGAAGAAATAAACGTAGGGCATAAATATGGACCAATCAATCATTGGGCAGCCGGTGAATTAGAGTAAAAGAAAGAGGTTGTGAAATCAGCGTCCTGTCCTGAGTATTAGAGAAACAAACGGAAAAATAGTTCCTCATATTTTGCCGTTTGCTCAGCTAATACCAAAGGTCAGCTGATTGAACACCGTTTATTCAGAAAAAGAGGTTGTGACACGTTTTGTCACAGCCTCTTTTCTCTACTTGAATGGAAAAATTATAAGATTGGAGAAAATAATCGAGAAATTTGTTGCTTGAATAACAGCCAATTAGACATTTCCTTCACTGTTTCAGTCGTCATTGGTGAACAATGTGTCTCATCTTCTTTGAACTGGGTAGCAAGTTCTTCTAAAAACTCAGGATCGTAGATGACAGCACTTGTTTCAAAATTCAATCGGTAGCTACGAATATCTTGATTTGCTGAACCTACCATGCAGATTTCATCATCCATTATCAATGTTTTTGCATGGAGGAAGCCATTCTCATAGACAAGAATTTGTACGTTTTCCTTGATGAGCTGACGCGCATAATATTGTGTTGCTCGATAAATAAAAGGATGATCCGGTTTATTGGGGATCATGATTTTCACATCGACACCAGAAGCAGTTGCGATTTTCAAAGCAGCAATGACACTTTCATCAGGAACGAGGTAAGGTGTCTGTATCCAAACACGTTTTTTAGCAGAAGTAATCAATTTGATAAACGAAAGCTTGATTTGTTCGCGTTCGTTATTTGGTCCGCTTGAGACAAGCTGGATGGACGTATCAGCAAGTTTGGATTCGTCTCGATCGGCTTTTTTAAAGAAATAATTCAAATGATAGCCGACCTTTTTTTCTTCAGGAACTGAGACGTTCCAGTCTGTTAAAAAACGAAGTTGAAGCAAAGAAGAAGCGGCACCGAAAATCCGTATATGCGTATCACGCCAATAGCCGAATTTTTTTGTCGTATTTACATATTGATTGGCAATGTTGAAGCCACCGGTGTAACTGATCTTTCCATCGATCACAACGATTTTCCGGTGATCATGGTAGTTCAATCGGAAACGAAGCAATGCTTTTTGCGAGGTAACAAATGTATGGACATGTCCACCATTTTTGATTAGACGATTGAAATCTTTTGCTTTTGTGCCGTGGGAGCCAAATGCATCATATAATATACGAACTTCTACGCCTTCTGCGGCTTTTTCTTCTAAAACGCGTAAGACTTGCTGACCGATAGTATCTGTCACAAATGCGTAATATTCGATATGGATCGAATGTTTGGCTTTTTTTAGATCTTGAAGCAGTGAATCTAATTTCTTTTGTCCGTCTGTGAGAAGAGTGACAGAATTCATTCTTGTCAGCGGCATACGATTTAATGAAGAGAAGAAGTCGACAAATTGTTGTTTGTCTTTGTCGCCCATGTCAGGATCGTAATGTTCAATGGTATCTCCTCTAAAAGACTGAAAGTTTTCTAATTCTTTCAAGTCACTTTGTCGGAGATAGAATTTTTTCTTATCCGTTAATCCACGTCCGAAAAATAAATATAATACAAAACCCACCCCAGGAAGGGCAAATAATACTAAGAGCCATGCCCAAATAGCTGCTACATCTCGGGGTTTGATCAAGATAGCCACTAAAGCAATAAGTGCATTCAATAGATAAAGGGCGGTTATAATACTAGATACCACAAAAATGTTCCTCCTTACATACAATAACATTAGTATAGCATGATAGAAGAAAGAAGCCTACCAAGGTGAATATACTTTTCACTCTTTTCATGAAAATGTAGGTAAATCGGGCTAAAGTAGTTGCTTTTTGTAGCTTAATAAGGTAGGATATTAGTACAGTTGAATATCTCCTTAGGGGAGTAACCGGCAACATTTTGTTGCGATAATATCAACAGTAAGTTAACCAAATGGTTTTCTGGTATTGTATGAAATGGTGAGACCTAAGACAAATGCGTATTTGTCTTAGGTCTCTTTTTTTTCAGACAGGACTAGGACCGAGATCAAAAAATGGGGGATGAAATTTGGAAAACAAGGAACAAGCACAACAAGCGGTCTATAAAGAAACGATCGACTCGTTGATGCAGCAAACGCAGAGCTCAACCGATGGATTGAGCACCACGCAAGCGAAGGAAAAATTAGAAAGAGATGGCTTGAACCAGCTAAAAGAAAAGCCGAAGAAGCCAACTTGGAAATTGTTCTTAGAAACCTTCAAAGATGCAATGGTTATCGTATTGCTGATTGTCGCACTGATTCAGATGGTCATGGGAGACTACATCGAATTCTTAGTTATTTTTGCAGTGTTGATGTTGAATTCTATCATCAGTGTTATCCAAACAAAAAAAGCAGAAGGTTCTTTAGAGGCATTGAAAAATCTTTCAGCACCTGATGCTCGAGTGATTCGTGACGGTAAAGAAAAAACGATTCCGGCAAACGAACTTGTCGTAGGGGATATCGTGTTGTTAGACGCAGGCGATTATGTACCTGCTGATGGACGATTACTAGATGCGGGTTCATTAAAAGTAGATGAAGGCATGCTGACAGGAGAGTCGACTTCCGCAGAAAAAGAAGTAATGGATATCACAAGTACTGTTCCAATCGGTGATCGTACGAATATGGTATTCAGTGGAACGATCGTAACTTACGGACGCGGTAAATTCTTAGTGACTTCAACTGGGAACAATACGGAGATCGGACAAGTTGCTGGTCTTTTGGAATCAACAACTGAGCAAGTCACTCCGTTACAACGAGGTCTGGATAAATTCAGTAAAAAATTAAGTCTGGCTATTTTGGCATTATCTCTACTGATTTTAGGTATCCAATTGTTCCGTATTTATCTTGGAGAAGGTACAGGAGATATGACTGCAGATATCGTCAGCGCAGTGATGTTTGCCGTAGCCGTAGCCGTAGCTGCTATTCCAGAAGCATTACAGTCTATCGTAACAATCGTGTTATCTTTGGGAACGAATAAAATGGCGAAACGTCATGCCATTATCCGAAAACTTCCAGCAGTTGAGACACTTGGTTCGACAAGTATCATCTGTACAGATAAAACGGGTACATTGACACAAAACAAAATGACAGTTGTTGACTACTTTTTAGGAAATGGCGATACTGGAGATTTCACAAACGATCCTTCAAAGTGGACAGCTGACGAACGTCGTTTGATTGAAATCAGTGTCTTAGCGAATGATGCATCAATCAGTGAAGATGGGACTAAATTGGGCGACCCTACGGAAGTAGCGTTTATCGATTTTAGTGAAAAACTAAACCAGCCTTATCAGGAAATTCGAAACAACTACCCAAGACAAGCAGAACTTCCTTTTGACTCAGATCGAAAATTGATGTCTACTGGACACACGATCGATAACGAAAATTACTTATTTGTCAAAGGGGGACCAGATATCGTCTTCCAACGCAGTAAAAAGGTATTACTGAATGGCGAAGTTGTTCCGATGACGGATGAATTGATGAAAAAATTCCAAGAGCAAAATGAAGCTTTTTCAACACGAGCATTACGTGTACTAGCTTTTGCTTACCGTCCACTTGATAATTTTGATTTGTCATTTGAAGATGAAGATGATTTGATCCTTGTTGGTTTGCTTGCTATGATCGATCCTCCACGTGCTGAAGTCACTCAAGCAGTGACAGAAGCAAGAAGTGCAGGAATCAAAACGATCATGATTACTGGTGACCACAAAACAACAGCTGTTGCTATCGCAAAACAAATCGGGATTTTTGAAGAAGGAAACTTAGCTCTGACTGGAACGGAATTAGATGAATTAACAGAAGAGCAACTAAACGAAGTGTTAGAAAAAGTCACCGTTTATGCACGTGTTTCTCCTGAAAATAAAATCCGTATCGTTCGTGCTTGGCAAAATAAAGGTCATATCTCCGCTATGACAGGTGACGGCGTAAATGATGCACCAGCATTGAAACAAGCAGACATTGGGATTGCTATGGGAACTGGTACAGATGTGGCAAAAGATGCAGCAGCGATGGTATTGACAGATGACAACTTTGCTTCTATTGTCAGCGCAGTAGAAGTAGGACGTAATGTGTTTGACAATATCAAAAAAGCTATTTCTTATCTATTTGCCGGAAACTTAGGTGCGATCATTGCGATCATCTTTGCCTTAGTTGCTGACTGGTCCAATCCATTTACAGCATTACAACTGCTGTTCATCAATTTAGTCAATGACTCACTGCCAGCGATTGCATTAGGTACAGAAAAAGCAGAACCCGCTACGATGAATCGTCCGCCAAGAGATCCAAATTCAGGAATCTTTACGGACAAAACATTGATTTCTGTAACGTATCGTGGTGTGCTGATTGGGATTGCTGTTATCTTCGCTCAATGGCTTGGCATGCAACATTCACCTGAATTCGGTGTAGCTATGTCATTTTCAACATTGATTTGGTGTCGGACATTGCAAACATTCCCAGCACGTTCAAATACACAAACAGCTATCCAAGCAGGGTTCTTCTCTAACAGAAGTGTCTTACTAGCTGTAGTTGTATGTAGCGCGCTTTACTGCTTAACAATGATTCCAGGACTGAAAGAAGTCTTCTCTATCCCATCAGCATTTGGATTGACAGAAGTCTTTACATGTATGGGAATCGCCCTTGTGACAATCATCTTGATGGAAATCACGAAATTGATTATTGTACGAGTACAAGGAAATAAATAAAACGAATCAAGGAGGTTGTGAAATCAGCTTTCTGATCTGAGTATTAGAGAAACAAACGGAAAAATAGTTCCTCATATTTTGCCGTTTGCTCAGCTAATACCAAAGGTCAGCTGATTGAACACCGTTTATTCGGAATAAGGGACTGTGACACGACGTTTGTCACAGTCTTTTTTTATTTATAATAGACGGAAAGCAAAACATTTTTTTATTCATCAAAAGAGATATAATAGATAAAAGAGGAGAATGATTTATTCTGAAAAGTGAAAATATCTAACAAAAATCAAAAATTTAGAGGGATTCAAATGAATGAAAAAGAATGGGATGATTTTGCGGAAGAATATTATGAAATCCAGCAAGAATCACAAACAACTATTGCAGAAGATGTAAGAGAATATCTGAAGTCGGAGAAAGTCCTGCCTGCTGAAATAGTAGCAGACGTTGCCGGAGGATCTGGCAGATTTCTTTCTTTAGCAAAAGAAGTTAATCACTACGATTTGATTGATTTTTCTTCAGGAATGTTAGCAAATGCAAAAAAAGAAGCAGAAAAAATTGACTTATCAAATGTTTTCTTTATCAAACGATCATTAGAAGAATTTATCCAATCCAGTGAGACATATGAAGTGGTTTTTACAGCAGCAAACCCAGCTTTGACACATCCCAATCAATTAGAAAAACTGATGAAAAAGTCAAGCAAATGGTGCGTGATAATGAGAGTAGTGGAATCAATCGATGATGTTTTTTATCCTATCGAAAAGCAACTAGGAATGATAGAAGAAGATCCTAATACAACCCCATTTATCATGGATCAATTTGAATCATATTTAATTGATAAAGGATTCAAAGTAAAGAAAAAAGATTTTACTTATTTTGCACAGGAATCAATTACTGAAGAGTGGATGAAGATGTACTATGAAGAGTACGCAAAAGATCCTGTTATGACTAGATATATTCGCAAACTATTCAGTGAAAAACAAGAAATCATCAGTACGACTAGGTTGACCTATCGATTGCTTCTCTGGTCCAAGGACAAAAAAAGATCCCTTCACATTTCGTGAAGGGATCTTTTTTATGCGTGTATTATATTTTGTAATAACGAATATCATTTTCAATTTTTGTAATCGAGAAAGGTACGTCTGATGTATATTCTGCGCTTTCTCCATGTTCAGGAAGCGATTCGCTGAAAATCGTTTCATATTCGTCAACAGAGATTCGTTTTCGAGAATCCAGCATCTCTTGATGAGATTGCGCGAAGAGATATTCTTGATAGTTTTCCTCCAGATAACCTGTAAAAAATTCACTTACTGCACCAGAACCGTAGCTGAATAAACCAATGCGGTCTCCTGGCTGCAATGATTTCGAATTTTCCAGTAGAGAAGTTAGTCCAAGGTATAATGAACCAGTGTAAAGATTACCGATTCGTCGGCTGTAACGAATGCTTTCTTCATAGCGAGCCAGTAGCCGTTCTTGATTTCCTTCATCTGTTTGGTCTAATACGCTTTGCAATGCCTTTTTTCCCATCTTCGTATATGGGATATGGAAAGCAATCGCTTGATAATCTTCGAGTCCTCGACCCGATAATTCTTTATGTCGATTCCAAACTTTTTGGAACGATTCGATATACGTAGAATTAGATAAAGGTCCATCGACAACAGGAAATTCACTGTAATCTGGACGCCAGAAATCATAGATATCTTCTGTCAGAAATACGCTGTCGTCTTCAATCGATAAAATACGCGGATTTTGAGTGATCATCATCGCAACAGCACCGACACCTTGCGTCACTTCACCCCCGCTTGCCAAGCCGTAACGAGCAATATCACTTGCTATGACTAGTACTTTTCGTTCTGGATGATTTTTGACATATTCTTTTGCCATGTGTAAAGCTGCGGTGCCACCGTAGCAAGCTTCTTTTACTTCAAAAGAACGAGCAAAAGATTGGATTTTTAGTAAATGGTGGATAATTACCGCACTCGCTTTTGAATGGTCAATCCCGGATTCTGTTCCGACGATGACCATGTCGATTTGCTCACGGTCTTTTTCTGTCACGATCTTGCTGGCAGCATTTGCCCCTAGTGTAATGATATCTTCATTCGCACGATTGACTGCCATTTGGTCTTGACCAATACCGATATGATATTTTGCAGGGTCATCTCCACGGCTTTCTGCTAATTCTGTCATATCTAAATATAAATTAGGAATAAAAAAGGAAAGACGATCAATCCCTATTTTCATTTCAACACCTCTTTACTCATGATAAAAAACTTACTTTACTAAAGTATCATAAAAAGATTAAAAGAAATATAAAAAAGCGAATATTTAAGGATTGTTAAAATTTAATCTTAGAAAAAACTAACTGGAACATGAGCTATTTGTTTTTATAGCAAAGAATGGTATATTTTTGTAGGAGGTGGCTTACTTGAAAGAAGTCGTAATGATAGATGCTGCAAGGACGCCGATAGGAAAGTATCGCGGAAGTTTAAGTTCATTTACTGCAGTTGAATTAGGCACACTTGTGACCAAAGAATTATTAGATAAAACAAAACTGAAAAAAGATAAAATAGATCAAGTAATATTCGGGAATGTCCTGCAGGCTGGTAATGGTCAAAATGTTGCTAGACAAATTGCTTTGAACAGCGGTATCCCAGTGGATGTCCCTGCAATGACAATCAATGAAGTTTGTGGATCTGGTATGAAAGCAGTGATTTTAGCACGTCAACTGATCCAATTAGGTGAAGCAGAGCTTGTGGTAGCAGGCGGAACAGAGAGTATGTCACAAGCACCTATGCTGAAACCCTATCAGTCAGAAACAAATGAATATGGCGAACCAATTTCCAGTATGGTCAACGACGGATTGACTGACGCATTTTCAAATGCACATATGGGATTAACCGCAGAGAATGTGGCAACCCAATTTTCTGTGAGCAGAGAAGAACAGGATCGTTATGCCTTGGCATCCCAATTGAAAGCAGCTCAAGCTGTTGAAGCTGGCATGTTTTCTGAGGAGATCATTCCGCTCAAGATTTCTGCTGAAGACGTGTTATCTGAGGATGAAGCAGTTCGTGGAAATAGTACATTGGAAAAATTGGGTACATTACGTACAGTATTCTCGGAAGAAGGAACAGTAACAGCAGGCAATGCTTCTCCATTGAATGACGGTGCCTCAGTGGTGATCCTTGCATCCAAAGAATACGCAGAGAATAATAATCTGCCTTATTTGGCAACCATCAAAGAAGTAGCGGAAGTTGGTATTGATCCAAGCATCATGGGAATCGCTCCAATCACAGCCATTCAAAAATTGACAGATAAAGCAGGAATAGCTTTACCAACGATCGATCTTTTTGAAATCAATGAAGCATTTGCGGCTTCATCTATCGTGGTCAATCGAGAACTACAGTTAGATGAAGAAAAGGTCAATATCTATGGAGGAGCAATCGCATTAGGACATCCAATTGGGGCAAGCGGTGCACGGATTTTGACCACGTTAGCTTACGGATTGCTTCGTGAGCAGAAGAGATACGGGATTGCTTCATTATGTGTTGGCGGAGGTTTAGGCTTGGCAGTCTTGTTAGAAGCGAATACGGAGCAAACACGTGAGGATTTGCAAAAAAAAAAGTTCTATCAGCTCACGCCATCTGAACGGCGCAGTCAATTAGTCGAAAAAGGTGTATTGACACAGGAAAATGCACTGATTTTTGAGGAACAAACACTTTCTGAAGAGCTCTCAGATCATATGATTGAAAACCAAGTGAGCGAAGTGGAAATCCCAATGGGCATTGCACAAAATTTCCAAATCAATGGCAAGAAAAAATGGATCCCGATGGCTACAGAAGAACCATCTGTTATTGCAGCTGCAAGCAATGGCGCAAAAATCTGCGGAAATATCTGTGCAGAAACACCTCAACGGCTGATGCGCGGACAAATCGTTCTATCAGGAAAATCGGAGTATCAAGCAGTGATCAATGCAGTGAATCATCGAAAAGAAGAACTGATTCTTTGTGCAAATGAAAGCTATCCTTCCATCGTGAAACGCGGGGGCGGTGTTCAAGATATCTCTACACGGGAATTTATGGGAAGTTTCCATGCCTACCTATCTATTGATTTTTTAGTGGATGTAAAAGATGCAATGGGTGCCAACATGATCAACTCGATTCTTGAGAGCGTAGCAAACAAATTACGGGAATGGTTCCCTGAGGAAGAGATTCTATTCAGTATTTTAAGTAATTTTGCTACAGAATCGTTGGCTTCTGCCTGTTGTGCAATCCCCTTTGAACGCTTAGGAAGAAGTAAAGAAATTGGTGAACAAATTGCTAAAAAAATCCAGCAAGCAGGGGAATACGCGAAGCTTGATCCGTATCGTGCAGCGACGCATAATAAAGGAATCATGAATGGTATAGAAGCTGTAGTAGCAGCTACAGGAAATGATACACGTGCGGTAAGTGCTTCGATCCATGCCTATGCGGCAAGAAACGGATTATACCAAGGATTAACAGACTGGCAGATTAAAGAAAATAAACTAGTTGGGAAGTTAACAGTGCCTTTGGCTGTGGCTACAGTGGGCGGAGCTTCTAATATCCTGCCAAAAGCTAAAGTATCCTTAGCTATGCTAGATGTCGATTCAGCCAAGGAACTAGCGCAAGTAATGGCTGCTGTAGGGTTAGCTCAAAATCTTGCTGCTTTGCGAGCATTAGTTACAGAAGGAATCCAAAAAGGACACATGGGGCTTCAAGCTCGTTCATTAGCGATCTCAATTGGGGCAGTTGGTGAGGAAATCGAGCAAGTTGCGCAAAAATTACGTGAAGCAGAAAAGATGAATCAGCAGACAGCTATACAGCTATTGGAAAAAATCCGAGAAAAATAAAAAAGTATCTTTAGAGGAAGAAAGCAAGATTTGCAGTTATTTTATTTACTGCAGATCTTGCCTTTTTTTCTTTTACGAGAAAAATGCGTTCATTGTTAGAATATTTTTCTAGCTATAATTAAGTGTGCGCACAAAATAAAAAAGAATGGAGAACTTATGAATAAGAAAAAACTTACCGTACTACTGAGCATCTGTTTTGGGGTGTTTTTACTAGGTTATAAAGTCCAAATCTCTTATGCCAATATGACTACCGAATCTTGGACAGCTCGTACATATAATCGGAATTGGATGAGTCAGTTAAGAGATGATGTACGTCTATTAGAATTATCTATTCCAGGGACACACAATTCAGCGACAGCAACTTATAGAGGAGGACTCAGTGATTATGTGAGAACACAAAGTATCGACATCCGCAAGCAACTTGACAATGGAATACGTTTTTTAGATATACGTGCACGTGCCATTGATGGTGTTTTTACGATGCATCACGACAGGTACTATCTAAACCAGAATTTCGGTGATGTACTTAATAAAACAGTGGCCTTTCTTCGTGACAATCCTGAAGAAGTAGTCTATATGAGATTGAAACAAGAATACAGTAGTGAAAATGACCATATATTCAACCATATTCTTAATACACGATATTTACAAGATAGTCGCTGGAGAGATTACTTTTATTATGGAAACGCTAATCCGACTCTTAGCGAGACACGAGGAAAAATCGTCATTTTTCGTAATTTCTTGGGAAATAATGTCGGAATCCCATATCCGTCAAGTTTTGATATACAAGACTATTGGAATCCAGTGAATCCAAATGATAAACGATGGGCTGTCGAGCAGCAAATTGATAGAGCAAATCAAAGTAGAGGGACGAACGGTGTTAAATATATCAATTTTTTAAGTGCAAACGGATTTTGGAGCGGCGTACAAGGGTAGGCAGCAGTAACCAATCCTTTTACCTATCATCGTATATTACATAGAAATATCAGACACATAGGAATCGTTCCTAGCGATTACCCAAGCGAAAAGCTCGTCAATGCGATTATTGACATCAATCATCGTTTATTAAAAGATACTGAAAGCAGAGACAAATACCATGGCTATATCGCTTTTATTCAATGTCAAGCAGATGTTTGGAGAGTAGTAGACTGGAATCAGAGTAACAATACTGGGATCATATTTAGAAATCGAGGTCATTCAAATCAAAAATGGATTTTCGAATATGATGAACAGACAAGATCATATATCCTAAGAAGTCTGGCAAATCCAAGATATCTTCTAGCAGAAGATATCTCATCTCGTGACGTAGAGATGATCGGTGGTTTCTTGACTCGGGCAAGATGGCGATTGATACCAGCTAGGGAAGAGCATGTAAATGGGGATGTTTATTATCTACAAAGTGTTCGGAGCCAACGAGTCTTAACTGTGCAAAACGACATATATTTAGATAATCGTCCTTTGCGTATGCAACCTTTGGAACATGCGCAAAGACAACGCTTTGTCATTCACAGAGAGGACATGCAATAGACAAGAAAAAAGTTGAAAAAAGCACGAATCTATTGTTATATTCGGATATATATTTTTAATATTAACTATTTATTATATGACTAAAAAGGCTGGAATCTTCGATTCCAGCCTTTTGTGACAAATAGAATTTTTATCTATCGGTAATCGCTGTCGCTGCAAATTGTTCAATTAAAGGAATCAAAGTCAATTTGACTTTGTATTTTCGTTCAAGTGCTTTTTCGATGACAAATTCATTTTCAGCAGTCATAGAAATAGTTGCTAACTTACGAGGTTCATCCGCATTTTTTTCATAAATAACTACTTCTTGTTCATTTTGTTCTGTGTAAAATTTAGGATACTCAGCAACAGCTTTTGAAAAATCAGCAAAACTTAAAGCGGCATTCGTATCAGTTGAGCGTGTATTTTCAGTTGTGTCCGCTTTTGGTTCTTCCACTTTTTCTTCTGGCACACTGACTGTTTCTTCTGTCACTGGTGTTGCAACGGTTTGTGCAGTTGGTTCATCGTTTTTCAATCGTTGATCATTCCAGTAAGATACGATCTCAATAAGAAGATTGTCACGGAATCGTTCGAAAATACCGTTTTCTCCCGAACGGATCCGCTTTAATACAGTATTGAAATTATCATCGATAGGCACGTTGATTCGTGTATCTTCATTTGTTTTTCCAGCTAATCCGATCGTTAAGATTTGACGGTTTTTGGGATCAAGCATGACTTGTAATGGCAAACCATAACGTCTCAAGCTTTCATCTTCTAGAGAACGGAATAACTGTCCTCTTACACCATCCAATGAAGGACGGAATTGATTTAATAATTTTTGTTTCTGTTTTTTCTTCATATGTTCTCTCCTTCGCTCATACCCTTTCGATTATAAGAAAAAAAAAGCCAAATGAAAAGGAGTAATGCAAAAAAACTTGCGTATACGCAAATTACAACAGAAAAATTTGCTTATTTTTCCATTTTTTGAAAGAAAAATAAAAAAAAGGAACAGGTTATCTATTCACATAACCTGTTCCAATCTTTTTATCTTTTCGGTATCAAGGCAAAAACAGGTAACTCAGGTGAATAAATGACTTCGTGTTCGTGCCAAGTTGTGACCATTAGTGAATGATCGAACCGTTTTTTTAGCTCTTCGATAATTTGATCATGTGTCCAGTTTCTTGCAGGAAAATGTTGGATCTTCTCTGCATCGATCAAAAAGACAAAATCGGAATGAAAAGTCTGAATGACTTCTTCCGAGAGAGAATTCAAGCGTTCGATTGGATCCATAAAATCACCTTTCGACTTAGAATTGGGTAGTATCTGGGTCTTTTGCCTTGCCAACTACACCATCTAATTGATCAATTTGTTTCATTTCTTCTTCTGTCAATTCAAAATCAAACAGTTCAGTATTTTCTTTGATTCTGCTTGGTGTGACTGACTTAGGAAGAGGAAGGAATCCGTGTTGCAATGACCAACGTAAAGCAACTTGTGCGATCGTCTTGTCATGCGCTTCAGCGATTTGTTTCATTTCAGGTACATCGAAGATTTTCCCAGTGCCTAATGGGCTGTATGCTTCAAGGATCATCTCATGTTTTTTTGCATACTCAACTACAGCTGGCTGTAATTCACCTGGTGCAAGGAAAACTTGATTGACCATTGGCATGATTTTTGCTGTTTTAGCAAGTGTATCTAGATGGTGGGGCAAGAAATTGCTGACACCAATTGCTTTGATTTTACCTGCTTCATACAGTTCTTCAAATGCTCGCCATGTATCTGCGTTTGCTTGTTCCCAATTATCACGAAAAGCAACTGGATTTGGCCAGTGAATCAAGAACAGATCTACGTAATCTGTTTGGAGTTTCTTTAATGATTCCTCAAAAGAAGACATCACAAGTTCATAACTGTGATTGGCATTCCATAACTTTGTTGTTAGGAAGATCTCTTCTCTAGGAATGCCACTTTCCTTAATCGCTTGGCCGACACTTTCTTCATTCTTGTATCCTTGGGCAGTATCGATATGGCGATAACCTGCAGCCAGTGCTTCTTTAACAGAGGAAACAGCGACATCCCCGTCAGGCGTTTGCCATGTGCCGAATCCTACTATTGGAATTTCGTAACCATTTGATAGACGATACGTGCTTGTTAATGAATTCATACTTTCAGCTCCTTTTTTATTCGTTCATCTATAAGTTTAGCGCATTTTCCAAAAAAAAGAATCCATTTTGTTTCTACTATTGAAATTTTTGTTTAAAAGAAAATGATTTTGATTCTGGCATTTTTGATTTTTTTTCCGTAAACTAGGACAGAAGGGAATGAGGAAATGGATATCTATTTAAAAAAAGCAATCCTGCATATTATTGACAGAGAAACGGGTTCGCCGGTCTTTTCACAAAAAGAGCTGGATCTGACAAAAGAATATATTCGTGATTTTCTTCAAAAGAAAATCCAAAAAATCTCTTCTGCCCAAACGAAAACTGGACAATTGGCAGAAGAAAGCATGATCGTTGAATCACTTAAAATCGCTCAAGAAAATTTTGTGGAAGCAAGTGAAGCAATCGTTCAGCGATGGTTCGATATTTACCAAGAAAGTGAAGAGGCGCCAAGTGCAGATGTATTTGTTGTTTTGTATGAATTAGATACAGTGATGTACCTATCTTTATTGAAAGTCAATTATCGTGAGGCTTATACGCATTTTGTTGAAGCAGACGAAGTAGGGATTGACAACCGTTTGATTTTGAACCGAGCAATACTAGGCGCGAAAACACAAAAAGCAGATGAAGCCTTCGCGGTGAACTTGTCCGATTGGACCTACGAATTGATTGAAAAAAAATATGAGTTTTCCGGTAAAAAAGAGCTTTATTTTTCTGGAAGAGTGATCGAAAGTGTTCCTGCACCTTCTTTAGAGGAAAACGTAAAAGTGATCCAAAAAGTAGCCAAGCATCTCGGAAAAAAATTCGAGACAGAAGAATTTGATATCATGGCTGATTTAAAAGAAGCTGTCTATGACACGATAGAAGAAAAAGGACGGTTGGATCATGAGATGATCGCAGAAAAAGTCTTCAAGGAAAACATTACGGCAAAACTGGCTTTTAAAGAAGAAGTACAGGAGCAAGGGTTTGTCCCAGAAGCCCCCCCTGTAAAAGAAGTACAAGAAATTTCTGAGAAAAAATTTGGAAAACAAAAATTTAAACTATCAAACGGAATCGAACTGATTGTACCAGTCGATGTATATCGCAACCCAGATTTGATTGAATTTGTGAATAATCCGGATGGTACGATATCTGTGATGATCAAAAATGTGGATGAAGTATTGAATCGTTTATAAAAGTGACTGGAACATTAGATGTTCAACTACCGATGTTTAGTTGAATGAATGGTCCATGAGAAGGATCTGAAAAGACGAATATAACAAAAAAAGAGCGTGAGACAAAAGTAAAGAACACTTT